>NZ_JEOG01000020.1:0-57746 GCF_006408715.1 Bifidobacterium sp. UTCIF-39 | reverse complement strand
TATGCATCACATTCACTTCCAAAACATACCCCCTACTCATGCCATGCAACCCCCTAGTGGTGTAGCGACACACTGTCACCACTCGTATCCGGCATCGATCAACGCAGTCGCGCTATCGCTCTTCAGATTGCGTTGCCCGTACACCTGCTCGGTTATCTTCACGTCCGAATGTCGTAAGTTGTCGAATCCTGCGAGACGCCGCACGCCCTTGGAATCGCAACGAATTCTGATGGTTTTCTCATACGCGTATTCTCATACGTGGGGAAACGGATCTGTCAATGATCGTTAATGACAAGCGTAGATGCTCTCTCTTTGGACAACGCCTGTGTAACCTCGTCCTGTCTGCCTGATCTTTCCAACTAGTCCGGCATGGCATGATCATCGGATGGGCGCGTCGTTTGCATATGGTCTGTGCTTGCGCTCTATTCCCGCCATCGTGAACAGAGCGGAATTTCCGAATGAAGGAAAACAAATAAAACAAGTAAAAAGAACGCCGGACCGTGAATGCGCCTGTCGGCGCAAGGGCCGCTCGCAGCGGCAAAAAATGGAGCCCGGGGCAATGCACGACCCGACGCGGCTACCACTGTACGGCATTTTTCCCGGTCCGCCAAACCGATACCACCGACGTGGGCGTGTTCGGCTGCCCCGCACCGCGCGCGTCAAACAAACATCGTACCTGTCACACAAGATGCCCATCCGTCGCCTGTATGCGTCAAACAAGCACCAGAGCTGCCGTGAGGTGCTTCTTGGCCGCGTGTGTGCGTCAAACAAGCACCGGGGGTTGGCCAGGGTGTTTATCTGCCACATGCGTACATCGAATGAGCATTGAGGCTGTCGCCAAGTACTTATCCGTTGCATGGGTGCGTCGGACAAGCACCAGAGCTGTCGCAAGAGGCCCATCCATCACAGACGTGCGTCGAATATGCGCCGGACCGATCTCTCCGCAACGGAATGTCGGTCAGTTGCGGCGCGCCGTCCGCTAACCTCGCGGCTCACCCTCAGCCTCGGCCCAGGCCGATGTTCCCGCTCACAGCAACCCTACTCCAGCCGCCCCTCGCGCCAGAGCCGCGCTCCGGCCTTGAAATCCTTGGACGTGGAGTGCAGCGAGCGCGCGGTCTTCAGCAGATGCGCCGCTCCCGAGCTGGCGATCCGGTTCGGCCCGGCCAGCTCCGCTTCACGCTCCTGGCGTCGGCGTGCCTCGGCCACGAGCCCAGCCGAGATCACGGCGCAGAACGCGCTCGCCCGTTCCATGGCCACGGCGAAATCACCGACAAACGCGCCGGAAAGAATGGAATCCGCCGTGCGCGCGATATCCTCGGCCGTCGGCGCCTGATCCACACCCGCGATCGCCGACGACGCTCCCGCCACCGGCTCGCCGATGCGCCACAGCCGCGAGATCGACTCCCGGTTGCGACGCATCCACGTGCGCAGCATGTACAGTCGCCACAGCACGCCGGGCAGCGAATCCGGGTCGCCGCCGCTCCACAGTTCCGCCACCAGATCCACGCCCTCATGTTCCACGAGCGTGAGCACGCGTGTCACGGTCTGCGGATCCTGCGTGTGATGCACGCGGTCGAGCAGCGAAGCGGCCGTGGTGTGGCTGATTTCACTGAGCTGCTGCGGGTCCACGCCGCCGGAGAGATGCTCCATAAGCGCCGGATCGAGCTGCGCGGGTCGGGTGAACCGCCCGGAAGCCGCGAATCCCGAGCCCGCCGCGCGGATGGAGGAGGAACCGTATGAGGAGGAGCTAGTAGACAATGGGGCTTACCTTCTGAATATCGATGATTGCCGGACCGTTGTCCGTGTTGACGATATTAAAGGCTATCGCATGCCCGGTCGCCATGTACGGCGTTTTCGCAGGTAGCTGTTTGGCCAGCGACTTGCGTTCGCACAGTCCGCGCATGTGTTCGAACACGCCGCCGATCACGGGTCGGTGCATGCACACGGCGGTGATCTGTCCGGTCCGCAGTGTGATCTCCATTTCGTGCCGCAGACATTCCCATGCGGAGTCGGGCTGCGATGCGTAGGCGTCTTCGGTCAGATCGTCGGCCATGTTGACGGGCAATCCGGTCTGCCATGCGAACGTCTGGATGGTGCCGACGCAGCGTCGCCATGGCGAGGTGACGAGTCGGTTCACGCCGAAGCATGCGATTTCGCGGGTGAGCGCGTACGCCGCGGCCGATCCGAGCGGCGTGATCGGTCGATCGGCGTCGGTGCCGCCCCAGAATTTGCGTCCTTCCGCCTTGCCGTGGCGAATGAGCAGAAACATCTTCGACCACAGGATTCCGCTTTTGACCTTGCGCACGAATTCGGCGAGGATGTCAAGATCGAGTACATGGGTGAGCTTATGGCGTGCGTCGGCGGGGGACATCCACTGCACGTTGTCGACTTCGAGCCTGTCGGCGTTGATCGGGCCGAACGCGTATCGACGCTTCATTGCGGTTTCATCATCAATGATCGATGCGATCCAGTAGCGGATATGTTTGCTGGGTTTGCGAGGATCGTTACGTCGTTTGCCGCGTTTCCCCTCGTCTTCGAGAGGGTATTCGATCTCGCCGATGTAGGCGCCGAGCGCGACCGCCAGTCCGGTTTCCTCGCCGATCTCGCGCACCGCGGCGTGCCGATGTGATTCGTTGATGTCGAGTTTGCCTTTCGGCCAGCTCCAGTCGTTGTACTTGGGTCTGTGTACTACGCAGACCTCCAGATTTTCCAGTATCAGATCCGAGTCGTGCTGGGCTGCGCCCAATAGCTCGACTCCATCGCGCCAACGGTACACGATGCCGCCGGCTGCCTCGACGACTGTGCTCATAGTGCTTCCTTTGTGTTCGGAGCTGTTCGTTACGGCTCCATTATCGCGCTATGTGGGGTGGGATGTCGGCGATGGGCTGAATTGCCTGTGGGCGTACGTCCGTCGTTGGGCGTTGCCGGATGGGGTTTTCGTTGGCGGCAGACCGTGTTGGCGGCTATGACTGTTTGTGAACGAATGTGCGTGATTATGGACAAATGATGCAACATCGAAGCAAGTGATGCCGATAGCAGAATGGGCATCCTGTTGCAGGATGCCCATTCCGACTAATGCGAACGTCGATCAATGACCAGTTGATTACCGATCACTGATCAAGCTCAGCCAGATCAGATCAGCTGTTGCGCGGACGACGCGTGTGCTTCTTGATCAGCGCCTCCTGGCAGTCGACGAGCGGGTTGCCTTCGGCGTCGCGGGAGTGACGCACGTAGGTGCCGTCCGGCTGCATGTGCCAGGAGCTGGTGGTGTCGGCCATCTGCAGGTCGACGTACTTGATGAGCGCTTCGATCTGCTCGGGGGCGGTGATGCGGATTAACGCCTCGACACGACGGTCAAGGTTGCGGTGCATCAGATCGGCCGAACCGATCCACACCTCCGGACCGGAGGCGGGGCCTTCGCCGATCTGCGGGCCCTGCGAATTCGCGAAGGCGTAGATGCGGCTGTGCTCCAGGAAGCGACCGAGGATGGAACGCACGCGGATGTTCTCGCTCATGCCGGGGACGCCGGGCTTGAGCGAGCAGATGCCGCGCTCCACGATGTCGATCTTCACGCCGGCCTGCGAGGCGCGGTACAGCGCGTCGATCGTCTTCTCGTCGACGATGGAGTTGACCTTGATCTTGATCCAGGCTTCCTTGCCGGCGCGTGCGGCGTCCTCCTCGCGGCGAATGCGCTCGATCAGACCGGAGCGGATGCCGCGCGGAGCCACCAGCAGACGGTGGAACGTGGACTTGGGCGCGTAGCCGGAGAGCTGGTTGAACAGGCGGGTGAGGTCCTGTCCGACCACCGGGTCGCAGGTGAGCAGACCGAGATCGGTGTAGATGCGGGCGGTCTTCGGGTTGTAGTTACCCGTGCCCACGTGGCAGTAGCGACGAAGGCCGTCGGCCTCCTGACGGACCACAAGCGAAAGCTTGCAGTGCGTCTTCAGTCCGACGATGCCGTACACCACGTGCACGCCGGCACGTTCGAGCTTGCGGGCCCAGGCGATGTTCGCGTCCTCGTCGAAGCGGGCCTTGATCTCCACCAGGGCGAGCACCTGCTTGCCGGCCTGCGCGGCGTCGACCAGAGCGTCGATGATCGGCGAGTTGCTGGACGTACGGTACAGGGTCTGCTTGATGGCCAGCACCTTCGGGTCGGCGGCGGCCTGAGCCAGGAACGCCTGCACGGAGGTGGAGAAGGAGTCGTAGGGGTGGTGCAGCAGGATGTCGCGCTCGCGGATGGCGGCGAAGATGTCCTGCGCACGGCTGGATTCGACCTCGGCGATCTGGCGGTTGGTCGTGGGGATGAACTTGGGGAACTTGAGGTCCGGACGGTCCACGCCGCCAAGCTCGAACAGCACGGTGAAGTCGAGCGGTGCGGGCAGACGGTACACTTCCTCGTCGTTCACGCCCAGCTGGTCGGCCAGCAGGTGCGAGAGGAACGGGGAGGTGGTGTCGGACAGCTCCAGACGGATCGGCGGTCCGAAACGACGGCGGAGAAGCTCCTTCTCCATGGCGTTGAGCAGGTTCTCGGCATCGTCCTCTTCGACGTCGATGTCCTCGTTACGGGTGACGCGGAACGAACGGGCTTCCTTGATGATCATGCCAGGGAACAGC
The DNA here is from genome assembly GCF_006408715.1 of Bifidobacterium sp. UTCIF-39. Taxonomy (NCBI): domain Bacteria; kingdom Bacillati; phylum Actinomycetota; class Actinomycetes; order Bifidobacteriales; family Bifidobacteriaceae; genus Bifidobacterium; species Bifidobacterium sp. UTCIF-39. The sequence continues at coordinate 53,132 of NZ_JEOG01000020.1, read as the reverse complement.
GATTCCAGATGGGCGATGATCAGGTTCTCCATGGTGATGAAGCCGTAGCGCACGTCGCCGGACTCGTCTTCGGTCATGTCGTCGACCGGCACCAGACGGGACAGGTTGTCAGGAATCTTCACACGGGCGAAGTGCGACTTGCCGGACGTCGGGTTCTCGACGATCACGGCGAGGTTCAGCGAGTTGCCGGAGATGTACGGGAACGGGTGGGCGGGATCCACGGCCAGCGGGGTGAGCACGGGGAACACCTGCATGCGGAAGAACTTGCTCAGACGCTCCTGCTCGGCGATGGTCAGCTGGCTCCACTTGAGGAGGACGATGTTCTCCTTGGCCAGATCGGGAAGGATGTGGTCGACCACGTAGTGCGCGTGCTCGTCCTGCAGGCGGTGGGCCTGATCGGCGATGGCGCGTAGGGTCTGACGCGGGCTCAGACCGCTCGCCGACGTGACGGCCAGACCGGTGTCGATACGACGCTTGAGGCCGGCCACGCGGACCATGAAGAACTCGTCGAGGTTCGAGGCGAAGATCGCGGCGAAGTTGGCGCGCTCAATCACCGGGAGGGAGTCGTCCTCGGCCAGTTCCAGCACTCGCTTGTTGAACTTCAGCCAGCTGAGTTCGCGATCGAAGAACCGGTCCTTCGGCAACGGCTCGTAGAGGGAGGCGTTGGGGTTTTCGCGGTTGTCCTTGGGAGTCTCCGCGATATGCTCGGCGATCTGGCTTTTCAGGATCGCCTTTGAGGGTTCATTGAATATCTGGGCCATAGCTACCACTTTATTTCGTTATGCGTGTTTTTGTGGTTCGAAACGGGAGAATTCAACGGCAATTCATATTCCCCCTATCTTTTCGGTGAATCCCGGATGAATTAGGCCGCTTGTTTCATACTGTCGGTGATGCGGCTGCCGTGGGCGATGCCGAAGACATGCCATACTGAAGGCATGCAATCGGAAACCTTGGAAACCACGAAACCCGTTGCCCGAACCGTTCCGGCAGTCCAGCCGGCACCCGTCCAGGTTGCGGACATCAGCCCCGTCGGAGCCCGACGCACGCCGACGATTCCGCGAGGCACGGTAGTGCTCGCCGCCACACCGATCGGCAACACCTTCGACGCGTCCGCCCGTCTGGCGGCGCTCATGGAACAGGCCGACATCGTGGCCGCGGAGGACACCCGCCGGCTCTACGATCTGGCCCGTCGTCTCGGAGTGCACGTCAACGGCCGTGTGGTGGCGTTCCATGATCACAACGAACGTTCCAAGTCCGACGGTCTGCTCGACGAAGTGGAAACCGGCGCATGCGTGCTCGTCGTTTCCGACGCCGGCATGCCCACGATCAACGATCCGGGACTGTCGATCGTGCGCCGCGCCATCGAACGCGGACTGCCCGTCACCTGCGCGCCCGGCCCATCCGCCGTACTCGACGCGCTCGCCCTGTCCGGTCTGCCCACCGACCGTTTCTGCTACGAGGGATTCCTGCCGCGCAAGCACGCCGAACGCGTGCAGCGGCTGCGTTCCCTGCAGTCCGAACGTCGCACGATCGTGTTCTACGAGACCCCTCACCGCATCGCCGATTCGATGGACGACCTGCTGTCCGCATTCGGCCCCGACCGCCCCATGGCGTTGGCGCGCGAACTGACCAAGGATTTCGAGGAGGTCCGTCGCGGTGGCATCGGCGAGATCCGCCAGAGCGTGATCGATGACCCGCCGCGCGGCGAGATCGTGCTGGTGATCGGCGGCGCGTCCGAGGACGAGGCGCTCGAGGCGTCGTCGTCCGTGCTGAGCGTGGACGAACTGGCCGTGCTCGCCATCGATCGCGCGCTCGAGGACGGGCTACGCATCAAGGATGCGATCGCCGAGGTGATCGAGGAGCATCCGCTGCCCGACGGCTCGCTCGCCAACCGCAAGCAGGTCTACGCCGCCGTGCTCAAGATCAAGCAGTAGGCCAACGCCAAGCGGCAGATACGAGACGCCGAGACGCGTTGCAGGCGGCAGATCTCGGAGGCGGATCATCATCCGGTGACTCCATCCTCCATCGCGCCGAACAGTACCTCGAATCCCCGGGCCACGCCCGGTCCGCCGCACTGCGCCACATATTCGAGCAGTTCGGCGCTCGCCGACGGATTGGCGATCAACCACATGCGCAACTCCGGCGCACGCTCGGCGATCGTCCACAGCACATCGTCGGTGGTGGTCGGATCACACGCCACCTGCGCGGTCAGACGGATCGGTGGTTCCGGAGGCTTCGGACCGCGTTCGTTCGGCGAGGCCGTCCGTTTCACGCCGATCCGGCGGAGCGTGTGGAGACGCCGGTCCGCCTTGCGGGACCGTAATCGCCGACCGGACGTCCGTTGGCCGGCCGAACGTTGTGCGCGTCGCCCCGTTCCGCGCCGCGACCGACGGGTGACGGTCGTGCCGTCGTCGTGTTCGTCACTACGCCGATCATGCCCGCTGTGGCGTCCGTCGCGGTTCGTCTTCCCGAACCGGAGCCTGAGCCGGAATCCGAATCCGGCCCCTCGCCCTGTCGCGCGTACGAAACGTCCCATGACTCCCTCCGATTCTTCAACGCCATGAACGTGGTGATGCCAAGACTGTGTCGCGGCCAGCGCTGGTTGCACCACAATGTGTCCAGACACTGATCCGGATCGATCGAATACCGTTGCATCAGTTCGATGATCATCCGGTTCACATCACAACCCTGCCGTTCGGCCGGTGCCATGCATGCCAGATCGCAGGCCGTGCGTATGGGCGACGTGATCTTCAGCTCGGCCAGACGCATCACCTGATTCGTCATCATCCGACGATTGTGCACATGCACGTCGCGGCCATGCACACGTGCGCGATAGTGCGACGTCGACACCAAATCAAAACAGGTGGGGAACCGGCCGCCGACCCACACCCACAGCGCCAGCTTGCCGGCCGCCGTGGCACCATACGGAATCATCGGCTCCACAATCATCGCGCGACCGATCAACGTGTTCGCATAATCGTTGCGATATCCGCAGGTATTGTCCAATCGGGTCAGCACGCCCATACGGATCAGCCGGTTCAGTGCCATGCATCCGGTCACGTCCTTGCTCCGGACCAGCGATGGCCCCTCGCGTGTTGCGATCCCCATGTTCCTATAGCGGTTTTGTCGTGCTGTGTTCGCTCGTCTGCTTTGACGAACGACTGTGTCATATGAAATGTCGTTCATGTCTCCCGACGTTAGGGCGGGATATGCGATCATGTGGGTCCGACGACGAAAAATGTGGAAAAGTGGATAACCCACGCTTAAAACGACACCCCTGTGGACAACTCCGCGGATTATCCACATTTCAACGTACTGAAACGTCAATGCCCGTACGGATAATCGGGATTTATGAGTCATATTCTTGTTAACGTCGCCTGGCCGTATGCGAACGGCCCCCGCCATATCGGCCATGTCGCCGGTTTCGGCGTCCCCTCCGATGTCTACGCGCGATACGAGCGCATGAAGGGCAACGACGTGCTCATGGTCTCCGGCACCGACGAGCACGGCACCCCGATCCTGGTCGAGGCCGAAAAGGAGGGCCTGACCGCCCAGGAGCTCGCCAACCGCTACAACCGAGTGATCGCCAAGGATCTGTGCGATCTCGGCCTGAGCTACGATCTGTTCACCCGCACCACCACCGGCAACCACGAGCATGTGGTGCAGGAGCTGTTCAAGCAGTGCCTGCAGAACGGCTACATCTACAAGGGCACCCAGCAGGTGGCCATCAGCCCGTCCACCGGACGCACCCTTCCCGACCGTTACATCGAAGGCGAATGCCCGATCTGCCACACCGACGGCGCGCGTGGCGATCAGTGCGATGCCTGCGGCAACGAGCTCGATCCGATCGACCTGATCAACCCCGTTTCCAAGATCAACGGAGAAACCCCGCGCTTCGAGGAGACCGAGCACTACTTCCTCGATCTGCCCGCGCTCGCCGAGGCGAACCTCGCATGGCTCAAGACCCGTGAGGACTGGCGTACCAACGTCATCAACTTCTCCATCGGCCTGTTCAAGGAAGTCAAGCCGCGCGCCATTACCCGCGACATCGACTGGGGCATCCCCGTGCCGGTGGACGGCTGGATCGACAACCCGAACAAGAAGCTCTACGTGTGGTTCGACGCTGTGATCGGCTACCTGTCGGCATCCATTGAATGGGCCCGTCGCAAGGGCGACCCCGAGGCGTGGCGCGCATGGTGGAACGATCCGTCCACTCCCGCCTACTACTTCATGGGCAAGGACAACATCACCTTCCATTCGCAGATCTGGCCCTCCGAGATGCTCGCCTACAACGGTCAGGGCTCCAAGGGCGGCGAGACCGGTGAACTCGGACCGCTGAACATGCCCGAGCAGGTGGTGGCCAGCGAGTTCATGACCATGGAGGGCAAGAAGTTCTCCTCGTCCCGCGGCATCGTGATCTACGTCAAGGACATCCTCGCCCGCTACCCCGTGGACGCCGTGCGCTACTACATCTCCGTGGCCGGTCCGGAAAGCTCCGACTCCGACTTCACCTGGGCTGAGTTCGTGCGCCACAACAACGAGGAGCTGGCCGCCGCGTGGGGCAATCTGGTGAACCGCGTGGCCAACCTGATCGCCAAGAACTTCGGTTCCATCCCGGCCATCGACGAGTCCAAGATGACCGATCAGGAGCGTGCGCTGCTCGAGCAGACCAACGCCGCGTTCGACACTGTGGGCAACTTCCTGGAGAAGCACCACCAGAAGGCCGCACTGGCCGAGGCGATGCGCATCGTCGGCGAGATCAACAAGTACATCTCCGCCGTGGAGCCTTGGAAGATCAAGGACGACGAGGCCCGTCTGGGTACCGTGCTGCACGTGGCCGCCCAGGCCGTGTCCGACGCCAACCACCTGCTGGCTCCGTTCCTGCCCCACTCCGCGCAGAAGGTGTGGGAGGCTCTGGGTGGCACGGGCGTGTTCTCGCCGCTGCCGCACATCGAGGAGGTCGAGGATCTCGACAAGCCCGGCTTCTCCTACCCGATCATCACCGGCGACTACAAGCTGGGCGTGAACGTGCACCCGTGGAAGAGCGAGCCGATCGAGGTGGGTGCTTCCGTGCCGAAGCCGAAGCCGATCTTCGCCAAGATCCCGAAGGAGGCCGTGGCCGAGGAGCTCGAGCGCTTCCAGGCCGAGCTCGACGCCCGCCGCGCCAAGGAGGCCGAGCGTCTCGCCGCCGAGAAGGCCAAGCTCGCCTGAGTCTTGCTTGAGTCTTGCTCGAGTTCGGTGGTTTTCTGGCTTGGCTGAGTTGGCTTGGCTGACTCGACTTGGTTGGTCTGAGTTGATGTGTCTTGACTGAGCCGGACTTGACTTGGCCGGGCTGAGCTGAGTTGAACTGAACTGAGTTGGGCTGAACTGAGTTGAGTTGAGTTGAACTGGGCTGGGTTCCCGGAGGATCTCCTTCGGAAACCCAGCCTTTGGATTATAGGGGCTATAGGAGCTTTCATAGTGCTTGTAATCGGTGTCTGGCTGTATGCCGCGGGTTAAGGGTCAGCACGTGGGTCTTATTCGCGTGTGCCGTTGGTGCGCCGCTGGCTAGTGCGAGTGTCCTGCCCAGCCTTTCCTGTGTAAATCTTTTCCACGCTTTTCCGTGAGGGAAGGTGCGGGATCTCTTTGGGGCCGTGGTTCGCAGACGGGCTCTGCGTTGTTGTGACAGGGGGCTGCGTTGTTATGACTGGATTGCGTTGTCGTGACTGGTTTTGCGACGAGAGAGTCGGTGCCGTCTTCTCCCGGTCTGCGGTCCAGTTTCGGGTTATGAGCCAGGAAAACGGTGCTACCGTGAAACCGGCGATATCCGACTAATGTGAGCTCTCACAGAATCCCTCGTACTTTTTCAGGAAAGACTCAGGTTCCCGCATCATCTTTCCAAGGAATCGCTGGTTATATTTGAGTCGTCAGCGGTTGAACCTGCTGATGAGATTCCAATCGAATCTGATAACTGAACCCTTCTTCTCTCTTCTCTCTCTAGCCCGGCGGTCTTCTCTCCCGCCGGGTTTCTTCTTTTCCGTCCTTTCCCGATTCCCGCTCTGGGTATTACCGGACAGGAATTTGGGTATTACCGGACTCTCATTCTGGGTATTGCCGGACGTCTGGGTGTAACCGGGTAGGTTGGCGGTGCAAAAGAGGGTGTTCGTGACATGGTTATACCCAGAGTCGGTGCTCATGACCCGGTTTGACCCAGATCCGTGTCCGGTTGTACCCAGACTTGTGACCGGTTTGGCCCAGACCTGTGTCCTGTTCGACCCAGCCTCGGTCTGGTGTAACCTACGTCCCTGTCTGGTTTGACCCAGAACGGATCGGGGTTTGATGGTGGAGATCATGTCGGTGGCGGGGCGGTCTTGCCGGTGGTGAGAGCGCTCGATGATCGTAAGCGATGCGGAAACCCACGCGAGGCGTAAGCCATCAGGGCCTGCAACTCCAGCGATTTGGCATTCCGCCAAGTTGATACTCCTCTCGGCCACCAGATCACGATGCCTCTCCGCCAGCGGATCGGCATTCGCAGACTGGCACTTCTCGCAGTCCAGAAAGGTCTGGGACCATGGCCTGCACCAGAAATCGCCGACGCGGCACTCCTCGCAGCCCAGACAGGCCGGCATCAAAGGCCAGAGCCCCCCAAAAAAAGATCGGAGCCACTGACCGACCGACAAACCCTCTAGCCAAGCCCACACTTTTAGGTAACTCCAAGGTTATTGCATCGTTGTGTCCAGAAAGCAGGAGTTATATAAGAGATGTCAGCGGATGATACCGCGGATGCGGTTCCACGGATGGCCCGGCGATGTCGAGTCAGTCGGTAAGCGAATCGGATAACTGAACCCTTCTTCTCTCTTCCTTTCTCTGATTACCCGGCGGCCAGTCCCCGCCGGGTTTTTCTTTTCCGCCACATTCTGGCCTATAACCCCACATTCTCCACATTCCCAACATTCCCCACACCGCTTCCCGCCGTCCTTGCCGCCATCGCCGGATCGACTGTGGCCAGACTCATGTGCATACTGGAGCGTATGGCCAAACATCATCGCGACAGAAGCTGGGCTCCGGCACCCAAACCACTTGCCGAGTGGACGATCGACAACCATACGCACGTCAGGTCCGTGGTCCCGTTCTCGCAGGCCATGAGCCACGAGGCCGCCGTCAAGGGCCAGCCTCCCGTGCCCGTGTATTCCGAAGGCGAACTGCTGGACATGGCCGCCGCAGTCGGCATCCGTAAGATCGTCGACGTCGGCTGTGAATACCCGAATCTGTCCCGCGCCGTCAGCCTGGCCGAGGAATTCCCCGATTGTGTACGCGCCGCACTGGCGATCCACCCCAACGAGGCCGTGCTGCACGGTCATCGTGGAGCGCAGGGCCCGGACGGACTTGAAATCAAATACAAGCCGTGGCATGACATCGACTTTGACGACGCCATCGCCGAAGTGCATCGTCTGGCGGTCGCTCATGCGGATCTCGTGGTCGCGATCGGCGAGACCGGACTTGATTTCTTCCGCACTGGTGACGCCGCCCGTGAGCATCAGCGCGAGGCGTTCCGCGCACATATCGCTCTTGCCAAGGAACTGAACCTGCCCATGCAGATCCACGATCGCGACGCACACGCCGACTGCATCGACATCCTGCTCAAGGATGGTTCCCCCGACCGTACCGTATTCCACTCCTACTCGGGCGACGCCGAAATGGGCCGTATCGCGCGCGACAATGGCTGGTATCTGAGCTTCTCCGGCACGGTGAGTTACAAGGGCAACGACGGCATCCGCGAGGCGCTCGCGCTGACGCCGCGCGACCATATCCTCGTGGAGACCGATGCGCCGTATCTGACGTCCATGCCGTACCGCGGTCGTACGAACGCGCCGTACATGATTCCGTACACGCTCGCCGCGATGGCCGACGTGCTTGACCTGACGATCGACGAAACGGCCGCGCTTACGCGTGAGAACACCCGTCGGGTGTACGGAATCTGACGGCTGAAAGACTGTCGACACATCCGACATCTATGGTCTGACATCATAATAATGGCGGTCCAATATGTGACGAGAATCTTGGAAAATCACCGTAGATCATCGTCAAAAAACCGTATCGAAATCGTTAGATGAACGTTAGTTGTATGCTTCCCCACATTCCTTCCAACTGATTTATCAAATGCTTTCGGCGGTGGTATTGTGTGTATCTTGACTTGAAGGTCACGAGATATTCACAAGGTTTTGCGTGTCCTCGGATGCGCGGAATTGTTGGAGGTTCCAGGTGGCGGAAGAGCTCAGGGACACCGGCGCCAAGCCGGCGGACAAGGGAAGGGAACAGGGAGAATCGCGAACGCGAACCCCTAACATATCCGATACATCTACATCCGGTCAGACGATTCGATCCAGTCAGACGCAGACGGCGTCGGCATCCGCCGGTGAAACCGGTTCGACATCGTCGGACGAGTCGACGGAGTCGTCGGATTCCGGTCCCGACAAGCATAAACAGGCGGATCAGGATCGGGTAGAAGCATCCGCAAAGCCGGCGGCATCGTCCGCGAGAACGGTGACGACGTCGGCGGCAAAAACGTCAGCAAAGAGCACGACGAAACCGGCGTTGACAGCGAAGGCCGTGGCAAAAACGCCGTCGGCAAAGGCCGAGACAAAGGCGGCTGCGAAACCAGCAGCGAAATCGGCGGCGAAGGCCGCGGCAAAGACCACGACAAAATCGGCTGCATCGGCACCGGCTGCATCGACGGCAAAGCCCACATCGGCAAAGTCCCCGTCAACGAAATCTTCGACAACGGCTCCCAAGGATCCAATGACCGCCGAGGACAGCGGATCCCTCATTCCGCCGGTCAGCATCACCAAGGCTCCCAAGACTTCGCATCGCATCGTGACGCCCGAGGAGCGCGAAGAGGCCGAGCGCGCCAAGAAGGCCGCCGCCAAGGCCGCCCGTAAGACGTCACGCGAACCGCGAACCCGCATCGGACGCTGGTGGCGCCGCGTGCAGTCCAGCCCGGACCGCGTGAGCTTCGCCATGTGCATCGTGGCGCTCGGCGTGGTCTACGGCGACATCGGTACCTCGCCGCTGTATATGGCCCAGTCGTTCCTCGCCGGACAGGGCGGCATCCAGTACGCCGACCGTGGGTCTGTGCTCGGCATGCTGTCCCTGCTGTTCTGGTCGATCACGCTGATCACCACCATCAAGTACGTGTTCATCGCCATGCGCATCGACAACAAGGGCGAAGGCGGTATCTTCGCGCTCTACAGCATGGTCCGCCGCTACGGCAAGTGGCTCGCGTGGCCGGCCATGATCGGCGGCGCCGCGTTCCTCGCCGATTCCGTGCTTACACCGGCCGTGTCGATCTCGTCCGCAGTCGAAGGTCTGCAGACCATTCCGCAGCTCGCACCCGTATTCGACGCCAACGAGAACCTCACGCTCATGATCACCGTGGTGATCATCCTCGGTCTGTTCAGCATCCAGTCGCGCGGCACCGAACGCATCGGCAAGGTGTTCGGCACGATCGTGATGATCTGGTTCTCGTTCCTCGCCGTGGTGGGCGTGTTCTCGATCGGTACCGACTGGAGCGTGTTCGAGGCGCTCAACCCGGTCATCGGCATCGACTTCCTGCTGTTCGATCCGAACAACAAGGCCGGACTGGCGATCATGGGCACCGTGTTCCTCGCCACCACCGGTGCCGAGGCGCTCTACTCCGACATGGGCCATGTGGGTCGTGGCAACATCTACACCACCTGGCCGTTCATCAAGATCGCGCTCGTGCTCAACTACTTCGGCCAGGGTGCGTGGATTCTGCGCAACCAGAACAACGAGAGCCTGTACGACATCAAGAGCCTCAACCCGTTCTTCCAGATGATGACGCCGAACCTGCGTTCGGTGGCCGTGGTGCTGTCCGTCGCGGCCGGCGTGATCGCCTCGCAGGCGCTGATCACCGGCGCGTTCACCATGGTTTCGGAGGCCACCGGCCTCAACTGGATGCCGCATCTGCAAGTGCGTTATCCGGCCCGAACCCGCGGTCAGCTGTACATTCCGTCGATCAATCTGGTGCTGTGCGTGGCCACGCTGAGCGTGCTTGCCCTGTTCCGTGATTCCGAGCACATCACCGCCGCATACGGTCTGGCGCTCACCATCACCATGATCACCACCACGATCCTGCTCGCCGCCTACATCTGGAACGGCTGGAAGCGCCGCGTGTTCGCGATCGTGTTCGCGATCATCTTCCTTGCCATCCAGACGCTGTTCTTCCTCGCATCCATGTCGAAGTTCCTGCACGGCGGTTGGTTCACCATGCTGCTCACGCTGGCGATCCTCGGCATCATGGTCGTGTGGGATCAGGGCACCAAGGTGGAGCGCTCGCAGCGTCGTCACATGTGGCCCAAGGAGTTTCTGCCCGCGCTCGATGCGCTGCATCGCGACTTCAAGCTGCCGTACTACGCCGACAATCTGGTCTACCTGACGTCCGATCCGGAACTGCGTCGACTCGACACCGACATCTTCTACTCGATCTTCGGCAATCATCCGAAGCGTGCCCGCGCCTGGTGGGCGGTCTCCGTGCAGGTGACCGACGATCCGTTCACGCGCGAGTACTCCGTGGAGAACTTCGGCACGAGCTTCATGTTCCGTGTGCGTATCCGCCTGGGATTCAAGGTGTCGCAGAACGTGGCCACGTACCTGCATCAGATCATGCACGATCTGATCAACGACGGCACGCTGCCCAAGCAGTCGAGCATCTATCCGAAGCTCGACGAGGACCCGCAGATCGGCACGATCCAGTACGTGCTCGTGCACAAGGCGCTGATGCCCGAGTCGAAGATCACCGAACGCGGTTCCACGCTGCTGCGTGTGAAGTACGCGATCCGTCATCTCGCGGGCAGCCCCGCGCAGTGGTTCGGCCTGTCCGCCTACAACCCGGTGGTGGAGGTGCAGCCGCTGTTCCTCTCCACACATAAGGTGCCGGCGCTCAAGCGTGTGGCGTTGCGCAAGTCGAAGCGTCCGATCACGTTGCAGCAGATCCAGGCCGAGCAGCGCGAGGAGGCGGAGAACGCACGCGCCGCAAGGATGGCGGCCGACGATACGCGCCAGTTCGCGGGTGCTCTCGTACCGCCGTCGGCATCGGGTGCGGTGTCGTCCTCGTCTCCGACACCGACACCGTCCGGCGAGAGCAATCCGGATGCCGTAGGATTGCGTCCGGCCGGTCGTGAGGACGATCCCGTGCACGATGTGCACCGGTATCGGTCCAAGCCCAACTTCGATCTGCGGCCGGCATCCAGCGTGTGATCCGGCACGTGAATGACGTGGGCGGTCCAGCCACGGATGTCTCAGGACATCTCGCGGCGGGGCCGCCCACGATCGTTTGGCTGCCGCAATCGTTTGGCTGCCGCAATCGTCCGTCGTCAATTCTGCCGTCGTCGTCGATCGTTCGCCGACGGTTCCCGATCGTTATAGCCATGTTCTATAACACCGTGGGCAAGTTGACACGGGAAGCCGGTATGGTGGAAGACTATGTGCAGACTGTTGGGATACGCTACTTCAGGTGATAATCAGAGCCTTGACGACGTGCTGACGTCTTCGCAGCTGGAAACGTTCCAGCAGATGGCGATCATTCACAACGACGGCTGGGGTGCCGCGCTCATCACCGATCCGTACGAGCCCGCCGGCACCAAGGACGGCGGGGCGCCGTCGCCGTCCGCGAATGTGAGCGTGTACAAATCCACGTCGTCCGCCTACGCCGATCCAGTATTCCGTTCGATCGAGTGTCAGGGCGCTCGCGGCGCGCTCTATCATCTGCGTCTCGCATCGTCCGGTCTGCCGCTGATCATGGAGAATCAGCAGCCGTTCTTCGCCGACGGTGTCTCGTTCATTCACAACGGCGATATCAGCGATCTCAATCAGCGCAACATCGTGCGCGCTCCAAAGAAGCCCGTCTCCGAACTCGACATGCTGCGTACCGGTGGCAAGAGCGACTCTGCCGTGTACTTCGCCCTCGTTCTCGCCTACCATCACAAGGGACTGGCCCTGCATGACGCCGTGCGCGAGACGATCCGCGATCTGCGTGCGCAGTATCCGCGGTCGTCGTACAACTGCATGATTCAGACCGGCGACACCTACATCTGCGTGCACGCGGTCGGCAGTCTCAAGCCGGAGAAGGAGATCGAGGAGCTGTACGCGCGCTACGGTCAGGTGGAGCATGCGGCCGACTATCGTCGCATCCGGTATCGCGAACTGAAGAACGGCGGTGTGGTGGCCGCCAGTTCCGGATTCGAGCAGCGTGAGCGTGACGGTTGGAAGACCCTGCCGAACAATCACATGATCATCGCGTCCAACCAGACGGGCGAATACGCAATCGAGGAGCTGTAATCCACTAATCCCCACCGTTAGTGTGATCACACTAACTGGTGCAAACATCCCCAAGCCCTACTCCCACTTAGACTCCCGACTCTTAGTGTGATCACACTAAGCGTGAAGGACGAAGTCGGGGAGGCCGGGAAGCGGGGGGTGTTGCGCGATCTATCGATTATTCGTATAGCGTCCGGCACATGTCGGGGGAGCGGGTTGCAGTACGCTCGAGGCATGACGATACGAGCCTTCGATTTTGCCCACCAGGGCACCAAGCCGAATCCCAAGCATGTGCAGAGCCTGCTGAAGTTCTTCGAATCCGGCATCAAAAGCCCCGACAACTACGGTTTCGGTGTGGAGATCGAGCATCTGCCCATCCGCAAATCCACCGGCAAGGCGGTGACATACGCCGAACCGCACGGCATCCGCAACGTGCTGCAGGCGCTCGCCTCACATTACGATCCCACGCGCGAATACTATGAGGACGGCCATCTGCTCGGCCTCGGCAAGCCCGGCATCGCCGTGTCCCTCGAACCGGGCGGACAGATCGAATGTTCGCTGGGCGTGCTCCGTCACGCCGACGATCTTGATGCACTGTACGCGCAGTTCCGTCGCGATCTCGACCCGATCCTCGACCGTTTCGACATCCGACTGATCAACTACGGATACCAGCCCGACACCTCCTACAAGGAGATCGAGATCATCCCCAAGCACCGCTACTACGCGATGCAGAAATACTTCGCCCGCATCGCCCGCTACGGCTACTGCATGATGCGCGCGTCCGCATCCACGCAGGTGAGCATCGACTACTTCAGCGAGAAGGATTCGATCGACAAGCTGCGCATCGGCACGGCCATCGGCCCGATCCTCGCGTGGTTCTTCCGCAACACCCCGTTCTTCGAAAAGGAGCCGAATCCGTTCCCGCTGCTGCGTCAGGAGATGTGGGATTGGATCGATCCGCAGCGCACGAACCAGCTGTGGGGTCTGTACGACGACAACTACGATTGGGAGCATTACGCGACCGACGTGCTGACCACGCCCGTGTTCATCGCCGACCTATCGCATACGCCCGAGTACACGGGCGATCGACCGGTGTTCTCCGCGCCGTACGACGATGCGGCCGCGATCTACCCGGATCGTGAGCTCAATCAGGCGGAGATCAACCATCTGATCTCCACGCATTTCAACGATGTGCGACTGAAGAACTTCGTCGAGCTGCGTCACTGGGATTCGCTGCCGGTGGCGCGTGCGCAACGTCTGACGGAGATCGTGTCGAACCTGTTCTACTCGCCGGAGGAGTTCTCGGGACTGCTGTCGTACTTCGACGGTCTGACCTCGCTCGACGTGCGTGAGGCCAAGGCCGATCTGCAGGCGCACGGTGCCGACGCGCATCCGTACGGTCAGAGTCTTGAGTTCTGGCGCGAGTTCCTGCATGCCGAAGGCACGCTTGACACCGAACCGGGCGATCCGCAGCGTCCGGACGTGTTCCAGAGCTGAGGGCTTGCGAGCCGCGTTGACGACTGGTTGAGCGGGTGGATGCAGATTCGACGGAACAAGGTTCCTTCAAACGAGGTTCCTTTTTTCCCACGAATCCGTGTCCACCCGCTTTCGTGTATCCGTGTATCATCCTTCGCCGTCGTTCGCCATGGCTCCTCGCTCGGCGCACAATACGCGGATATGCCCCATCGAAATACTCAACGGGATACAGTGTGGGGTATGACAGACGTGAAACAGGACGTGAAGAACGGTACCGGGCACTCACACGGGCATTCGCACTCGCATGGTGGCGATCCCGGTGATCCGGGGCACGCCCGTCGGCTGATCGCCACGCTCAGTCTCACCGGCACGGTGTTCCTCGCCGAGGTGATCGGCGCGGTCATCACGGGCAGCCTCGCCCTGATGGTCGACGCGGGCCATATGCTCACCGACATCTCGGTGCTGGCCGCGTCCACCATCACCGCCATCCTGATGCGACGCAAACCCAATTCGGAACGCACATGGGGCTGGGCGCGACTCGAGGTGATCACCGCCGCTGGAGGCGCGCTCGCCCTGATGGCCGTTGGTCTGTACGCGCTCATCGAAGCGGTCATGCGATTGTTCGGCAACGGCGAGGAAGTGCAGGACCCGTTCCTGCTGCTCATCTTCGGCATCATCGGTCTGGCGGCGAATCTGGGATCGCTGGTCATTCTGATCGGCGACCGCAAGGCGAACATGAACATGAAGGCCGCGTTCCTGGAGGTGGCCAACGATGCGCTCGGTTCGGTGGCGGTTGTCGTGTCCGCCGTGCTCGTCATGACCACCGGATGGGGGAATTTCGATTCGATCGCCGGTGCGATCATCGCGTTGCTGATGATTCCGCGTGCCGGCAAGCTGCTGCACTCCAGCATGAAGGTGCTGCTTGAGGAGACCCCGGAGGGATTGGATCTGGAAGAGGTACGCACGCATCTGAGCAATGTGGAGCATGTGGTGAACGTGCACGATCTGCACGCCAACACCGTGGCCACCGGCATGCCGACGCTCAGCGCGCATGTGGTGGTAGACGCCGACACGATCGGCGACTACGAGGCGATCCTCACCTCGCTGCAGTGTTGCGTGCGTGATCATTTCCCCGTTTCGGTGGAGCACTCCACGTTCCAGATCGAACCGGAGGGATACACCAACATCCGCGACGGCGTCTTTCATGATTAGATTGCCGCCGGTACCGGTGGTACCGGTTGCGTCTCGTTCTTTTTCTTAGTGTGATCACACTAAGGGCGAGCGAGGTATGGGTGAGGGGGTACAGTTCGGTGAATGAACCATACCCCTCACCCATACATGGTGGAAAGTTCTGTCGTATGGTGGGAAATGGTGAAACCATGGCAAAAGGTTTCCGTCTGTACCAGAGAATTTTTGCTAGAAATTCCTTTCGGCTTTCTGTAGTAAAAACCTCTGATTTCTAGGCGGTGTTTTGATGGAGGATTGCTTTAATTATTTACAACGGGATCCATCTTGTGGCTAGCGGATGCCAGCGAAGGTTGGGATTTTCCTTTACTGCTCGTGCCACATAGGTTTGGAGTGGCTCATTGTGCCTATTTCTGGATTTTTGGCTGATATTAGGGACGAACCTAATTTCGCCAGTTTCTAAGAAAATACGTCCTGCACTTGTGATCATGAGAGCGTGGCTCATCTTCCCACTATTTGACCAATCAACATAAATGAGACTTCCGGTGTCCATGCGTATGTCATCAAAGATGTTATATGCATTTTTCTTCATGTACTGGTAGCTTGCTTCGGCATTGTGCCAAGTATAACCATTGCGAAACATGATGGTTGGCTTCCAATTTAATGAATTATAGGGATCATAATCGTAGAGTTGATATTGTAGTCCCCCTGCATGAACTGCTTGAGAAAGAAAATTTGTACAATCATGTAGTTCCCCATTGTATGGATAATCTGAATTGTAATCTTCTCTCTCATCCCCATCATATGGGGGAGCGGTCCATTTAAGAGCATAGTCAGCGGATAATTGAGGTTCCACCACGGGCTTTGCTCCTGCGTATGGGTGAGGTGGCAAAGACATATCGGTAGAGTTAAGCTGGGTAAGTACTTGCTCTGATGTAAGGCCGGGATCAGAGGAAATATCCAATGGCGCAGAAGATGAAGGTGACGATGCTACGTCGGTTTCTTCCTCGGGAACTAGAGTATCGGACGTGATCGTGTATGTATGGCCCGTTATTTTCTTCAGAATGATATTGTGTATATCGGTACTTGAGGAATAGTCGGTATGTTGTCCGTCCTCTGCACGATATTCATATGTGATTACGGTAGTCATTTCAGTGGCTATTTTCATATCGGATCCGTCGCGCGAAGCTGTGAGAACCTTGGTATCTATTTCAGCATTTTGAATGTGCATGCCTGAATTTATGTAGGTATCTCTCAGATAACCTACTTGATCTTCTGCCAATGAGTTGATGTTAGATTCTCTATCGCTGTTATTGTCAGACTCGTAAACCATTTCGAGCTGTTTTATGTAGTCGGTAAGAGACTTCTGGGCGGCGGTATCACTGTCGAACGCTGTAGTATCAGTACTTTGCGAGTCCAATTGTGACGCATTTGTCGCGGCGATGGTCAATGGAAAACTAAAAAAAATTGCGATGATGAATGACGCTAAGAGCGACATTGTTTTTTGGGTATACCCTCTCATAGGGTCGGTTCCCTTCTATTATAGATAGACAAGAATACTTCAGTTGTGTTGTTTGGAGTTCGCGGAACCCTAGGCCTGTCTATGCGCTGAATTAAGAATCGGGAGAATGCGGATAGTTTATTGGGAGCTAGCGCCCTGTTAAAGTGCTAGTTTTATCGAAAGGAGCGAATACAACTACGTATTCATAAATATATTTACAGTATGACAGGGGACATCGACAAGAAGGTGCCCGTGGGATATGCCGCGTTCTGCGTCCGTTCCTGCATCGGTAATGAGAACTCGTTTTTGACCTGCCGCTGGATATGGGTGAGGGGTGCAGTCCGGTGAATGAACCGCACCCCTCACCCATGCATGGTGGAAGGCTCCTGTCTGTTGTCTGTGACCTCTGCGCGTAATTGCCTACAATTGTTTACAGCGTGTATGTGTAGTCGCAGGACTTGGCGAGATCGCGGTCCTCGGTCACGATCACCACGCAGTGATCATCCTTGCGAGTGAGGGAGCGCAGCAGCTTCAGCACCTCGTCCCGTCCATCGTCGCCCAGCTGACCGGTCGGCTCATCCGTCAGGATCACCGCCGGCTCGCAGGCCAGCGCGCGGGCGATGGCCGCCTTGCGACGGTCCACCTCGAGCAGATCGGTCACGCGAACGTCATTCTTCTCGTCAGGAAAGCCGACGTTTTCGAGCAGTTCCGCGGCGAGGATCGGCTTGGCCTTGAGGAAGTTGCGGCCCGACGCCTCCATAGCCATCACGATGTTCTCCACCGCGCTCAGATACGGCAGCAGCGCGTACTTCTGCGAGACGATGCCCACAAAATGACCGCGGTACTCCTGCGGCATGAGCTCCAGCAGATCCTGACTCTTGAACATCACCTTGCCGTCGGTCGGGCGCATCAGACCGGACAGCAGTCCCATCACGGCCGCGTGTTCGGATTCGGCATCGACCAGCACCGCATGCGTCTTGCGGGCGTAGAACTCCATGCTCACATCATGCAGCACATCGCCGCCCTTGCGGTCCGGCGCGTAGGAGGCGTGCTTGAGCGCCAGCACCGGATACGCCTTGAACTTGAACGCGTCCTTGTGACGGATCTCATGATCGATGTGCTTCGCGGTGGATTCCGCCTCCACCACTTCGACGGATTCGACCGGGAGCGTCTTAACGGCCGACGTGGTTGCTGCGCCGTCTGCCTTATCGGCCTTATCGGTCTTGTCTGCGTCGGAATCGTCGACGTCGGACTCGGCTTCGGTGTTGTCGGCGTCGGATTCGCTAGACGTTTCGGATGCATCGGCATCCGCGTCGACCAAGGATGCCGCCGTATCGTCGCCGTCATCCGTACCGGTCGTACCGGCCGTACCGGAATCGGCATCATCCGCGCCATCCACATCATCGAACACGATGTCGAACTTGGTGATCACATCGTCATTGGCGTTTGTCGCAGTGGTATCCGCAACGTTATCCACCGTCTTGTCAGTCGTCTCGTCGATCTTCTTGTCGTCGCTCATCGGGTCTCCTCCATTCGCGATCCCAGCATCGTCGCCGCCTTGGTCAGATTCGCACGCACCAGGCAGATCACCATCGTCACGGCCAGCGTGCCCAGTCCGATCCACACCATCGTCCAGATGGTACCGGCGTTCACGGCCGCATCCGTACCCGCCGCCAGCGCGTTCGACAGCGGTTTGGCGGCGAAGAATCCGCCGACCGTGCCCGCGATCCAGCCGATCAGGATCGGCAGCAGGTTCTCCAGCGAGAACTGCCATCCAATACGTCCGCGCGTCACGCCGACCATGGTCAGGAAACTCACCTCGCCGGTGCGCGCACGGCCGATGCCCCACACGATCAGCAGCAGCGCGATCACACCGCCGGCCACGAACAGCGCGATCATGCCCATACGCACCTTGCCGGCACCGCTCTTCAACGGATCGATCTTCTCGTTGTACTTGTCGATCGTGGGCGATGAGATCATGTAATCCGTGCTCAGGCCGGCCTTACGCACGGCCGTTTCGAACTTCGAATAATCGGCCGGACTCTGCAACACCATCGCGATGTCAAGCAGATTATTGGTGGCGGTGGTGTCCACGCCGGTCAGGCCCGCGGACATGGTGACCGCCGTGCTTGCGAGCAGCGTATTGTCCTGATCGATGCCGGTCTGCGCCTCGGATGCCGCGGACTTGGTCTTGTAGATGCCCGCGATCTTGACCTCCAGTGGCTGGCTTGCATCAGTCGGATTGGCGAGCTTGATCGTGTCGCCCACCTTCAGATTGTTCTTGGTGGCCAGCGCCTGCGGAACCAGCACGCTGCTGGCTGCGTTCTCGTCGTTGTTGGAATCGTAGCTGAGATCCTTGCCCTGGACCACGGTGTACGAACCGTTGAGGCTGTCGGCCACGGCATCGGCGTCGGAGAAACCGGTGATCGCCAGCTGGGCGCCGTCCTTCGTGGCGGACAGGCCGTCGATGCTCACCTTCGCCGTCTCGCCGGAATGCGCGTTCGCCAGCTGCACGCCGGCGTTCGTCGCCTTCTCCACGTACTCCGAATACTTCTCCCAGGACAGGTTGTACTTCGTCCAATCCACCTTGCTGGCGTCACCGCCCTCCTTGGCGATGATGCGATTGCGATCGACACGGAACACGACCGACGGCGTCAGCGCGTTGTAGGTGGTCGTAGTCGCCGTGTTCGCGGCGTCGAGTATGGACAGACTCACGATCGAGCCGAACGATACGGCCACGGCGGTCAGGACCAGCAGTATGGTTTGCGCCTTGTGGCGCCCCATCGCTGCCCATGTGTTCTTCAGGACGAACATGTACTTCTCCAGTTCCGTTTACAGTGTCGGCCGATCGTTCATGCCGCTGCGCTCGCGATTGTTGCGGATATCCGATGCGGATGCTCGGATGCGCGAATGCGAATGCCAGCGTGCGTCAAGGCAGAATCCGGCCCTTGTTCACTATGGGCACAGTATGTGTGCGTTCACTGTTCCCTTTCTAGGCTACTCCTGTGGAAAAACTGGGAGATTTCTGATGGGGCGGGTGATTGCGGGTGGCCATGGGGTGCATCAGGCCGGTTAGTGTGATCACACTAAGGTGGAAGGTCTTTCTGGGCTTACAGGGACTTCTCCACTCGGTTAGTGTGATCACACTAACAACGCGGGGATGAGCCGGCCGAGACCCGGGCCCTCGGTTGGTTCTAAGATGGGCGATATGATTCCAAACTTTGATGAAATCGATGATCTGCACCGCAAGTACGCGCCCTCGCAGGAAGCCTACGAGCTGGTGTACCGCCACTGCATGATCGTGGCGAACATGGTGCGTGAGATCTGCCGCTTCCGCAACCGTCTGTACGTGCAGGCCGACGTGCTGGGCAAGGACCTGATCCAGCAGTACACGACCAAGGCCCCCACCCGTCTGCTCGACACCGACAAGGCCGTCGTCGGCGCACTGCTGCACGACATCGGCACCTACGAGGTCATCGACAACGACGGTACCAACGGAGAGCCTGTCTCGTTCAACCGCGACCGCTACATCCTGCACGGTCTGGCCGGCTACGACATCCTCAAGGCCGAGGGCGTGGACGAGGAGATCGCCCAGTTCTGCCGCAACCACACCGGCGTGGGCATCACCAAGGAGATGGTGGAGCAGCAGCATCTGCCGCTGCCTGTTGCCGACTACGTGCCGCGCACTACCGAGCAGGAGATCGTGATGTACGCCGACAACTTCAACAGCAAGTCCGCGCCGCCGCGTTTCGTGACCGCCGCCAAGGCGATCCAGCGTTGCGCCAAGTTCGGTAAGGCGAACGAACAGCGCATGCGCGATCTGGTCGGCATCTACGGCGAGCCGAAGGGCCTCAAGGAGATGGCCGAGCAGTATCACATGGTGCTCATCGACGCCAAGTGACCGCAGCGATCGCCGAGTAATCATTGCCGCGGATGATCGTCGGATATCGATAGGCGACAGCGATTCGTCGTTGCCGATGACTGCCGATATCTGCTGTTATCTGGCACCGGATCTGGGCTTTCAGGCCTTTTCGAGGCTCGAGAGCCCAGATTTTTTGCGTTCTGAATACCCATCCCGCCGCGTTGTTGACTATGCTAGTGATTCGGCCAAAACGTATGTGGCGCGGATCGCTATGAATCTACTATGTGGTATCACGCATCGCCTCGTATTATTTGGCGCATATATTTGACGATTTGACATATAGAGAACGACCAGAGAGAACACCATGACAACCAGTCAATCTGGCGAAGCGGCCACCGGCGAATCGACCGCGACCGTTGCGGACGGAACCGGCGAGGAAACCCCGAAGGGCCCGCATACGCACGCCATTCACACCAGTCTTAAGCGCGGCATGGAAGCCCGCCATCTGCAGATGATCTCGCTTGGCGGCGTGATCGGCACAGGTCTGTTCCTGAGCTCCGGATATACGATCCATCAGGCCGGTCCGATCGGCACGATCCTTGCGTATGCGATCGGCGCGGTGATCGTCTATCTGGTCATGCTTACGCTCGGCGAGCTGTCGGTGGCCATGCCGGTCACCGGATCATTCCACGTCTACGCGGACAAGTTCATCGGACCCGCCACGGGCTTCGTGGTCGCGATCCAATACTGGCTTACTTGGACGGTGGCGCTCGGATCGGAGTTCACTGCCGCCGGACTGCTCATGCAGCGATGGTTCCCCGGCACGCCCACGTGGATATGGAGTGCGGCGTGCATTGTGCTGATCTTCGTGTCGAACGCGCTGTCTGTGCGGTTCTTCGCGGAGACCGAGTTCTGGTTCGCGTCGATCAAAGTGGTGGCCATCTGCGCGTTCATCCTGATCGGCGGTCTGGCGATCTTTGGTGCGCTGCCGGTGCATGGCTACGATCATGCGCCGCTGTTCCACAATCTGGTGAAGGACGGCGCGTTCCCGAACGGATTCATGCCGGTGTTCGCCACGATCCTGACGGTGAACTTCGCGTTCTCCGGCACCGAGCTGATCGGCGTGACCGCGGGTGAGACGCGCAACCCTGAGGTGGCCGTGCCCAAGGCGATCCACACTACGCTGTGGCGTCTGGTGCTGTTCTTCATCGGTTCGATCGTGGTCATGTCGGCGCTGATCCCGTGGCAGGATGCCGGCGTGGATGAAAGCCCGTTCGTGCTCGTGTTCAACAGCATTGGTCTGCCGTTCGCCGGCGACATCATGAACTTTGTGGTGCTCACCGCGGTGCTGTCCGCGGCGAACTCCGGTCTGTATGCCACCACGCGCATGGTGTGGTCGCTGGGTCACGAGCGCATGATCCCCGTGTGGTTCGCCAAGACGAACCGTCGAGGCGTGCCGATGCTTGCCCTGTGCGCGTCCATGGCCGGTGGCCTGCTGGCGTTGCTGTCGTCCGTGGTGGCGGCGAGCACGGTGTATCTGGTGCTTGTGGGCATTTCCGGTCTGTCCGCCGTGGTGGTGTGGATCGCGATCGCCTACTGCCAGATCGTGTTCCGCAAGCGTTGGATCGCCGAAGGACACAGCGTGGATGAGCTCAAGTACCGTACGCCCGGTTATCCGTGGACGTCGTGGGGCGCGTTCATCCTGTGCACGGTGTCGTTCTTCCTGGTGTTCTTCGACGTGGAGCAGCGGTTCGCGCTGATCGCCGAGCTGATCTTCCTGGTGGCCTGTTACGGCATCTACTTCCTCAAACAGCGGTTCGCCAAGCCGAGCAAAGTGGTGGATGTGCCCGATGACAAGCCTTGGATGGTCAAGGACTGAATTGTTGTTGATTCGTTGAGGTTGATCGGGTAGCCGGGGTTCCAGAGCTGGGCCTTGGCTGCTTGACCGTGACTGGTTGCCCTCTGTGGGACGTTCCTATGGAATCGTTATGGGTCGTTCCGGCAGAGGGCTTTCTCATGCCTCAATCATGCAGGCCGATACTGCGATGATTCGATGATTCAGGCACCTATCTCCGAGTTCTGTGCGTTTTTCGTTGTTTGCAGACACCTATCGTTGAGTTCTGTGCGTGTTTGGCGGCAGATTCCGAGTATGGGTGTTGCAATTTCAACGGTCATACTTTGCATTCTCGTCTGGGACCGCACAGAACTCGGAGATTGGTGTCTGCAAGACCCCGCAATCCGCACAGAACTCGAGGATTGTCCCTTGCGGACTCCAAATTTCGATGTTGAGCCCATCAAAGGGCCGGGCCAGCCGTTGGCTGAGTTGACTTAGTTACCGCAGGCGAAGCGATAGAGCGCCCAGCCTTTGGCATGGTCGCCGTAGTTGCCGTAGTCGTCGACCTTGATCAGCGTGCCATCGTTCACGTATCGCGCGATCAGATCCTCGTTGTGGAACGGATCATACTGCTGCTTGAACGTGAACAATTGCAGGCTGGCCGCCTGCGGGCCCATCGCCAGGAAATACGCGCCAGCGTCGCCTCCCACCGGGCATACCGTATCCAGCACGCGACGGCTGTCGCTGGATGCGAACGCATCTTCAACCTCGCCGAAAATCGCGCCGTTCTTGGTGTGCTGCGGGTTGTACACGGGGTAGAGCATGTTCGCGTCGAACAGCGTGCTCGCGTACATCGAGCCGTTCATCGGGTCGGAGATCACCACGGCCCGCGTACCGGTCGTCGCCACCATACGGCGCAGCGCATCGTACTTGTCCGCGGTGAGCTGCTCGTACTGATCGGGCTTGTCGTAGCTGGCGTTCCGTGTGATCTCCTCGCTCATCGTGGCGCGAATGGGGTTGCTGTTTTGCGCGAGAACCATGGCTGTGGTCATCGACACGACCAGTACGATCGCAACGACGGCGGAGACGATGGGGGACAGGCTGCTGGGGATGCGCGGGTCATCAGTGCCGTTGCCGCGCACGTGCTGGGCGTTGCGGATATCGGGAATGCTGAGGGCATCGCGCGTTGGTGACGTCTTGACCAGTGCGAATTCGGTCACGGCGCGTTCCACGCAGGACAGGCCGAACGCCAGCAGCGGCAGCAGCACGAACGGGAACATCGTTACTGTGCGGGCGTCCGAGCGGTACCAGGGAGCGGCGAGAATATTCGGAATCGCGCCGGTGAGCGACGCGCTGCACACATACACAATGATCACGAACGCGTAGCCCAACGTCAGGGCGATACCATCGCGCAGACGATTGCCGGCGAATCCGAGCGCGGCGATAACGGCGGCGATCAGGGCAAGGAACATGAACGCGCCGGCCATGGGATTGCCGCCGATCGTGCCGCCGGACAGGGATGACAGGTGGTCGCTGAACGCGGTCCACAAGGCCTCCGGCACGGTTTTGGTGGGGGCGAATGTGTGGAACCATGCGCCGGGATCCGCATACCGGTTCGACGGGTAGAAGTTGATCATGAACGCGAGGAACGCACCAGCGCCGACGATCATCAGCACGAACACGGCCAGAATGAACTTCCACGGCAGGCGGGTGAGGATGAACGGCAGAATGAGCAGCGCATAGGTGAAGACAACGCGGGGGTGAGCCGCCACGCACAGCAGCCCGGTTGCCGCGGTGCTCAGCGCGGTCAGGAACAGTGGGCGAAGGGTTATTGCGCTGAGGTGGTGGCCGCGTGGCGCGTGGATCAGCGTGGTGAGGGCGTCGAGGAAGCGCAGGGAGCAGTAGAGGAGGAATGGGAGCAGCGTGCTTGCCAGACCGAACGCGATCAGCGGGCCGGAGTAGAGCATGTGGAACGGGTGCGAGGCCGAGGCCACGGCCAGTAGGGGGATTAACAGGTTCGCGCCCATGCGAGTGATCGGGGTGGCGGTGCGCAGGAAGTATGAGCAAAGCAGCAGCATGCCCGCCGGCCACAGCAGACCGGAGGAGGCGATCCACACCACGTCGAGCGCGGTGAACACGCTGAGATGTACGCCGAACAGGGCGGTCAGCTTGACTGTGGCGGCCGCGAGCAGATGGAACAGTGGGGGATAGTAGCCGCCGTTCGGCAGTAGTGACAGCGCCTTGGCCGGCCCCTGTTCCAGTAGCTCCCGGATGAAGTAGTAATGGGCTGGGGCGTCGATGCCTTGGATCGGACTGTTCCAAATGCCGCGGGGGAACCATGCCAGCACGATGAGAAACGCGAGCGCAACGCCTACGATCCCCGCGATGCGGGCGGCAAGGGTGATCTTGGGCGCGAGCGTGTCTGAGGCAGGGGTTTGGGGTTGCGTGGTTGCGCGGCCATCGCGGGGCCTGGGCGCGGTTTCGGGAGCAGCCTCGGTTGGGGTGGGGGTGGTGGCTTCTTCCGGGACGGGGGCGATGCTCTTCGAGGTGTTGGGGTTGGTGCCGGCTGCGGTGACAGCCTTCGGTGCGGTGGTCGGTGCCGCGTTCGGAGCATCCGAGGGTTCAGGGGTTTTGGGGGCCTGCGTCGAAGTCATACGCCCACCCTATCGTGCCCGCCGAATCGGGGTTGCTGTGTCTGGGGTCGTGCCGGTTTTCACTGTAGCTTTGGTTCCGGCGGTTCATTGCCGAGGCCTGCATCCGTTGGTTTCGGGAGGTGAGATATCTTGTCTGCGGCAATGCGCCATGCCTGCCGGTATGCTTGTGCTGTTCGAGTTGAGGGTTGGTGAAAACGCCGAAACGGAGACACGGGAGAACGATGGCACGGGACTTCAGAACGCGCAAGGAAACCGAGTACACCGGTCCGCTGTTCGCATGGGACAGGCAACCCGTTGTCGAAGCCGAAGAAGCACTCGATGCCGGTATGGGAGTCGGTGCCGGTGCCGGTGTTGGCACCGGGACGTCCGCCACTCGCTCAGCGCCTGTGTCGCGTGCCGAAGGCGTTCACGACAGCATTCATGCCGCGGAAACCGAGGTCATTGATCTCGCCGCCGAATTCATCGATCTTGACTCGTTCTCGGTCACCAATCAGGCAGGTCGTGCCAATCAGGCAGGTCGTGCCAATCAGGCAGGTCGTGCCAGCAAGACCGACTCTTCCGTGTCTAAGGCCGGCACATCCGCCCGCCGGTCTCGCCGGTCGTCGTTTTCGTCGTCCTCCGAGTCCGCCCAGTCACCCGCACGAAAGCCGTCCCGTCGCCCCCGTACCGCAAAGCAGCGTCGTGGCAAGCGAGTCGCTGTCGTCGTCACCCTCATCGTGATCCTCGCGCTGGCGCTTGCCGCAGTCGGATCGCTGTCCGGCTACCGGTATTATCGCCTCGCCATCGCCGACTGCCAGCACTATCAGTACGCCTACCAACAGAATCGCGCGCATCTGGAGGCGGTCGCCGCCGAAGTCGACAACGCAGGCGATATCACCGTGAGCGAGCCGTCCGGCATATACGACGACGCGGCCTGTGACGCCAAACAACTGCCCACCGCGCTCGCGGGCAAGGCACACAAGTTCAAGACCGCATGGCAGCAGGTGGAAACCGAGGTCGCCGATCTGCGCAAGAAAGCGGCCACAAACGCGGCCACAAACGCGACCGCATCCGCACTCCTGCCCATGGACCGCGACCTCTCCGGCAGCACCACGGCCTTCGCCAACGCGATCGCCAATGCCCAATGGGTGCTCGACAACTCCAAGGATGCGGTGGCCGACTCGTCCACCCGTATCAAACTCCTCCGGGCCATCGAATCCGCGCTCGCCGACACTACGGCTCTGCAGGGAATGACGGGAACGGGAACGCAGGGTGCAGCGCTGTCCGTCGACACCGATCTGGCAACACAAGCCGCCGCTGCCGATGCCACGAATCCTGCGTTCGACGCGCAAACCGCGTCCAAATCCGCCGACACCGCGGCCGACGCCCTGCACATGCAATCTGATGTCGATGCCGCGCAGGCCCGCGCCGGTCACGTGCACGCGCTGAACGCGGCAGTGAACGCTGTGGTCAAATCGCAGAACCGCAAGACCGGCATCGATTGCAGCGTGCAGAAATGCGTGGCGCTTACGTTCGACGACGGTCCGAATGCCGTGAGCCCGCAGGTGGTGCAGACGTTGGAAAATGAGGGCGTGCAGGCCACGTTCTTCGCCGTGGGACAGACCGTCGGCGCGGTGGATGCGGAAGGTGCCGAAGGTGCCTCCGCCGGTGCCAGTTCGACGGGGTCGGAGGCGTCGATCTCCCCGCTTGTCAGAGCGCTGTCGTCCGGCAGTGTGATCGGCGACCATACGTGGAGCCATACGGATCTGCCGTCGATGAAGTCCGCCGATCGTGCACAGCAGCTGGTCGACACGAACCGTGCCGTGCAGTCCGTCACCGGTCAGCCGGTACGTCTGTTGCGACCGCCGCATGGGGCGTACGACGAGGCGTCACGTCGTACGGCCGTGGCGCTGAACCTCGGCTTGGTCGATTACGACGTGGACTCGTACGACTGGAAGAGTCTCAACGCGTTGAAGACGAGGGAGAAGATTCTGGCGCAGGTGCGGCCCGGCTCGATCGTGCTTATGCATGACATCCACCAGAGAACGGCCGACGCGCTGCCCGATGTGATCCACGATCTGCGTCGCTTGGGGTTCACGCTTGTCACCGTTCCGCAGCTGCTCGACGGCTACCCCGCCCCCGGCGAAGTGGTCTATTCCCGCGACATGCGCGCCCAGTGGTAGTGGTTGGCGGCACCCGGCGGTAGTGTGTGCCGGTGCCGGCCAGGCGGGCGCTGATGCCGGCCAGGCGGGCGTGCCGGTCCAGTGGGCACCGCGCATGTGACTACGTGCCGTATGTGTGCGCATGGGGTTAAGGTTATAGGCCAGAATGCGTGCGCATACGCCTGCGGCAATAACAAAAAAGGGATTCCGGCGAACCGAAATCCCTGATGGCGGAGAATACGAGATTCGAACTCGTGAGGGCTATTCACCCAACACGCTTTCCAAGCGTGCGCCATAGACCACTAGGCGAATTCTCCAACGTCACCATCCTGAGCTCGTGAGATTTGCTCAGTCAGGCAACTTGAAAAGAATAACACGGTTTTTGAGGAATGCAAAAAATGGCGTCATTGCAAGGCGTTATCGGCGTGTCGCGAGCGTGAGAGGTGGCGTGTGGCGTGTGGGGCTTGGGGCGGCAAGCTGCACTCCACGTGCACGCGCACTGTACCGTTGCGTGTGCTGCACCGTTGCGTGTACTGCGTGTGCACGCGGAGTGTCATGTGCCGGCGCATCCGGTGCGCGACAGTGCGCAACAGTACGAGGCCGGCACGCATCAGTTAATGACAGTACGGATACGCGAACAGTCCGTCGGCCAGAACCAAACAAATCAGGCTAGTGTCCGTCTGGTGTCGATACGAATACCCGTTCCGCGGCTCCTCGTATTTGCCGCACTTATCGCGCTTGCGTCCAAGCTTCGCATCTGTCACATTTCGTTACCCGCGTTCCGCTCGCCGTCTGCGCGCGCCTACCCGCGCTCCGCCTCCATCCGCTCGGCGATCAGCATCTTCGCCTCCGAAAGCGTGGGGCAGCTCGGTTCGCCGGTAACCGAATCGGCCCGAGACACCGCGATCGACGAAGCCGCATTGGCCACTTCCACTGCGTCCTCGAGATCGGCTCCGCGTGCCAGCATCGCACACAGCACGCCGGTGTGGCATCCGCCGGCCGACTGCGTGTGCGTGGCCTTGGTGACGTAGGCGGGCACGTGCGTGATCATGCCTTCGGAGCTGCCGATTTCATCCGGCTCCCACAGCCACGCGCCGCTGGCTCCGGTGCGGATGATCACCGGCGATTTCAGCACTTCGCCCAGCCCCTCGATCAGCTCCGGCATGGTCGCTTCGGTGCTGCCGTTGACCATCACTGGCTCTGGATCCGTGATCGGAATGCCAAGTCGGAGCGCCACCGCGCGGGCCTCGCGTTTGTTACAGGTCCAGATCGGACGATCGAGCACCAGCGTTTCGATAAGCTGCTCGTTCACATGCCCGATCACCGCGCCCGACGGGTTGATCACGATCTGATATCGATGCCCGTGCGGATTCCCGTTCTCGTCAAAACCGCCGTAGTCGCTCCAATGCTCGTCCTCGCGTCGCATGAACGCGAACACTGCGCTTGCGGTGCGGTTGGTGAGCGTGTTGCCGCTGATGTGCAGTACGTCGTTGCTTTCCGGGCGGATCTCGTCAAACGAGTCGAACGAGCCATGCGCCTCGGCGCCGAATTTGGCGATGAGCGTCTTGCGCGGGCTGCCGTCGCTGAGCAGTACGCGCAGACCGGAGTCCTCGTCCAGACGATCCTGGCCCGTGTGCGCGATGCCCTCCGCGTCGAACGCCTGACGGATCATGGTCGCCCACGGTCCGTTGCCGATGATGCCGGCATGTTCGGTTCGCGCCCCCATGCGCGCCGCGGCCTGCAGCGTGGCAAAGCTGCCGCCGATGCTGGTGCCGGCGTTCTCCGAGTATGCGAATCCGCCGGGCAGTGGAATGGTGTTGACACCCATGGTCAGATTGACCGCCACTTCGCCCAGTGAGATGACCTTGCCGTGTGCGTTTTGTGCGCCATCCGAAGGCGTTGCTGAGCTGGGTGCTGTGGGGTTGGTCGTTCCCGACTCGACGTTTTCGTTTTCGTTTTCATTACTGTGCGCAGACATTGGCGGACCTCCTTAAAAACATGGTGCCCCTGTCCCTTAAGGCGTCAGCATCATCGCTGATCTGTTTTCATTCTAACTGCGGGGGTATTCGGGGACAATCAACATTGCGAACGATTGTGGCGTGTTTTGCGTGACGTGGATGCGCTGCTGTATGTCTGCATAACTACGCGATAGGTGCGATGCTCGGGCTGGTGCTCGGGCTATGTGGATACGATCGCGGGCCGGTCGCGACGACGTTCGGGATTCGGGGCGGAAATTACGGGCTGAAAAAGACGATTCCTGCGATTCGTAGTAGTGTGCGGACGTTTCAAGGCCCGGAAACGTCCGTAAAGCACTACGAATTGCGAAAACCGTCTTTTTCAGCCCGTATTGTTGTCGACTGCCGCCCGGACTCTTCGTTGCCAGGGGTGACGTAGGCTGACTCGGGATCTGGTGAACGCCGTCGCTTTGGATTTCGGACTGCGGTGCACGTCGCACTGTTGGTCGTGGGGTCCGTGGGCTCTTGCCGCTGGGCATCGGATTGCGATGCGTCGGGTTGTGTTGCTGTATTCCGCCAAGTTGGTGTTTTGATTCTGTCGCTGATTATTCGGGCTTCGACTGTAGTCGTCTCGTTCGTATCTATTCTGGGTATTACCGGACGTCTGGGCATAACCGGGTAAATTTGAGGACGATAAGGGGATGCTCGTGACGTGGCTTTACCCAGAGCCGGCCGTCGTGCAGTAGGGCAATGGTGTTGCGCATCGCGCGGGAACGCTGTCTTCCTGTACTGGCTGATCGCAGCGTAAGAAGAGGTGTCGTACTTGCCGATGTCTTGGTAACCATATCGTAAGTGTGATCACACTTTCTTCAAACCGTTGTAATTTCAAGGAAAGATGAGTGCTTCGTGCGACACGCCGACAAAACGGCACAATACCAACCACTTGGTAGGTTTCTTTGCGCCAGCGCTTGCGCAAATTGCGCAGGTGCTCTATCGTTATTCATGTCAGCCAAACAGGGCGGACGGAAATAGAAAAGGAACAGCAATGAACATCAAGAACAGCATGATGCGCGGTCTGGCTATGTACGGCGCCTCCGTGATGGCCGGTTCCTGCAGCAAGATGAACCGGACGGTCATCGACCTGGCTCGCGAGGCAGAGGCCCGCTGAGCACACAAACCCTGATCGACCGCGGATAGCCGCAGATCACAGGGCGTTCAAGACTTACAACTGAATAAACAATCACATACTTCAACAACAAGGAGAACATCATGAACATCAAGAAGAGCATTCTGCGCGGTATGGCCCTCTACGGCGCTTCCACTCTGGCTGCCAACCCGGTCGCCGGCAAGGCCATCGCCGACACCCTGCGTGACCTGCAGGACGACGCTCGCTGAATCAACTAGCGGCGCGGCGATAACTCGTAACCCATAACTCATAACTGAACTTCGAACTGGGATCCCGTTTCTTTCGCGATACGGAAACGGAATCTCGGCGACGGCCAAGGCCGCTGAATCACCGCGAGTGGATCGTTTCGATCGTTTCGACGGTGCCCAGTCAAGTCCGGCCCCATAGTTTCACCTGAAAATCCCCCACGGCTCAGCCGCTGGGGGATTTTCGTTTTTCCGCCGATCGTTATCTGCTGAGCGCCGTTGCTGCGTCGGACAATGCTGCCCGAACCGGATTGGTGGTATATGCCGAGGTGTCGGGGTGTCGGAAGCGTTATGCGGCGAAGCGGATATAAGTTCGATCGTCGAACGATCGTAATTCCGGCGTGAATCCCTTGGTCGTGCGGAATTCATTGACCAGATGCGGATCCGCGCGGCGCAATCGTTCCAGTTCCTGTTCCGACTCCGCCAGTGTGGGGCGCATGATCGGATATCCGTCGCTCGCGAGAACCACGTCGTCGCCCGGCCGTACCGAAACCACGCCGATTGCCCCGGACGTTGATGACTGTGCCGACAGCCATATCGAAGACTGCGATGGCTGTGGAGACGATTCCGACGACTGCAGCAACGTCGCCGATGAATCCGCCTTCGCTCTCGTCGCCTGTTCCGTTGATCCCGTCGTTGATCCTGCTGGCGATCTTGGTGATTCCTTTAACGTCCAATCCAACGATCGAGTCGGCGGTTCAGATTCTCCGCGAGCGACGTTGATAACCTGAATCGGATACTCCGGGTCTGTAAAGCCATCGAATACGAAGTATCCGTATTCGCCGCGCCGATTCGCGAACTGGGATTGCAATCGCAGGAACGGCATGATCATGTCTCGTGCCTGATCGTGCGAATCGCAAGAGCCCTGCCAGTCGTCCGATAGACTTTGCCGATCCTGTGGGCCCTGCAACCGCATCGCGTGCCATGCAAAGCTGCGCAGCTCGCCGAGCAGTACATCCACGCGTTTGGTGGTGGGGATCGCGTGTCCGTTGACCATCGCCTGACAATCCCCGAACAGCCAGATCTCATGCCGCGCCGCCGAATAGATCACGGCATTGGCCTGAAGCCGATCGTTGGGATGATTGCGCACGTGGTCGAGCAGAGACCCGCCTGTGCACGTGCCGTTTTCGTTGTTTCCTTCCACACACGTGTCGGTCCCGCACGCGTTGATACCCGCAGCCGCCATATCAGAGCGGTACTTCTCCCGCAGAGCACCGTCGATCAGCCGTTGCATGCCGCGCAGATCGGTCTCGGGGTGAGCCCTCCGCAATGCGGCGAGAATCGTATCCTTCGCCACGACCCCGGGTGTCGGATTCCAGATGTTCGCGGTGCTTTTACTGGTCACCCCATCCACCACGGCGATGAATCCGTTGCCGCAGTCGTTGGCGTAGATGCCGTCCTCGTTGAGTCGTGCATTCTCGCGCTTGCCCAAGGTCTGTTGTTCCGCAATATCGATCCGCATATCCGCTCCCGCCGAAAACCCACGCCCATTGTATGTATGCGGCCTCGGAAGATAGCGTGGCGCCCGCGGGGCTGGGCTCGGTGGCTATCTGTGCTTCGCTAGGCAGATTCCAGGGTCTGTATAGGTCTATGTACGCTTCGCTAGGTTGTTGGATTTTACTAGTCCTCAACAGAATGATGGGGAATTGAGCTCTCTGGGGGCTGCTGCCGGTTGGTCTATTTTGCGAAAGACCTAGCGAACGGTGGTTATATCTTGGGGATTTGCCGCATCTGCCTAGTGAACGGGGGATAGGTCAGAGGTGAGCGGTTGCAGATTCCACACGGGCATCAAATGCGGCTTCGTGGATAGGCCGGGAGCAGACAGCTTTCACGACGGTTTCCATTAGGTATTAGGCCACTGCTTGGCGGATGGATGGTCGGTCATGGCGACGATGTTGGAGCAGGTGCACTGGTGTTAGTCGTGGCGATGTCAAAGCGGTTGCCTGATGAACAGGGTGCGATGACGCCGGAAGCCGCCGGACGGATCGGGTAGGTAGGGTCGGGTAGGTTGGAGCATACGTGTGTTGTCCGAGAAGGAAGCGAGCGGATATGAGTGCATGGACTCGTGTGATGAAGGCCGTGGTCGGGGGAGTGGCTGCAGCGGCGATGCTGATGCCGATGGGCGCTGCCGTGGCTGCCCCGTCCACATCCGGTTCGGATACGAATGTTGCCCCGACTGGTGTTTCCAACGTGACTTCTTCGGCGGCTTCAACATCGACAGCACCCTCGACGTCCTCGACGGTGGCGGACGCCTCGGCGGACGGCCCGACCAAGGTGGAGAAGACGCATACGCCGAAGACCGCTGAAGAGTCGTTTATGTCCGCGTCGGACGTGTCCACGTACGGGTTGGATGCCCAGAATGACGACGGCGAGAGTGGCTCCGACGGTTTGACCGACGGCACCGCGCATGGCACGCTTGTTGCCGCGGCTGACCTCGATGGCCTGGCCACGGTGGGCGTGACGTGGAAGCAGCAGGATATGACCGACATGGCCAAGGCACCGAAGCTCGAACTCCGGTATTTCAAGGACAACGCGTGGAGCGAATGGCAGACGCTTCCGTCCGTTGACGATGATCTTGGCGAGATGGGCTCCAGTCCTGCCTATTACGTGGGTCTTGCCACCGAGGCCGAGGCGCGCCTGACCCCAGTGGATGGCCAGACGATTACCGAGGCGAAGTTCATCACCGTCGATCCGGGCTATTCCGCCGTCGGCAATGCGAAGACCAGCGCAGACGTTACGGCTCGTTCCGATACGAGTGACGTGCAGTCTGCCGCGGCGGCGCAGTCCGATACGTCCCACTCCGACGCGCAGGCCACGAATACGGATGCTGCAGATGTGGATAACGCGAACAAGTCAGTGGATTCCGGCGTAGCCGCTTCGACTGCCGTGAATACCGTGGATAACCGGGAAAACTCTGTGGATTCCGTATCTGCGACCGCGTCCGCAACCTCCACCCCATCCATCCGTACCGCCGCCGACGCCATCACCTCCGCCGGCCGCATCCACACCCGCGAGGAATGGTGGAAGTCCGGCAACCCGGCCCGCGCCTGGAAGCCCGACAACAGCGGCCACTGGCAGGGTGCCGTGGTCCACCACACCTACCAGCCGGCCAACAACTACACGCAGGCCGAAGTCCCCGCACTCATCAATGGCATCTACGTGTATCACAACACGTCCAACGGCTGGGGCGACATCGGCTACAACCTGCTCGTCGACAAGTACGGCGGCATCTGGGAGGGCCGCGACGAAGGCGTGGACAATCAGGTCGTGCCCGCAAGCAACGCCGTCGGCGCTCACGCCCGTGGCTTCAACACCGCCACGTTCGGCGTGGTCGTGCTCGGCGACTTCACCAGCCAGGCCCCATCCGAGGCCGCGATCAACTCGGTCTCCGCCGCCATCGCCTGGGAATTCAACGCCCTCGGCATCACCAACGCCAAGGACACGTTCGAATACAAGGGCACCCAGCCGCGCATCACCGGCCACGGCGACAAGGCCCACTGGGTCGACAGCGCGAACAACACCGCCTGCCCCGGTCAGAAGATGTGGGACCGCATGGACGACATCCGCACCAAGGTGCAGTCGCTGCTTGATCCTGCTGGTCAGAGTCTGGACAGTCTCGGTAAGAAGACGTCGGTGAAAGATGGCGAGTATTACATTCTGTCCGCTTATTCCGGGAAGACTCTTGATATTGCTGAGGCAAGTAAGGAAGACAATGCCGCTGTAGAGATTTGGGATTACAACGGAAACTCCAATCAAATTTTCCAGATTAAGCAAGTTGCTGATGGCAAATACACTATTGCCGCTTCGCACTCTGACAAAGTATTGGACGCGGCGGGCCCGTCTTCGAAGAGTGGCACCAAGATTATTCAGTATTCATCGAACGGTGGCGCGAACCAGGAGTGGGAATTTTATAAGAATTCACAGGGATACACGTTTATTAAATCTGTATATGCAGCTGATAAGAATCGTGTATTGGATGTGACCGGTGCCGTAAATGCTAACGGATCGCTGATTGAGCTGTGGAATGCGAACGGTGGTATGAACCAGCAGTTCCGACTGGTGAAGAAGGGAGATTATAAGCCTGGAGTCACTGGTTGGGTGACGATCGACGGTGAAAAGTACTGGTACAACGACGGCATAAGGGCTGCTTCACAGGAAGTCATGGATCCAGAAACCGGAAAATGGTATTGGATGGATGGCGCGGGGAAAATGGCTGCCGGCTGGGTGGATCTTCCGGATGATCGTCACGTATATTATGATCCAACTTCATATGCCATGGCTCATGGAGAGCGGTCTATTGACGGATACTGGTATTACTTTGATACCAGTGGCAACATGGCACATGACGAGGATGTGTGGCTCGAATCTGGGCGGAAGTGGGTCCGATATGATTCGCGCGGACATATGTTGTACGGTGAGGACTACCGTTATAGTGGTTGGTACTATTTTGACCCTCAGACTGGTGCCATGGCCAAGGGGTGGAA
Source organism: Bifidobacterium sp. UTCIF-39 (assembly GCF_006408715.1). NCBI lineage: Bacteria > Bacillati > Actinomycetota > Actinomycetes > Bifidobacteriales > Bifidobacteriaceae > Bifidobacterium > Bifidobacterium sp. UTCIF-39. The sequence goes on along the minus strand of NZ_JEOG01000020.1, from coordinate 18,294 downwards.
GTATTTGTCTTCAGGAGGCAAATGGGTTTATTACGATATGGTCACCGGTCAGATGCTTCATGGGGAAGCTTATGTGGGTGGTAACTGGTATTACTTTGATGATGCTACCGGTGCTACCACGTATGGTTGGAAACGTCTCAACGATGGTCGGCAAGTCTATTATGACATGCCTAATGGCTGGATGCTGAAGGGCTGGCATTCGGTTGATGGTCGTATGCGTCATTTTGATGAAGTAACCGGTGCCGTGACGAATTGAGCAGGAATCGGAGTGGTGCCTTCGATAACTCAATTGGAATTAATCATTGGAAACTTGTGTGCTTCATATAATATGTTGAACGGGTGAGTGTGTCTTGTCTCTGTTTTTTGCTATTCTTTTACAGAAGCTTTGAGGATTTTGGAGGATGGTATGGCTGAGCCTGTCGTTTTTTTCGTTATTCCTTGTTATAACGAAGAAGAAGCGTTGCCGGAAACTTCAAGAAGGCTAAAACAAAAAATTACGGATCTTTATCAACGAAATGCGATCTCTTCAGAGAGTCGGGTATTGTTTGTTGATGATGGGTCAAAGGATCACACTTGGGATGTGATCGAGTCCTTGCATCAGGAAGCGGCATACTTTGGTGGCGTAAAGCTCGCACATAATCGTGGTCATCAAAATGCGCTTTATGCCGGTCTAATGGAAGCGCTGAAGGCGGGTTGTGATGCGGCAATTTCGATGGACGCTGACTTGCAGGATGACATTAATGCTATTGACCAATTCATAGAAAAATATAAGCAGGGTGCTCAAGTAGTTTACGGCGTGCGGGATAATCGTGATACTGACTCTGCGTTTAAGCGCGGTACTGCCGAGATGTTTTATAAGCTAATGAATGCTTTGGGAGCGGAAACGGTTGCCGATCATGCTGACTACAGATTGATGGGGCGTATCGCTTTAGAGGCATTGAGCGAATATACTGAAGTTAATCTCTTCTTGCGAGGGATCGTTCCTTCTATTGGGTTTAAGACGGATGTCGTTTATTATAAGCGAGGTGTTCGCGTAGCAGGTGAATCGAAGTATCCTCTCAGTAAGATGATTTCTTTTGCTGTCGAAGGCATTACGTCGTTTTCGGTCAAGCCCCTGCAGATGATTACTGGTTTTGGTGTTGCTTCTGTTTTTGTGAGTATTGTTTGCTTTGTTTACACGCTGGTGTCAGTGTTTACTGGGCATGCGGTTGCTGGTTGGGGAAGCATCATGATTTCGTTGTGGCTTATTGGGGGTATTATAATTATTTCACTTGGCGTGGTTGGTGAATATATTGGTAAAATATACATGGAATCGAAGCATCGTCCTCGTTATTTCGTTGAAAAAATGATTTAGCGTAGTTTTATTATAATTTAAGACTGACGAAGTACCTATGTGTGAAGTATCAATGTGGATACCCATGCAGATTAATGGTGCTGTGGTTACTTTTGTATGTGATTGCAGCACCCCCTGTCGTATATAGAGAAAGATATGTGCACAATATTTGATATTATTAATGATTGTATGTCTGGTAGAGTAATTGATGTTCCTATATGTTCATGTTTTTAGCCTTGAAAAGGGTGGAAATATTCTGATTAATAGTGAAATTGTGATAAATTGATATTTACTCCAAAAGTATGCTTCTCAATAGGTGTTTCTAACTGTTTTCGTTACGTCTTTTATGAGTGTATTACAATGTAATATTGTCGTGATTACTGGATGATCTAACGTAGATAGTTTGCTCTGTCTAAAGTCGTAAAACTATGGAGCTAACGAAATGGTGCATTTTATGATTTGATATAGGATATATGTATCATTTGTTTTATAATATTCTTCTCTCAGCAACTTTTGCTCTGATGGTACACGGATGCTTCTCTATTCTCTCTTTGAAGCAGGGGGCGCTAGATTTTCCTAATGATTATATGAATATATAAACCGATAAATTATATGTCAGTAGCTCAGTTTATTGAAGGTCAGGCAAAAAGGCAATGGTCTCAGTATTTAGCTTTTCGGATCTCTCTAATTATTGTGAGTGCTATCTTTTATTGGCGATGGCGTAGAGGACTTTTGGGCATAGTGCGAAGGATTTGTGGACGATTGCAGCATTTGGACTGCTGTTCTTTTATTCCAAGGATGTTTACCTATTTATGATGGAAAAGTTTGGCTATAAGTATTTTTCGCATAGGTTGATGTATTGCTTTTCAATATTTCTGACCGGTATGACCGTATTGATTATCACGTTTTTGTCGATCTGTTGTGTTGACTTTTCTCAATATGTTCCGCAATTGAGACCTTAATTAATGACTTGTGGTCGACGCTTCTTGCGGCGATAGTTATTGCTTTGTTTATCAGGATCAGCAATATGAATGGTAAGGCAGCTTCTGAATCCACTGGTGAAAGGAATGAGGAATATATAAAACAGCGAATTGATGTGATAGAAGATCTTTTCCTGGATGAAATTAAATCCGCAGCTTGTGCATGTGATCTCCCGGATGGTTTATTAACTTCGATATTGGTCTTTGAGGATTTGAATAGGCCGAAGATGGTACGTCGGATAGAGAATATTTTAGTCTGTATCCCCGGGGTGTCTCTTACTGTAGGAGTCGCGCAGATTCGTTCCTCGAAACCCCTTTCCGATAGGGAGAGCATTGCTCAGATGGGGAAATATTTGTCTAGCTTTGGAATGAGTGGGCGCTCCAATTTAGGTCGTCTGAGATCTGTAATTATGTTTTATAATCCTTCCCTAGACTACGTAAATAATGTATTGGAAATCATTAGAATTGGTGAGAAGACTAATAAATGGAATGAATTACAGAAAGACCATCGATTCGACGGGAACTCGTAAATGAAGCGATCTATTTTATCGTTTCTGTTGAGAGATCGGTTATTTCCTTCGTTGCCAATACTTCTTGTCCGGAGCCTGTTTGGTGCCGGTATCTCTAGGATATGTACAGATGCTTTGAATTCTGTGAAGTGGTCTGGTTTTTGTTCCGTCTCTACTGTGGGACGGCTTGTGCCGCTTGTTGTCTATAGTACTCGTTCTCTGCCTGTTCCGGGCTCCTGTAGCCCAGGGATGCGTGCAGCCGCTTCGAGTTGTACCACGCCACCCATCGCATCGTCGCGTACTCCAGTTCGCCGACCGTCCGGTACGGCCTGTTGGCCCAGATCAGCTCGCGCTTGTAGGTGTTGTTCGTGCGCTCGGCCAGCGCGTTGTCGTACGAGTCGCCGACCGTGCCGGTCGACGGGAGCATGCCCGCGTCCGCCACGTGCGTGGAATACACCAGGCTGATGTACTGCGACCCGTGGTCGGAGTGGTGCACGCACCCGTCCGCGCCGCCATGGCGACGCGCCCACATGACGGCCTGGTCCAACGCCTGCAGGGGCAGCTCCTCGGCGCGCATCGTCGAGGCCACCGCCCAGCCCACGATCCTGCGCGCGTACGCGTCGGTGACGAACGCGACGTACGCGAACGAGCCGTCCGCCAGACGCACGTACGTGATGTCGGCCACGTGCAGACGGTTCGGCGCCGAGGCCTCGAACTTGCGTTCCACCAGATCAGGCCTGCCGCCCCCGCCCCTGGAGGGGATCGTGGTGACCGGCTTCCTGCCGCCGCCGACCCCCCGTATGCCTGTGTTTTGTCAAGTTGGGGTGGGCCGTTTCGGCGTTTCTTTTGGTCCGCACCCCCGATTGTCTAAGGTACTGCTGGTTGGATCGGAGCATCCGTTGGAGACGTCGATGTTTTCGGTTGTATATCCATCGTGGCCGGAGATTCTATTCTAGGTAGGTCGTATCTTCTTGTTCTAGATGGTACTATAATTTTTTGGTCTGTTCTTGTTTGGTCCAAGGAAAAGGTTGAGTGCGTCATGTAAGAACAGAATGCTAACGAATAGCTGTGATTATAGAATCAGTTAAATTAATTATGAGAGGAGTCTAATATGTTTTCAAAGAGGGTTCCAGCTCTTTTAAGTCGATGTTTATATGATGTTGTGCTGGTTTTGCAATCTGTTATTTTGCTGTTCCTCTTTTCTCTGTCATTGTTCGTGACGGTTGAATTTATCCGCAGTGAAGACCGGAGTGATGTGTTTACTGAATATATTAGGTTCAGAAATGCTTCCCTGCTTTTCCCTGCTGCAATTCTTATTATTTTTGCGCTGTTGGTATTTAGTGCGATTACACTTTCGAAGATCCAGAGAAGAAAATTAGTACATTCTGTTTTTTGGATATCCTTCTTCATTCAACTTGCTTGGATCGCATCGCTATCTTTGACGAACTATTGGTATGCTGATTCAGTAATGCTAATGCATGGTAGCAATGCTATACTACAAGGGGATTTCTCTCAGTTCACAATTGATTATTGTGGCCCAACGGATGGTAATTCTTATGTATCATGTTTGAATACACCAGATATTAGCAAAGGAAACTTATATCGATATTTTGCCTGGTATCCCTATCAAGCTGGACCTTTGCTGTGGTTTTTATTCGTTTTTTCAATTTTTGGATCATATAATATACTGGCATTTCAGATCATTAATGCTCTCTTCATTTCTGGACTGATCTGCTTATTGCTGAGCGCTTCTGAATTATTTGGCCTTAAGAATATTGGTTTGAGTGCTCTGGCTGTGCTATACTTATCTTGTATTCCTCTATTGATGTATTCAGCCTTTGTTTATACCAATGTCGTGGGTCTCTTCTTTTGTGTTCTGTCCTTGGTGATATCTGCAAAGGCCTTGGAGTCTCCTTCATCTCTACGGAGCGTTGCATTGTTAGCGTTGGCCTATTTCGTTGGTGCAATTGGTGTCATTATCAAAAGTACGTTCATTATTTTTATGATTGCGATCACCGTTGTTTGCCTCCTGAACTTGCTGACACGCTTTCGTAAAGGAATAATGCTATTGAGCTTTCCTTTTTTTGTCGTCGCATACTCAATATCTAAAATCCCTCCTATGATTTTGGAGAAAATTGTCGGTCAGAAATTTGGCGACGGCATGCCCATGGTCTCTTGGGTTGCAATGGGCTTGCAGGAAATCAAGCCTACCGGTCCTGGTTGGTGGCAGGATGATATTTTGAAGCAATATGTGGCTAGCGGCGGGAATCCTGATGTTCAGTCGAGGAGTGCTTGGGATGTCATTAGCCATTTTTTTGGATCTTTTGATTCTACTTCGTTTTCTTTCTTGTTTCGAAAACTTGCTTCGGAATGGGCTGAGCCAACTTTCCAAACGGCTCTTTACTCTTCTCAAGGTGATAGAAATATGCAGACTAAAGGGTTGGAAAACTTTTTGTTGGCCGGGCATGGGTATCAACTTATGGTGGGTTTTGATAATGTGATGCAGAGCCTGATTTACGGTTTATCGGTTGGTGCAGTTATCATTCTCCTAATTAGAAGTATCCGTAAAAAAGAACCTTGCGCGGCACTCGTGCAACTTTTTACGGTGACATTTATAGGTGGTTTCCTGTGCTACATTCTTTGGGAAGCAAAAAGTGTGTATGCATTTCCATTTTATTTTTTGCTGTTCCCATTAGCTGCTCTAGGTATTCAATTCCTTGTAGAAAAGGTTAAGCCTGTAATAGGCAAGTTGTTTCATTTTGATCGTATAACGATTGGGTGAATCTGTGTATTGATGTCGCGTTCTAAGCGCGACATCAATAAGTAGTTTCAAAAGTTTCTTTCTGTGCAAGGTTTACTTATCTCATGACCTTTTCACCTACTACCAAATGAGAAGTAAAGTTAGAGTATAATATTGGATACTGATGGAATGTGGAATTGATCCAGATAGATTATCGTAGCTCTTGTATTCGCTTTAAATGACACATTCCATGTTTTGTGACATTGCTCTCATATCTCTGTGTGATCGATAATTAATACATGATTTATATAGGCGTTATACTTTTGTGTTCAGTCATGAAATGTTCTAAGTGGAATGAGGGCAAATAATGATACAACAAATTGTTCATTACGTAGGTAGTGCTATTGATCCCGCAGCCTTCGCCTTTTCGATCATTGGTAGTTTATTCGGGTTTTCTGGATATGTAGCACACTCCACTATGGCATTTGAGAAGCCTGTAACTCCAAATATCATTCAAGATGGATTGCTATCTTGTCTACTTCTTTTCTTTATTTTATATCTTGTTTCCCGAATTGTTTATATGTTAGCCGACCGATCTCATATTAGAGATTGTACTGTTAAAAATGATGTAGTGCCTAACGATAATGAGGCGTTTCACAGTCGTAGGGAATTGCGTCTAGCCTTCCTGATGCAGAGAACAAGTGCCATCTCTTTTAAATATTCTATCAGGAAATACTTTCTGTTCTTCTGGTTTATTATTTTACTTTGTTGGATTCCATGGGTCATTATTTACTGGCCTGGTGCTTTACGCGATGATACCATCCCTCAGATGTTTCAAAGTTTGGGCTTGCATCGATACTACACCCAACATCCGATTTTTGATACATTGATTTTTGGAATCTTCTGGCATTGTGGGGAGATGCTCGGTAGTCTTCGATATGGGCTAGCTATATATACAGTTTGTCAAACAGTGGCTTTATCATTTGTATCGGCTTTGAGTCTGTGCTATTTAAGAAAAATCGGCGTTCCTAGGCTATTTGCTGGTCTTTTGTTAGCGTTCATTTCCACGAGTTATGTTGTGGCGGGCGCTGTGCCGACAATGAGTAAAGACTCGCTTCATGCACTATTTATGGTTCCTTTCTCTATATTATTTGTGGAAATATGCCGAACTCGTGGTTCGGTATTGCGAAGGCCTCTAATTATAGGAGCTTTCATTGTGTTGTCTTGCTTCGTTATGATGACAAAACGTACCGGATTGGAGGTTGTTGTTTGTGCTTCTATTTTTTTGTTTTTTGCGATGTATGAGAATAGGAAGAAGTTTGTTGTAGGGCTTCTGATCGCTATTGCTTTAGTTCAACTTGCCTGGCTTCCTCTTTCTCAGAAGATGACCGATGCGGAAGAGAGTCCGAATAAGGAGATATATGGTCTAATAATACAGCCATTGGCGAGAGTTCAAGCAAAAGATCCTGATAAAATCTCTGTCTCACAACATCAAGCAATATCTAATTTCGCTGATCTTGATAGAGCTGGAAAGATCTATAATCCAACTCGTACAGACGAAGCTACTTGGACCTATAATCCAGATGCTACTATTTCGGATAAGCTTAAAGCAGTCAAAGTATGGTTTTCTGTAGGTACGAACAACATTGTTGAGTATGCCAAAGCCTATGTGGGTTTCACTTATGGATGGAGCTACTTATGGCAATCTTTCTCATATCCCACGGACTCTTTGTATTTATTCAATAATGATTATATGAAGCTTTGGGGTTCTTTCTTGTCTGATCCTGAAGATGCTGAATCGATTCTGGGGCCTCTAATGGAGATTCCCGACAAGCCAGACTTTGTTACGTCTGCAGCTTATTCGTTAAATCAAGTTGGGAAAAAAGATGTCGGTAATCCCTTATGCTCGATGGGCTTGTACGTTACCTATCTTCCACTGATGATTATTTCTTATCTTGTTTTCAGAAAACAATGGATCAAGGCCGTGGCGTGGACTTTTCTGGGATTCTTTGTCTTAGCTCTTTATCTCTCGCCGATGGCATTGTTCTGGTATCCTATTTCGGTTTACTTTATGCTGCCGATTTTTGGGGAGTTGATGTTTTGCCGTTTTGACAAGTGAGATTTGCTTGCTGTACACAATCTGTAAGTAATATCCCACCCGGAAAACATAGGGGCGGTGCCGAGATTATTCTCGGCACCGCCCCTAGCGTGTTTTGTGCGATCTCGTATTGGATTACTCCATACCGAGGTACTGCTTCCAGAACGGAATGGAGGTAAGCGTCTTGCGAGCAGCTTTGTATTCCTGCTGCAAGCGGGACCGGTGCTTCTTGAAGTAGGCCAGATCGCGCTTGTAACGCTTCATGACTTCCTTGTAACGATCCACATTCTTGGTGCGGATGATGCCCTTCTTGTTGAACCAATCTACAGCCACGATGATCTTTTCATCATGAATCATGCCGGCCGGGTAGATCCAGCCCGCACTGGGGATCACCACGTAGTCCTTGTTCTTGGGCTTGGTCACCAGCACGCGGTGGCCATTGCACGTTACGTAGTCGAAGGCGCGCTCGGTCCAAGTACGCGGCTTATCGTAGTCGATCACCTGACGGGTGAGCGTGGAAAGATCCAGATCTTCCAGTCCCATGGAGTCGGCCTGCTTCTGCAGTTCTTCGAAGGAAACCAGCTTCTCCTTTTCTCGGTTTGCCTTCATGAAGCATTCCTGAGCCACAGGCTTCTTGATGAAATCGGGGCCCTTAAGGAAGTCCTCGAATCCAGCAAGCGCCAGTTCGGCATCCGTGTAGTTGAACTTCTTCAACTCCAGGTTCACCTGATCGCGTAGCTCGCGCAGGAAAGTGTCGATGCTGGGAGCAAGCTCGGTAGTCATCTGAGCGATCATGCCGTTGCGGATGCTCTGGTAGCGTTCCACGGCGGCGTTGTAGCGAATTTCAAACTTGGAATGCCAGATTCCCAGACCATTCATGGTCATGAACGTCGGCTTGCATCGAATACCGTATTCCACGTCATCGTAACGCACAAAAATCGGCATGGGCATGCCGTTGCGCTTGATTACGCTCATCGGAATGCAGCAATACCACCATGCCGCATAGCGATTGGCCTTCTTGACGGACATGGTCTCGTCGTAGCACTCGTTGTACACGATATCGACGAATTTCGTTACCTGCAGCGGGGGCTTGGCCGGCACGCAGACACCGATATTCGGCTCGATGAAACCGGTGTCTTCCCTCATGTCCTGAACGTCCTCGTAATTCAGCATGGCGCCACTCACAAAGGCTTCGGAATACTGAGGCTTGACGATGCGCAGCAGGTTATAGGTGCGCATGATGCTTTCGGGGGAAACCTCAACGTCATCATCCATGAGCAGCACATGCGTTGCCGGGACGTCCTGTTCCATGGATTCGATCATGCCGCGGGCAAAGCCGCCGGCACCGCCCACGTTTTCGTTCGGGGAAACGGTGACCTTGTCGTCGCTGAGTTCCTTATAGGGCAGAGTCTGACCATTGTCGATCACGTGCATACGGAAATGCTTGGCAATGTCATTGTCTGAATCGAGAATCTTTTTTTTCACCAGATTGATGTTCTTGGTGATGTATGACTCTTTCTTGAACGTCGTTGTTGAGAGAGAAAGCTCCACATCGGCCAGATCGCCATCAATGTCCAGTGTGTAGTATGCGTTGCGGCAAGTGACTTTGCCGGTTGTTTTGATCTGGAAGCCGGCGAGCACCATTTCATCATCTACATTGAGCGTGAGATCGACCGATTCCCAAGCATTTCCGCCCTTGGTGACTGCAGATACCTTGGGCTCGAGCTCTGGTTCTGGGGAAAGGCGGTACGCCTTGGTTTGAGTGACTGTGCACCGTGCGCCCTTGATCTCAAGATGCAGGTGGAAGCCGGTAGCACGCGTGTACTTGCGCAGTTTCAGCACGGAGAGAGCGTTGAAATATGTGGTGAAGTCGGTAGTGCCGGTTCCGCCGAGCGTCCATTCGCGGGTCTCGGGATCCACGGACACAGACTGATCAGTGTGGTAGTACATCGTGGGATAGCTGAGTGCACGTGGGGTTGTTTCCATGAGCACGTTTGCGAAACGCATTGATGGCATATGCCTTATACCTCGCTTACGAAGGATATTCGTTCAAACACTGCAATACTATCGAATCCCGTGTGACTTTTTCGGGTTCATGCTTTCTTCACCACTCTGCCAGAGATGTGGTGAAGAAAGCATGAACCCCTATGCCGCTACAGTCTTGGTTAGTTCTGCAACCAGTCACAGCTTACCGGCGATGAAGTCATTCATGCTCTTACGAGTGGTTGCATTGATTCGCTTTTCCACATCGAAGTGTGTGCGGTGCAGATCAGCACCTGATGGCAGGAACGGCCACCCCGGATACAGCATGTCCGAATATGACTTGGGATCGGCGGGAGCCTGTATGTCAAATCCTTCAAGAGTGACCGTTCTTGTCGGATAAATGTCACATACCGGATAGTTCCATGGGCAGGTCGTCATCCAACCTCCGGCATCACTCATGCCATCCATGGTGTAGCACAGCGATTGCGCGGCGTCTTCGTCACAGAGTGTTCCTGCCTCGTATGCTTTATCGCGGTATTCCTTAAAGATGGTCTCTATGGCCAGACACGTTTCTTCCGTCTTGTCAATATCCTGTGTATCCGGGTCTCCCTCATCGGTGACTTGCGCCACGGCTCCGCTACCGGGCGCGTACAGGTACTTCCGCTCGGCCCAGTAGGATAACGGGCCGTCATCGGTGCCAAGGCTTCGGAGCTTCCCCATCATCTCGCCACGAAGCTGTCGCATGGTCGCATCATTGGACTCCGTGGCTCCAGTGGACCAATCGAATGCGGCGATATCGATAAACGACGGAACGGCACCATCTCGTCGGCTGAAGCGAATCTGTTTGCATAAGACGTACCAGTCGTAGCAGATCGTTACCTGATATGCGGGGTGATCTTTGACTGCGGTGATGAGCTTGTCAACATCCGCCCGAGGCATGGCAATGTCGATATCGTCATCCCAAGGGAAGAATCCATTGCGGCACAAGGAACTGATGAGCGTACCCCATGAAAGCCAGTATCGGATTCCATTTTCGCGGCAGATCTGGTCCAGCTCCGACATCAGTCGAGCGCAGCACAGCTGGACGAGTCGAGCATCCCCCTGTGCAGGTTCCACAGAAGCGATGAGGCGGCGTCTGGTTTCGCGTGCCTCTTCTCCATCGCGGGCATACAAGGCATGGAAACGAATGGTGTTATGTGCGGCATTCGTATCAATGCGGTCCCAAGTATTGTTGAACTCCGTGGTAAGCCGTTCGTTGATTCCGCAATCGGTTTGTACAACACGGTTGTAGGTGGATTCAAGACGCTTCAGCAGCAGGGCATTCTGTTCCTGAAGTGTGTCGATGCGTTGACGTAATTCGCTAATATCGGCACGGGTGGCGACTACATCGTCGCGAGTGTTCCGGACCGAACGCCGTGTGGCAGGGAAAAGGTCATCAAGAGACATATTTCCAATAGATCCTTCAATTTTGGGTACTACTTTTAAGTTTTCATGTTACGACATAGGTAACAGCGGAACACGCCTGATACCGCTCGTGGCAGATCCGCAAAGCCGAGCCGCATGCCAATGGCCCCAAGTGATAGATTGAAACGTGAAAGGAGGTAGGCCATGTCAACGAATGATTTTAGATTAAAGTTGGATTGTGCGCAGGATGCCGTGACGCCGAGGGCCCTGGTACAATCCGTGACGGTCTTCGCCAAGATGCTGGCAGAAGCTGAGGCCTCTGACTGGCGTATCTCTGACATGGAGCTGCATAGTGTGGAACTGGCGGCAACTCCTACAACGATGAACGAAGCGGCGGAGCGTTCGTTTGCCACGTTAGACGCCATTGTCCGTCTGTCTGTTCGCGACGGTGTGTCACGGGATGAAGTTCCACGTTTTTCCAGCATTTTGTCGTCGCTCAACGACTTGTCGCAGGAGACCGGTGCAGACGTAATCGTTTCATCTCGTAATGTGAAGGGGACATTCACGCCCGAGGGATTGTCCGACGATATAAAGAAGCTGCTGATCCGTGGCGCGCGTCGATCTTTTGGACATGTGCGAGGCAAAGTGGATAAGGTGATACTCCAGCCGAGGCACCGTGCCATTGGACTTATCGATCGAGTTACGCAAAGCCGTGTCGATGTGAAGTTCAGTTCGGAATTGGACAATATGATTTCTCGAATCCACGTCGGTATGGAGATTGATGTCAGAGGGTTCATACGGACCAATAACAGTGCTCTGCTTTCCATGGATGCGGAGGCATTGGACATCATAGAGACTGGCCATCATTCCCCGGTTACCGCCGAAGATCTGAAAGGAATTCTTGATTCCGGGTTCACTGGAGGATTGAGCTCCGTCGATTTCGCCTCAGCCTTGCGCGACGCTGCTGAAAGCGACGGTATGACGACGGGAGAGAATGATGAGTAGTGATAATCGTTACCCGAAGCGTGCCGTAGTCGACACGAATGTCATCGTCAATGTGGCGCTCGGATCGGAGGACTCGACTGATTCTTCATACCTGCCTCGTTCCATGCGGCTATTGAACGATGGCATCGCGGGAGAGCTTGAACTGTTGTTGCCGTCGATGGTGATGATTGAGCTGTCGAGTGACTTCATCGTGCGGTCGGGAAAAGTCGGGCAGACTCGGAATCAGGAACGTCGGCATAAGCACATGTTGCTGGATTGGTGCCGGAATTCCGAACTGATGATGGTGGATCTCACCGCTGATGCGGCGGCATGGTTTTGTGACACTCCCGCGGTCCAAGGTCTCAGACCGGGAGATGCGGCGGTTCTGGCCAGCGCGCAATATGCTCATGCTTCGCATATCTATACATGGGATAATAAATTCATCACCCTTGTTGCCAAGGCACGTGAAGAGGGAGCACTTAACATCATTGCCTGTAATCCGCCGGAGCTTCCTCCCTCGCAAGGGGAGCTGGAACTCAGCGACTGATCGTGACCGAACTCAGGTGTCAGGTGCTTGCCCTGTAAAGATGCCATAGGGGGTTGGCTGTCACATTCCTGACCGCTGATACGATAGTGTGCCGTGAAGAATATGGTGGATAGTGTCAAGTCGCGGTATGAGTACGCGTGGGTTGTATTGCGCGGCTTGGTGAAAACGGACTTTAAGCTCCGTTACCAGGGATCGTTCCTCGGCATCGCATGGTCTGTGCTGAAGCCGTTAATGATGTTCTGTGTCATGTATGTGGTGTTCGCACAGTTCCTGCGGATGTCTGACGGTACACCCACATACCCGGTGGTGCTGTTGCTGGGCATTAGCTCTTGGCAGTTTGTTACCGAATCCACGACCGTCGGCCTTCGTTCGGTGGTCGACCGTGGTGATCTACTTAGGAAGATCCACTTTCCGAACTATATCGTTGTGGTTTCTGCAACCATGGGCGCGTTCATCAGCTACATGATCAACTTGGCTGTGGTGCTGCTGTTCGCTTTTGCCCTGAAGGTGCAATTCACATGGCGCGTGCTGTTACTACCTTTGAACATCATCGAGCTGTATGCCATAACCTTGGGTGTTACCTTGCTGATGGCTACGCTGTATGTGTATTACCGTGATATCTCCCATATCTGGGATGTGTTGCAGCAGCTGATCTTCTACGGCATGCCAATTATCTATCCATTGACGTACGTCACCAGTCGAGGCGGCGTTCTGGCCGATATGGCACGACTCGAATTGCTGAATCCGTTTGCGCAGACAATTCAGGACATTCGACACAATCTGATTGCTCCGGAAACACAACCAACCGTGTGGACTGAGTTCCATAGCGTGCTGGTGCAGTGCTTTCCCGTGATATTGACCGTTGTTCTCCTTTGGCTGGGCATTCATCTGTTCCGTAAGCACAGTCGTAAATTTGCCGAGGTGATGTGATGAGTGAAGAGATCCAGACAGCTCCGAATTATATGGACGCGCCGGTCGTGCTTTCGGCGTCACACGTGTCGAAGCACTTCAAACTTCCGACGGAACAGGCTTCGGGCCTGAAGCAGGCGTTTATCAACTGGACCAAAGGCATTAAAGGCTATAAGAAGCAGGAAGTACTCAAGGACATATCCTTTGAGGTCCATCAGGGTGAGTTCTTCGGTATTGTCGGCCGTAACGGTGGTGGTAAGTCCACGCTGTTGAAGATCATCTCGCAGATCTACTATCCCAATCAAGGCAGCGTGGACGTCAAGGGGAAGCTGGTCCCGTTCATCGAGCTCGGCGTCGGTTTCAATCCCGAACTGACCGGTCGAGAGAATGTGTATCTGAACGGCAGCCTTCTCGGATTCACAACCGAAGAAGTTGACGCGATGTACGACGATATCGTGGATTTCGCAGAACTCGGCGAATTCATGGATCAGAAGCTCAAGAACTACTCCAGCGGTATGCAGGTGCGACTCGCGTTCTCAGTGGCAATCAAAGCGCAGGGAGATATCCTCGTTCTTGATGAGGTGCTCGCTGTGGGCGATGAAGCGTTCCAACGGAAGTGTAGCGACTTCTTTACTCAGATCAAGAAGGACTCTTCAAAGACGGTCATCCTGGTCACTCATGATATGGATTCCGTACGTAAATACTGCTCTCGAGCGATGATGATCGCAGATGGAGTAGTCGAGGCTATTGGTGATCCGGAGACCGTGTCCCAGCAGTACACATTGGCTAATCTGAAGGCTGAGCAGGCTCTCGAAACGCAGCGTCGGAAGGCCCGTGGTGGGTATCCGAATGGGCTGAACGAACGATGCCCGATCCTGCGCACCTATGCTGTATCTTCTCAGATTTGTAAGTCTTCCGATACCTTCAAGTTTGCCGTCGAATATCAATACGATGAGCCGGGAAATTTCTATCTGGCGATCGCATTGCATGATATCCGTCGTGGGGGTATCACATACGATACCGGGGCCACGACAATCAAAATGAGCAAGCACGGTCATCAGACCGTACATTTTGAAATGCCACTGAACCTGTTCAATAATGGAGAATTCCGTCTCATCACGTCGCTGCGCACTCCGATCCCCGGCAACAAGCTGGAAAGCGATGCAGTCGGCGTTGCCGTGGACGATAATGCATGCAATTTTGTAATTCGCGATGATTCCAATCGCGAGTATGCATTGCTGAGCGATCGCGCAATGGTGATCACCCAGACTGATTGAGCATCAAAGGAGATCTGACACAGAATGGTTGATACCAAGAGTACGGAACCGCTTTGGGAAACAGTGTCCCGAGTCGTTTATCCGCTGAAGGACGCCGATCAGATATTGCCGTTGTATGCTTTGGACTGGACTCAGCCGCGTCTTTCCGATGCCATGCTTGACCCGCGCGTCGACATGAAAAGGCTTGACTTTGCGGGCATGAACCAGTCTGGATATCAGCGATTGGTTCGACGCGGACTGTCGGGTGGCATGAGCGCTGGCGCCACATGCAACACGTTCACTGTTCTGGGACGGTCCGCAATACAGATCAAGGTGGGAACGAGGACTTCGCTGTGCTCGTTCTTCAATGCGTTCCCGGCTGGATACTGGCGTCGTTGGACGTCTGTAGATACGGTTCGTTTCGTGGCGCAGGCTCGGGGCGAAGGCCGCGTGGTGGCATATGCGTCCAATGGACGTGGTCTGTTCTCTCCCGTCGGAGAAACGATGGTGAAAGCCAACCGGGGTAAAGCACAGTCAATCGTCATGGACATCCCCATGACGGGCCTTATGGATGGTGGATATTTCTGGTTCGATGCTGAAGCATCTGCCGATAAACCGCTGACCGTGTCCGACGCGGTATGGCAGGTCCCGAAGGAACATCACACGTCCGAGGATCCGACCACGTTGTCGATCGCGATCGCCACGTTCAACCGTCCGTCGTACTGCCTCAACCAGCTTAAGGCCATCAGCGAGGCATCGGAATTACGCATGCGGTTGGACACTGTATACTGCACGGATCAGGGTTCCGATCTAGTTAAGAATCAGGTCGGTTATGCGGCTGTTGCTGAAGAGCTCGGCACACAGCTTACCTATATCCGTCAACGTAACCTTGGTGGTTCTGGCGGATTCTCACGCGGCATGTACGAGACAGTACAAACGGGTTCCAGCGATTACTGTTTGCTGCTGGACGACGATGCGATCAGCGAACCCGAGTCGATTTTGCGCGCAGTACAGTTTGCCGACTACACCATCAAGCCTGTGTTGGTGGGTGGCGGCATGCTGCATCTCGACAATCGGACCATGCTGTATACACAAGGCGAACGGATCAACTGGCGACGTATGTGGATGCAACCGTCCCAGGATATGGGATATAACCATGATTTCGCTGCTGAGCCATTGCGTGATTCCCCAGACCGTCATCAACGTATTGATGAAGATTTCAACGGTTGGTGGATGTGCTTGATTCCGGTAACTGTGCTGAAAACCATTGGATTGTCGTTACCGGTATTCATCAAATTCGATGATATCGAATACGGCCTGCGTGCCAAGCGTGCTGGATTCCCGACCGTGTGCCTGCCTGGCGTGGCCGTGTGGCATCAGGCGTGGCACGGCAAGGATCCTGCCCGCACATGGGAGGAATACTTCACTGAACGCAATCGGTGGATTGCCGCGTTGCTGTTCCAGCCGAATGCTCCGCAATCGCGCGTACTAGTTGAAAGTCTGTACGGAGATGCCAGCTTGGGACTGCGATTCACGTATTCTGCCATGGCGATTCGGCATCAGGCACTGCGCGATATTCTGCGCGGACCGCAGTATATTGTTGATTCCTTCCCCGCGAAGTTGGGCGAGATTCGCGAGCTGCGCTCTCGATTTGCCGATGCGCAGACTTCCCCCAGTTTTGAGGACTTCCCGGAACCTGACCATGAGAATGTGTCGCCTCGGCATCGTCCTGGAACCATGCGGGAACGCTACAAGGGTGCGGCAAAGACCATCATCAAAAGCGTGCTTTCAAACAAGAGCTACGCCAATGCGGAACGACCTGACGTGGCGATCCCTGCACAGGACGCTTCTTGGACGTGGCTCGCGTTCGACGGTGTAAATTCCGCGTTGGTGACGTCCCCTGACGGGAATTCCGTAGCTTGGCTTAAGCGCGACAACGTCCGCTTCCGCAAGAGCATGTGGGAGGGGTATCGTCTGGCGAGCCAGCTCGTGCGCGACTGGAAGCGGCTGTCCGCCGAGTACCGTGCGTATGATCTGCCGTCCCTGAAAACATGGGGTCGTATCTTCGCGGTGGATAAGGCGTCTGAATCCAAGGGTTCCAAGGCCGAGTAGCGGCCGCTTGGCACCGTCGCAAGTACTATGGTCCGTAGCGGAAAACCAAACATAGAAAGGTTGCACATGGCTGAGAACACCTACCCGGATCTGGTGATCGTCGGCGCCGGACTGTTCGGTCTGACGATCGCGCAGCAGGCGGTGGAACACCTGGGCGTGAAGGTGGAGATCATCGACGTCCGCGATCACATCGGCGGCAACGCCTACTCGTACATGGACGAGGAGACCGGCGCCGAAATCCACAAGTACGGCGCGCACCTCTTCCACACGTCGAACAAGCGCGTGTGGGATTACGTCAACCGCTTCACCGAGTTCACCGACTACGTGCACCGCGTGTACGCCACGCACGATGGCGAGGTGTTCCCGCTGCCGATCAACCTCGGCACGATCAACCAGTTCTTCCACGCGCACTACACGCCGGCCGAGGCCAAGGCGCTCATCGAGGAGCAGGCGGGCGAGCTCGCCGGCACCGATCCGCAGAACCTCAACGACAAGGGCATCCAGCTGATCGGCCGCCCGCTGTACGAGGCGTTCATCAAGAACTACACCGGCAAGCAGTGGCAGACCGACCCGAGCGAGCTGCCGGCCGCCATCATCAAGCGACTGCCCGTGCGCTTCAACTACGACAACCGCTACTTCAAGGACACGTGGGAGGGCCTGCCCAAGGACGGCTACACCAAGTGGATGGAGCGCATGATCGACGATCCGCGCATCCATGTGACCCTCGGTGTGGACTTCTTCGACGAGTCGCAGCCGTTCAACAAGAAGGCGCTGCTCGCCGCGGGCGTGCCGATCGTGTACACGGGTCCGGTGGACCGCTACTTCGACTACGAGCTCGGCGACCTCAAGTGGCGCACCGTGGACTTCAAGGAGGTTCGCTACGATGAGGACGACCACTTCGGATGCCCGGTGATGAATTTCTCCGACGCCGACGTGCCGTACACCCGCGCCATCGAGTTCAAGAACTTCAACCCGGAGCGTGCCGACCAGCAGAACCACGAGAAGACCGTGGTGTGGGAGGAGTACTCCCGCTTCGCTGAGCGCGGTGATGAGCCGTACTACCCGGTGAACACCGACGCCGACAAGGAGCTCTACGCCCGCTATGCGGAGAAGGCCGCGGCCGAGCCGAAGGTCGTGTTCGGCGGTCGTCTGGGCACGTACAAGTACTACGACATGCACAATGTGATCGACACCGCGCTCACTGCGTATGAGGAGCAGGTGGAGCCGCTGCTGAAGTAGCGGGTGCGGGGCTGCGCTGTGTGAGGCGCGGGCTTTGCTTTGTGATTGCTCTGTGATTGCTCTGTGGCGGTCGAACCGGGTGACCGGATTCCCCTGGGGTCCGGCGCTCGTTTCGGCCGCCACATTTGTATGTGTATGGGATGTTTTGTTGATTTTGGGAGGCCTCGGTTTGGGGGTCGGGTGCGGGGGAAGACGCCCCC
>NZ_JEOG01000019.1:0-62605 GCF_006408715.1 Bifidobacterium sp. UTCIF-39 | reverse complement strand
GAGCTGAGCCTGCCGTACCTCGGTCTTGTCCGTTTTCCCGGAATCCGCGGTCCTCTCGCTCAGCAGGGAGAACAGGTCCGTGCTGAAGTCCTTGGGAATCACGATTGCCGCGTAGTATTCGCCGGATTCCACGCCGCTTTTGGCCTCATCTTCGCTCACGAACGTCCAGTCGAGGCTGTCGTTCGCCCTGAGAGCATTGGCGACCTGATCGCCCACGTTGACCTTCGCCGGCAGCAGGTCGCCCTGATAGCCCTTGTCCGAGTTGGCGACGGCGACCTTCATGCCGCCGGTGTTGCTGTATGGATCCCAGTTGGCGTAGATGTTGAACCATGCGTAGAACGACGGCATGAGGATCAGGCCGATGGCGATGATGAGCGCGATCACGCTGCTGCGGATGTGCCGCATGTCGGTGTGGAATATGGTCCATACGTTCCTCATCAGTGGACATCCTTTCCGTTGGCATTGGTCCTGTTGGCATTGGCCTCGACGCCGGCGCCCTCATTGATATTGCCCCCGTCGCCGGCGTTCCCCGCGGCATGCCGGGCGACGCTTCCGCCGGCGTTTCCTGCGATGCCGTCGGCTATCACGGCGCGCCCGGCGGCCGCTACGGAGCGAAGCAGGCTTTCGGCGCCCATTGTGCTGTCATGCGCCTGCCTCGGCAGGTGGAGGTGGATGTATTCGAGGATGATCAGCGCGATGTCCACGACGACTACCATCGCCAGCCAGGCCACGAGGAATCCGATGCTCGGCCCGACGACCATCATGACGATGAGGAACACGACGGGGATGATCCAGATAAGATGGAACCCGATGCGCACCAGATGTGGGTACAGCCGCTCGAACTTCCTCGCCCGGCGTCGTACGCCGGCGCCCCAGGTCGGATCGGCGAGCATCTTGCGCACGGTGATCATGATGTTGCGTTCGGAGCTGACGATCTCCAATCGCTGCGCGTTGACCAGATCGGTATCCGCTAGTTCGCGGTTGAATAGATCATTGAGATTGGCAAGCGCCGGGCGGCACAGCATCGCCACGAGCAGGAACGCCACGGCGAACATGGAGGTCTGCCAGATGCGCGTCCAGAAGTCCGTGCCATAGAAGCCCCCGATCGATTCGCGCAGCGCCTCGACGCCATACGTGAACGGCAGCATCGGGTACAGCAGTCGGTAGAAGTGGGGCATCATCTCGATTGGGTACATACCGCCCGCGCCCGGCACCTGCAATATCAGGAAGATCACGCTCAATGCCATGCCGATGTGCCGGAACATCATGACCAGACTGTAGGCGATTGATACGTAGGTCATCGAGCATACGATGGTGCCCAGATAGTACGCCCATGGCACGTTGCACTGGATGCCGATGACGAGGTTGCCTGATGCGATGACGATGCCCTGCAGCACCGCAACAACCATGAGTAGCAGCCATCGTCCGAGGAACGCCTGCTTGGGCGTGAGCGCGTCAATGCCTTCCGAATCGGCGTCATTACGTATGAGGGTGAGCGCCACAAACGCGCCCGCCCAGCATGCCAGGTTCGTGAAGAACGGGGCGATGGCGGTGCCGTAGTTCTTCATCGGATAGTACTCGCGGGTCTCCAGACCGACCGGGGATGCGAGGAACGAGGACACCTGATCGGCGTCCACGTGCGCAAGGCCCTTGACGCCGGCCCACGCGTCGCTCGCACGGAGGACGGCGAAATCGGCCTGCGTGCGTTGCACCGATGCACCCACGCGATCGAGGGCCTTGCCCGTCTGCCCCATCACCTTGGACGCTGATTCGAGCGTCGTGTCGAGCTGTGCGAGATCGGCATCGATGCGACCAAGCGATTCGGCGGTCGCACCCACGGTTCCGGACAGTCCGACGAGCTGGGTGGAGACACCTGTGAGGGCGGAGTCAATCCTGCTCGAAGCGTCCGAGGACAGGCTGGAGAGCCCGTCGGCCTTGCCGTTCAATGCGTCTAGGGAATCGGAGAGCTTCTTGCCGCCCGCCTGCATCGCCGAGGGGATGCCATTGTTCAGTTGCCTCATCGCTTCGATCTGTGCGGCGAGGTCGCTCTGATGCTGTTTCGCCTGTGCGAGGGCGTCCGAGTCTGCGAACTGTGGGTCGGATTCCATCGCCTCGATCGCATCCCCTAAGGCATCGTTCGCGGATTCGAGAGTGGACAGCGAGGCGTCGACACGGCCGGAGATGTCCGCAGCATTGCCGTTGACGGTATCCGCCATGCCGTTAATGCGGCCCTTAAGGGAGCCGGCCCCGGACTGTACCTGTCCGATGGTCGTATTCATGGAGTGTTGGAACGCCGACAATCCGGTACGTGCGGAGTCGACGGAGGATGCCGTGTCGTTGACGCTCGTGGAAAGGGCGTCGGCGCGACCGGCGATGCCCGTCATGCTTTGGCGGGACCTCGTGATTGTCGCTCGCGCATCGGTGATGGAGGACTGCGCGTCATCTACTTTGCCGCGGGCCGCCACGATGCTGGATTGGGCTTCGCTCAGCTTGCCGTCCAGCTGGTTCGCCGTCCCGTCGAGCTGGCCGTTCATCTTGCCGGCCTCTTCGGAGAGCGTCTTCGTGACGGTCGCGCTGACAGTGGAGACGAACGATTCGTTGATCTGCTGCTCAAGGGCCGCGGCGCCGGATTGCGTCACACGCGGCGCGAGCGTGTTGACCTTCTCGTTGACATAGTAGGACAGTTCGGGCCGCGTGAACTTCCCCTGCAGCACGCTGGTCAGGTCCGCACTGAAATCCTTCGGGATCACAATGGCCGCATAGTATTCGCCGGATTTCACGCCGTTGACGGCGGCTGTCTCGTCCACGAAGCGCCATCCCAGATCGTGGTTGTCCTTCAAGGCGTCCATGGTCTGGTCGCCCACATTCATTTCGGAGCCGTTCACCATGGTTCCCGCATCGTTGTTGACCACTGCAATCGGCACGTCGCCGGTATTCGCATACGGGTCCATGTTCGCCGCGATGTTGAGCCATGCATACAGTCCCGGCACGAAGCATGACGCCAGAACGATGAACACGGCGAAGGGCACCGCGCAGATCCGCTTCACATCGCGGATGAAGACGCGCAACACGTTATGCATGATATCCGTCCATTCCCTCGTGAATTCACCTACCGGCCGTCACCGCTGCGCCGGATGCGTGGACCACTGACGATTCGGAGAGCGACATGTCGATATTTCTGGTTAGCATGGCCAGCCCGATCGCATGCGTGTTGTTGGCTGCAATCCTGACCACAAGATCAATGGGTTCCCTACGTCCGCGCCGGTACCATTCCTTGAGCGCGCCGACGATCCCGGCCGCCAGATACACGAAGTGGTAGTCCCTCACGGTTTCGGCGGTCTGGGTTCGGCCGTTGTCGGACGCCAGGCTTGTGTGAGACGCAGAAATCGGATCAATGAGCTCGTTGCAGTATGCACCCATCGTGGTGATGAGATCGCTTGAGAGCGCGTCCCCAGACTTGCCAGTCACCAGCAGGGACATGGATTCATTGGCCGTGGCAAACTCGAAGATCTCATGGATGAGGGGTTCGTAGTCGTCATGGAGGATCTCCCCGCGATGGCGGGCGATGATGTCCTTGTACGAGTCGATGAGCTCGCGTTTGAGCTGATCGAACAGGGCGTAGATGTCCGTGTAATGCACATAGAACGTCGCCCGGTTGACGTCCGCGAGACGGGTGAGCTCCATCACCGAAATCTTGTTGAGCGGCTTGGTCTCCAGCAGTTTGACCAATGCATTCTGCAGCATCGCCCGAGTGCGGCGTGACCGCCTGTCCATGGGCTTGGATTGCCCTTCGTCAGATTCGCCGATACCCGTACGAGTGCCCACCTCTGCCATTCCGTACCTCCAATGATTCGATCCGTCACGCCACGCTGGTCGAAATACCAGAATCTTCGTTGTTGTGCATGGTCCGTCGTCTCGGCAATATCATAGCAAACACTCTTCGACAACTGTCGATAAACAATGCAACTGTCAAAAAGTAGACTCACCCATTAGATCAGCAACGTGACGCAGGCGGGAGATCCACAGAACAGACGTCAGCCCACTGACGCCGGCTTGCAAATCTTCGCGACACGCCGAAGAGAGCGGCAAATTGAGCGGTCAGGCAGTTGGTCGGTACGACGATTTTCGTTGGAATACCGCCAGTTCTTCGGCATTAAGCTGTGAATCTCGTATCCTCCCGCAGTATGCGGCCGTCGAGGGTTTCAACGAAGTCCAGCCAAGGCTGAGAACCATCCTCCGCACCTTCGTGCAGGGAGATTCGTTGCACACGGCCATCGGTCAGAGTCACATCCACCGAAGTCGCGGAATCGGCGTTCACCCGCAGCACCCGGCGTTCGGTCTCATATGGCTCCAGAACGGTGATGAACCTCGCCGACTCCGACGCCTCAGCCGCCCGCACCGCATAGAACCGGCGGACCTGGTGCTCATCGCCAGGGAACGCATCCACGCCTACGCATGCGCGCAGTCGCACCGGCTCCGAGGCCAAATTCCCCGATGACAGCAGAGCATCCAGATTCCAAACCAAGTCACCCGGCTCGCCATGATCCACCGTGCTGGTGGGAATCGCCTGCGGGAATTCATGCCCCTGGATGGTCACGCGACCATCCGCGTAATCTCTGCCGATACCTTGTCCGGCATCAACATTGACCATCTCGTAGGGCAGATTGGCGAGCGCGATTTCGCTGCCATCCGCCAGCTCCAGCTGTGCACTCCCCCAGAACACCGACTGCGGCGTACGCACCGGCGTTCCCTTTTCATTGGCCACGTCGTGTTGTGTTACCCGCAGAACCAGGCGCCGCACGCCGTCGATCCGTATGTCCGTTTCGTCACGTCCGAGGATCCAGCCGTTGAGGCTGCCGTGTGCCAGCTCACAACCTTTTGATCATAGTCTCATTTCGAGGACTATGAACAGTGGTTTGCCGTTGGTAAAACAGTGGAGTTCCGCGCTTAACAAACCATGGGAGGCCTTCTATCATGGGAGCCATGAGCATTCCAACAGAGTATCCAATGAAGCAGTATCTCGGCGGCATCGTGGAAGCACTGAAGGCCGCTCCCACCAATGGCGCCAATCCGGACGACGTGGAGACCATCCGGTTCTACGGCGAGCTGGGCAACGATGCACCTGACTCGCAGTTGCCGAACGTGCTGGTCGCCATCGCCCGTGTGACCCGTTCCGTCTCCGAAGACGAGGCCGCCAAGGCCGCGTTCTCCAAGGCCGGCGGTTTCGGTTATGTGAAGGACGCACAGCACGCCATCATGGCCACGCTTGACAAGGATTCCGAAGAT
Source organism: Bifidobacterium sp. UTCIF-39 (assembly GCF_006408715.1). Lineage (NCBI taxonomy): Bacteria > Bacillati > Actinomycetota > Actinomycetes > Bifidobacteriales > Bifidobacteriaceae > Bifidobacterium > Bifidobacterium sp. UTCIF-39. Next base: position 57,319 of record NZ_JEOG01000019.1, on the reverse strand, counting down.
CTGGTCAAGAAGCGTGGCTGAGACGCCACCGTCTATACCATCTGTCCGAATTTCATAGCGAACTTCCTGCCCGCGTGGGGGATCTTGTGATCCTCGCGCGGGTTTTTCATATTTCCGGGACCGTGCACAACGACACGACAACACGACGATACAGCGGCCCCTAACCCAAACGGCGGATTCTAACCAAAACGGCTTCGATCACGTACAAAAACGCGATCGAAGCCAGAAAGAGGAAAGAGCTTCTACTTGAGGTCGTCCCACACACCGGTGGCTTCAAGCTCGGCCACGGTACGCGCCGGGTCGTCGGTGAGCATGGTGATATGTCCCATCTTGCGGTTGTGCCGCACCTGGGCCTTGCCGTAGTCGTGCACATTCCACTCCGGATGGTCGGCGATCAGCGCACGGCTGGGCGCCACATGCTGGCCAAGCACGTTCACCATCACGGCCGGGCTGAGCAGCTTCGGTTCGGGCAGCGGCCAGCCGGCGATGCCGCGGATGTGCGCGTCGAACTGGTCGATCGAGCACGCCTCGATGGTGTAGTGGCCGGAATTATGCGGACGGGGCGCAAGCTCGTTGACCACCACACGGCCGTCCTTGGTGATGAACAGCTCGATGGCCAGGGTGCCGGCCAGTTCGAAGCCCTTGGCCAGACGCAGCGCAAGCTCCTTGGCCTGGCGATGCAGATCCTCGCTGACGTCGGCCGGGGCGACCGTGGTGTGCAGGATGTTGTTGCGGTGATCGTTGCGCACCATCGGGAAGGTCACGTAATCCTTGCCGTTGCCGGAGACGAGGATCGACGCCTCGAACGCGAAGTCCACGAATCCCTCGAGGATGCTGGGCGGGAATCCGCCGCCACGATCGCCGCGGGCACGGATCTTCTCCAGGTCGGTGTCGTTCCTCAGCACATGCTGGCCATGGCCGTCGTAGCCGCCGGAACGGGTCTTGAGCACACACGGATAGTGCAGGTCGTCGATGGCGGCCTCGAGCTCGTCGAAGTCGTTGACCGCACGCCACGGGGCGGTCTCGGTGCCATGCTCGTTGATGAAGGTCTTCTCGTTCACACGATCCTGCGTCACGCGCAGCAGATCGGTGCCCTGCGGGGCGGCCACCAGATGGCGCACCTCATCGATGGCGTCGGCGTCCACGTTCTCGAATTCGTAGGTGAGCACGTCGGACTTCTCCGCCAGATCATGAATGGCGGTCTTGTCATCGTATTCGCCAACCACCTGGAAGTCGGCCACCTGCGCGGTCGGGCAATCGGGAGTCGGATCGAGCACGCCAATGCGGAAGCCGCGGTACTTCGCCACGATCGCCATCATGCGACCGAGCTGGCCGCCGCCGACGATGCCGATCGTCGCGCCCGGCATCAGCATCTTCACGGCGCCGTTGGTTTCCTCAGACAAGCTGGGCATTCGATTCCTCCACCTTCTTCTTCAGACCGTCGCGGTACTCCTGCAGTTCCTTGGCCAGACGCTCATCGGTGGTCGACAGGATGCTCACGGCCAGCAGGCCGGCGTTCGTGGCACCGGAATTGCCCACGGCCGTGGTGGCCACGGGGATGCCACCGGGCATCTGCACGATCGACAGCAGCGAATCCCAGCCGGACAGGGCATGGGAGCGCACCGGCACACCGATGACGGGAAGCGTGGTCTGTGCGGCGATCATGCCGGGAAGATGCGCGGCGCCGCCGGCACCGGCGATGATCACATGGAAGCCCTTCTCACGCGCGGAGTGGGCGAAGTCGGCCATGAGCTCCGGCGTACGGTGGGCGGAGATCACCTGCTTGTGGTACGGAACACCGAACTGATCCAGCATCTCGCAAGCGTGCTTCATGGTCTCCCAGTCACTGGAAGAACCCATAACCACCGCCACCAATGGTGTGTTTTCGGCCATATCAAACCTCCCGTTCGCGGCCCCGTAAGAACAGATACCACTGTACGCACGACTGGGGAAAACGGGGAGCCCTGCAAACGGCGCGAACAACCGGCCGAATATCCGCCTGTCCGCCCGTCAGTTCTCGGCAAGGACCTCCACACGGACCTTCTTGGAGCGCAGGAACGCGATCGCGTCGCGAATGTTGCGTTCCGGGCCTTCAAACACCGCCACGATGCCGCCGATCGGATACTTGCCCACGATCTGCACGTCGGCGAGCATGATGTTCACATCGATGCCGAACTTGCGCGTGACCAGTGACACCAGCGGCTCGGAGACATCCTCATGCACGTAGCGCAACGAAATGAGCTTCTGGCCGGGGCGCAGATCCACCACCGGATCATGGCCGTCGAGCAGGGTCTGCACCTTGCCCAGACTGGACGCGGACTGGGTGAAGATGCGAGTCTGCGCAGCCTGCGGATCGGCGAGCACGGCATGCGTGACGCCCTCCTCCACCACCAGACCGCGATCAAGCACCACGATATGGTCGCAGATCTCCTTGACCGCGGAGATCTCATGCGTGGCAAGCAGCACAGTGACGTTCGACTCGTGGGCGAACTGCTGCACGAGCCGCAGAATATCAAGACTTTCCAGATGATCCTGCGCGGCGGTCGCCTCGTCGAGCAGCACGATACGCGGATCCGACGCGAACGCCTTCGCCACTGCGGCGCGCTGCAGTTCACCACCGGACAACTGTGCGGGATACGTATCCTTCTGCGAGCGCAGACTCACCTCGCGCAGCAGTCGGAACGCCTTGGCACGAGCCTTTTCGTCGGGTTCGTGCGCCTCCGGATCCTCGCCGGCGGCGATGGCGACGGATTCGAGGATGGTCCGGTCGGGATCGAAGTCGGGGAACACGCCCACCTTGCTGATCTGCGCCTGCACCGCGGCGAGTCCGCGATCGTCGAGCGCGCCGAGATCCTGTCCCAGCACGCTAATCGTGCCGGAAGTGGGGGTAAGGGTGTGGTCGACGAGTTTGAGCAACGTGGTCTTGCCTGCGCCGCCCAGACCGATGATGCCGTAGATGCCGCCGGCCTCGAAGTTGAGATTCACATCCTTGATCAGCGACTTGGGACCGTCCGCGGTCAGCACCGTCTTGGTCACCGAAGAGAAGACTATCGCGTCGACCATCGGGGGTTCCCCTTCCATTCCGTTCGTTCCGTCCATACCGTCATATCCATACGCTGCGTTTCGCGCGATGCGGCCCACCGTTGCGGTGGCGTCCATCGTTACGTTTGTTTCACGCGTATTCACTGATTGCGATGGTAGTGAAGTTCGCGCACGGTTTCCAGCAGCTCATGTGGGGATGTCGTGGCGGACCTGAGATGGGCCCATCGCGCTTTGCCTCATCGGATCGTTGCAATATCAACGATTGTGGGCACATGAGAGGAATTGATATAAGCGGCGATTGTAGGCACCGATCAAATATTCGTAATTGACGCGCCAAAGCGACGCACACAATCAGCACCCACAATCGACGTACACCGATCAACTCATACCGGCTGACACATACCTACCAATATCGCCGAACGTCACACGTGCAGCACGACCTTGCCGAACACGTCGCCGTCCAGCACCTTGCGGAATGCCGCGGGCGCATCGGCGAGCGCGTACGTGGAGTCGATCGCAGGATGGATGTCGGCGTGTTCGACGAATCGCAGGAGTCGCGCGAAGTCGTCGCGCGTTCCCATGGTCACGCCCTGCACGCGGATGTCCTGGAAGAACACGCGGGTGAGTTCGGCACCCGGCTGGTCGCCGGTGGTGGTGCCGCAGATGGCGATCGTGCCGCCGGGGCGTACGGATTTGACAGAATGCGACCATGTGGCCGCGCCCACGGATTCGATCACCGCGTCGACCTTGCGCGGCAGTCTGGCCCCGGATTCGAACGCCGCGTCGGCACCCAACGCCACGGCACGGTCACGCTTGTCCTCGCTGCGCGAGGTGACGAACACCTCGAGTCCGGCCGCATGCGCGAGCTGGATGGCCGCGGTGGAGACACCGCCGCCCGCACCCTGCACGAGAATCGTGTCGCCGGGCTTCACGCCGGCCGCACTGAACACGAGCGAGTAGGCGGTCAGCCAGCTGGTGCCGAGCGCGGCGGTCTCGTCGAAGCTCAGGTTCGCGGGTTTGGCGAACACGTTGGCACTGGGCACCTGCGTTTTCTCGGCGAGTGTGCCGGCGTACTTCTCGGACAGGATGCTGCGGCGCTCGCCTGGGGCCACGCCGTTGCCGTCGGTGCCGACGAACGTATAGAGCACGACTTCGCTGCCCGCCTTGAGTCCCTTGCGCACGGGGATGTCCTCGTCGAGGATGCCCGCGGCGTCGGTGCCGAGGATCATCGGGGTCTGTGCCGCGGACAGTCCCACGCCCTGCAACGACCACAGATCGTGGTGGTTCACGGTGGCGGATTTCACGCTGATCGTGGACCAGTACTCTCGCGGCGTCGGTTCGGGCCGCTCCCCTACTTCCAGTACGGACAGCGGGTCGTCGTAATTCACATCGTTCGCGTATACGGCCTTCATTGGCGTTCCTTTCGTTTGGCGTTCCGTCGGATTCCGGTTCGTACCGCACAGGCTCTCCGACAGGCATGTCCTCCGTATTTATTGTGCCGCCGACGCCCGTCAAAACGCATGTCTGACACACCCACGCCGCCGTAGCCGCACCGTTAGTGTGATCACACTATGGCATGGTGTGCTCATATGTGCACGCGCACGGCAACGGGGCATGAGCGGGATACGGAGATGTTGGGGGTATTGTGGCTGCTAGGTGCATCGATCGCATGGGTTCGGCTATGCTTTCGCCTTTGGAACCTTTGGAAGACGAGCGATGCGCAAGCAGCGGAGGAGCAGCAGGGATGAGCGATTTTCTGGCAGGTATCGATGGTCCGGACGATCTGAAGCATCTTGCCGTGGACCAGCTGCCCGAGCTTGCGGATGAGATCCGCGGCGCGCTCATCGCGTTCTCCCATGCCCACGGTGGGCATATCGGCTCGAACCTTGGTCTGGTGGAGGCCACGATCGCGTTGCATTACGTATTCGATTCGCCGCGCGATCACATCATCTTCGACGTGTCCCATCAGAGTTATGTGCACAAGATGCTCACCGGCCGTCGCGAGGCATTCACCGATCCGACGAGGTTCGGCGAGGTGACCGGATTCACGAATCCGTTGGAGAGCGATCATGATTCGTTCGTGCTGGGACATACCGGCACGTCGATTTCGCTGGCGTGCGGCATGGCGAAGGCGCGTGATCTCATGGGCGGCGACAACAATGTGATCGCCCTGATCGGCGACGGTTCGCTCAGCAGCGCCGTGGCGTTCGAGGGACTCAACGAGGCCGGGGAATTCCACGGCAATCTGATCATCGTGCTCAATGACAATGAGATGTCGATCGCCGAGGATCATGGCGGCATGTATGACGATCTCGCCGAGCTGCGTGCCTCACAGGGGCGTGCGCAGCGCAATCTGTTCCGTGCCATGGGACTCGACTACCGATACGTCGAGCGTGGCAACGATGTGACCGCACTGGTCCGTGCGTTCTCCGAGGTGAAGGACATCGACCATCCGATCGTGATGCACATCCACACGCTCAAGGGCAAGGGATTGGGTGCCGATGAGGGGTCGGTGGAGAGCAATCACTGGCATAATCCCGATTCCGCGGCCGGTGCGCCGCTGAACGCGCGCAAGACATATGGCATGATGGCGATGGACGCGCTGGCCGCCCGATTCGACAGCGAACCCGGACTGCTGGTCATCTCCCCCGCCACGCCAGGCTCGAACGGCATTACGCGCGCATGGCGTGCCGCGGCGGGATCGCACTATATCGACACCGGCATCACCGAGGAGCATGCCGTGGCGTTCGCGGCAGGTGTCGCGCGGGCTGGCGGCACCCCCGTACTGGCCACCAGCGCCACGTTCTTCCAGCGCGCCTACGACCAGATCCATCAGGAGTTCGCCCTCAATCAGGTGCCCGGCACACTGCTGATCTTCGGCGGCGGCATTTCCGGCACCGACAACACGCATTCCGGCGCGGGCGACATCATGATGTTCGGCAACGTGCCCGGTCTGACCTGTCTGGCACCGACCAGCTGCCGTGAACTGCTCGACATGCTCGCCTGGTCGACCGGCCCCGCCAACCGTCCCGTGGCGATCCGCATGCCCGGCAACGATATTCTCGCAGCGGAGCGCGCCGGCAGCTATCCGTCGTTCACCGATGCATTCAAATTCGGCCACGACGATGATTCCGATGGCACAGCGGCGAATCATGTGAACCATGCCAACGCGTCCGTTCGTTTTACGACAGACACGTATGACGATGTCTACGGCGAGCGCGACATCACCGCGACGACCGCCCTCGGCAACCCGTGGGCGCGATACACCGTCACGCGGTCCGGCAGTCGTGTGGCGATCATCGGTCTGGGCGACGCCTATCCGACGGCCGAGGCCACGGCCCATGAACTCGACGCACATGGGGTGACGGCCACCGTGGTCGATCCGCATCAGTTCTCCACGCTCGACACGGTCACGCTCGGCCAGCTCGCCGTATCGCACACGGTGGTCGTGACCATCGAGGACGGTCAGCTCGAAGGCGGCTGGGGCACGAAGATCGCGTCGTACTACGGCGGTCATACCCGTGCCGACGCGATCACGAACTCCGGTACGAAAATCCCGATGCGCGTACTCAATTTCGGTGCCCGCAAGGAGGTCACCGACCGTATCCCGCTGTCCGCGCTGCGCGAGCGCTACCGGCTGCTCCCCCAGCGCATCGCCGAGGCAGTGCTGGCCGTGTTGTGACGCCGATCGCTATTGTTCGTTCTTGATCGCGTCCAGCGCGGGAATGCTCACGGCCTTGTTCGACGGTCCGAAACCGGAGATCAGGCCGATCGCCATCGAGAACAGGATCGCGAACACGAACAGCCACGGCGGGATCACCGACAGGCGGATCACGCCATCGCCGCCCACGATCGCCTGTTTCACGTGCTCCCAACTGAATCCGCCGAGTATGAGCAGATTGATGCCCAACGAGATGATCCCGCTGAATATGCATCCGATCGAGCCGCCGAGGAATCCGATCGCGCCCGCCTCGCCGAGGAACATCATGCGGATGTCACGCACATAGCAGCCGAGCGCCTTCATGATGCCGATCTCGCGAGTGCGTTCGGTCACCGACATGACCATCGTGTTCGTGATGCCGATCGCCGCCACCAGCAGCGATACCGCGCCGATGCCGCCGAGCATGAGCTGGATGAACCGCGACTGCTGCTCCAGATCCTTGCGCATCTGCTCGTACGAATTGGTGCTGAAGCCCATGTCGCGGATCTGCTGCTCCACGTCGGCGACCTGCGAGATGTCGTTCACCTTGACCAGTGCCTGACTGTAGGATGTGCGTTTCACCGCGGCCGATTTGTCCACCTTGGCGATCATGGCCTTGGCTTGGTTCACGTCCATGAGGATGCCGTTGGATGTGGCCTGTCCCTTGTTGTAGTCCTCCTTGAGAACGCCGGTCGCCTTGAGTTTGAACGTGTTGCCGGTGCCGGACGCGCCCGTTCCGTTTGCCGTACCGCCGTTGCCGCCGTCTGACGAGCCGGAGCCGGAGCCGGATGTGCCGGACATCGCGCCGGAACCGGACACGCCCGCCGCCGAATCATTGCCGCCGATCGTGACCGTGATCTCCGTTTTCATCGGATCGAAGAACGGCTTGATCGCCTCGTCGGCGGGAACGAATTCGCAATTGCCCTGCATATCGCACTGACTGACCTGACCGTTGCCGGAGTCGTACGGCTGCTGCCGCATGTTGTTGCCTTCGGGCCGGAACTTGTCCATGAACTGGTAGGCGAAGTACTGGCCGACGAGCACCTCGCCGTCGCGGACGGGCGCTTCGCCTTCCTTCAGTTCGTATCCCATGCTCTTCAGTTCGGCCATGTCGATTGATTCGATCACGCCGTAGTCCGTGTAGAACCGGCCGTTGGACGCCGCCATCGTGATGCGATAGTCGAGCGTGAGCTGACCGGTGGCACCCACCACGCCGGGGAGCTGCTTGAACGACGTCAGCGTGTCGTCGTCCAGTTTCACCTCGTTCTCCGTATCGCCGGAGGTTCCCGACTGCGTGGCTCCGTATCCCATGCCGCCGTATTCCGTTCCCGGCCTGTACACGGTGATGACGTTGAGATCGCCCATCTGCTTGAGCATGGCCTTGTTCTGCTCGCTGATACCCGCGCCCAGCGAGATCATGAGCACGATCGAGCAACAGCCCACGATCACGCCGAGTACGGTGAGGATCGTCCGCGATTTGCGTCGAAACATGTTCTGCGCACACAGGCGCAGGATATCGTCAAAACGCATGATCGGCTCCGGTCAGTGACGACGGCGGGCGCCGGACGCGGAACCGTTGCCGGGCAGGTCGGCGACGGCGGCGACGGCGGGCAGGTCGGCCGTGTCGTCGCTGGGCACGGCGGTCACACCGGACGCACTTGCACTGCCAGCCGGGCCGCTGCCGTTGCCATCGGACGGTCCGTTGCCATCGGATGGACCGCCGGCGTCGCCGTCGCCCTTCTCCCAATCGTCCCACGCCTCATCCACGCTGGCCTTCTTCTTGCGCTTCTTACGACGACGGATCATCACAATCGCAATGATCACCGCCATCACGATCACCACGCCCACGACGACCACCCACCACGGGGCCCCCGTCTGCTCCTGCGTTGTCATGTCGGCGTCGGCGGAGGGGATATCCGGCGCGGGCGCCTCCTGCACGCTCAGCGTCACCGGGAATTCCTTGGTCTGCTGGTGCCCGTCGGAATCCTCGTAGACAATGGTGAACTTGGCGTTCACATCGTCCGTGGTGGTGGGGGTGAAGGCGAAGCCGATCGAGCCGGACGCGCCGGATGCCACGTTGCCGAGATACTGGGTCTTGGTCACCGCCTCGATGCCGTCACCCTCCACCGTGGCCTCCACATTGGCGATATCCCCCTTGCCCTTGTTCACATAGGCCATGGTGACGGTGGATTCCTCGCCCGCGTTGAGACTTTCAGGCACCTGCGGATCGTTCACCTGGAATCGGTCGGGCTGGCTCACCGGCACAGACAGTTTGATGTCGGCGTTGTTCGAACCGCGCTGGTCCTGGTCCACGTATTCGTAGCGGAAGCTCACAGTGATGCCCTGCGCGCCGCTTTTGGCGCCGCTCACCGCCTGCATCTGCACCTCCTGGCTGAGGCTCTTGCCCGCGGCCAGTCGGTCGAAGTAGAACGTGTTGGTGCCGCCGGCGATGGTGAAGTTCTCGCCGCCGTCCACGGTGACGACCATGTTCTCCACACGCACCTTGCCCTTGTTCTGGAACGTGAAGTTGAGCGGGAACGTGGCGCCGGCGGCCACCGAATTGCCGCCGTACGTGTACCCGGTGATGATGATGTTCGGTACGGGACCGGCGATCACGGTCTGTGTGGACCCGGATCCGTTGGCGGGGGCGGTTGTGGCGGTGCCGGCATCAGCGGTGTCGTCCGCGAGCGCGGACTGCACGCCGAACGACAGTCCGGAGGACATGGCCAGTGTGAGGCCCAGCACGATCGAGATCAGTGCGGCCATCAGACGGGTCGCCGGCGTGGGTGCCGTAGGCGTGATCGCAGTTGTTGCCGTTGCCGTCGTGGATCGCATGCTACAGGATCGCGTGCCGCGGGTGGGTGTGGTCGTCATGGGGTTTCCTTCTGTCTCGGTTCCTGAAATATTGTCGTTGTGGCGTCAGGCGTTCATCGCGTCATCGTTCATGGTGTCGTCGATGATCCGTCCGTCGAGCAGGGTGACGATGCGGTCGGCGTAGGACGCCATGTTGGGGTCGTGCGAAACCAGCACGATCGTCTGATCGAGACGCCGCGCAAACGAGCACATCATCGCCATCACGTCGGTTTTGGTTTTTGAGTCGAGGTTGCCGGTGGGCTCGTCGGCGAACACCACCTGCGGCTTGGCCACGAATGCACGCGCGATGCCGACGCGCTGCTGCTGACCGCCCGACATCTGGTACGGGAAGTGCTTCATGCGTCGTTCGAGTCCGACCCGTTTGAGCATGGTTCGGGCCGCCGCTTCGCGCTGCGCCTTGGGCACGCCGCGGAACATAAGCGGCATGGCCACGTTTTCGACCGCGGTGAGATTGGGGAGCAGATTGTAGGACTGGAATACGAATCCGAGATGCTTCTGGCGGAATTCGGCCAATTCGTGCTCCTCGAGCCTGGATATGGGTACGCCGCCGATCATCACGCCACCGCGCGTGGGTTTCTCCATGCCGGCAAGCTGATTGAGCAGGGTACTTTTGCCGGATCCGGATTCGCCGAAGATGCAGCAGATCTGCCCTTTGGGAATGCTCAGGTTCACGCGTTCAAGCGCAACGACGACCTCGTCGCCGACCGGATATTCCTTGCGGAGGTTGCGAACTTCGATGATGGGCCGGGATCGGCGTTCGGATTGCCGTCGTTCGGATTGTTCAGATCGTTCTGATCGTTCGTCCATGGATCATCTCCCTCTGCCGACGACCGTACGCATCATGGCGTTGATTACGATCGGCGGTTCTTCCTCATCGATGGTAGCCGGCCATCATCGTTTGTGTGTGCAAGGCCAAGGATCCCACGAACGTCTCATGGGGATCAACCCTTGCCGTGTCTGGCACGGCATACTGGTTTCCCGGGCAAATGACAGCGTGCTTTCAGCATACGTGAAATGATGTCGAACCCCCATAGTCCCCCGGAATGATTTTTCCGACATCGTTGTCGGCCAGAACGGGAACGGGGAGGCAGATACGAAACCGGCTCCCCTCGAAGGAGGGAAGCCGGCGAACAACGACGCGCTTGATCAGCGTGTATTCAGTGCGCAGTCATCGCAAGGCGCACAGTCATCGCAAGATCAGCGACCGCGGGAAACGCGGAAGGGGGCGGCCTTCCTACGGGACTTGCGGAAGCCCTGCGCGGCGCGGGACGTGGTGTGTCCATTGCGACCGCCGTGCGAACCATGAGTACCGTGCGCACCGGTCATGCCGCTGTTCTGCTGCTTGCCCTGATGACGCTTGGCCTTGCGTTCGGTGGCATGCTGGTCGGCGTAGCGCGCCTCCGTGCCGCGACGACCACGGCCGCGCTCCTCGGCGTTACGGGCCACGGCTCCGCGCTTGCCGCCGCCACGGTTCTCGGCACCGCGCCTGACGTCGTTGCGCTCGTTACGATCATTGCGCTCCGCGGCACCGCGACGGCCACCGTGATGCTGATGCCTGGTGGTCTTCTTCGGCTTGGCCGGAACCTTGAGCTGCCATCCGAACACGAGCGGCGCATACTCGCCCACCAGCTCCTTGACGGCCGGGTCCTCGGGCTTGACCCATGTGGACTTCACCTGGATGCCGGCACGACGCATCGTGGCGCGCACACCGCGCTCCTGACTCGGTAGCACCAGCGTCACCACGTCACCGGACTCGCCGGCGCGCGCGGTACGGCCGGAACGGTGCAGGAACGACTTCGGATCCATCGGAGGATCCACCTGCACCACAAGCTCCACATCGCTCACGTCGATGCCGCGGGCCGCCACGTCGGTGGCCACGAGCACGTTCACATCGCCGTTTGTGAAGGCGGCGAGATGACGGTCGCGCTGGTTCTGGTTGAGATTGCCCTGCAGGTCCACGGCCGGAATGCCGGACTTGACGAGCTTGGCGGCCAGCTTCTGCGCCTGGAACTTGGTACGCGTGAACAGGATGCGCTTGCCCTTGCCTCCGGCAAGCTTGTTGACCAGCGTGGCCTTGTTGCCCTGAGAGACGACGAACAGATGGTGGGTCATGGTGTCGACCTGCGCGTCGGCGTCATCCACCTCGTGCACCTTGGCGTTGTGCATGAACCGCTTGACCAGCCCATCAACACCATGGTCGAGCGTGGCGGAGAACAGCATGCGCTGTCCGCGGGGATCGACCTTTTCCAGCAAACGGGTCACGGACGGCAGGAAGCCCATGTCGGCCATCTCATCGGCCTCGTCGAGCACGGTGATCTCCACGGACTCCAGCGACAGCAGACCCTGACCGAGCAGATCCTCCAGTCGCCCCGGGCAGGCGACCACGATCTCGGCACCACGGTTGAGCCCGTCGACCTGACGGCCCTGCTTCACACCACCGTAGATCGTCACGGTGTTCATACCCATCATGGCGGCGAGCGGCTGGATCACCTCGTCGATCTGGTTCACCAGCTCACGCGTGGGGGCCAGCACCAGACCCAGCGGATGCGGCACATTGCCGTTGGCACGCTTCTCATGACGGCGGTTGTTGCCGCCTCTGCCCTTGGCATACTTGGCCAGACGGGCGACCAGCGGAATGGAGAAAGCGAGCGTCTTGCCCGAACCGGTCCTGCCGCGGCCGAGCAGATCACGACCAGCCAAGGAATCAGGCAGCGTATCGGCCTGAATGGGGAACGCCTCGGTCTTGCCATCGGCGGCGAGCACGCGCACCAGCGGCTTCGGCACGCCGAGTTCGGCGAAGGAGACGGGCTTGACGTCGTCCGCGACGTCGGCGGCATCATCGGCCGTCACGGTATCGACGGCGGATTCGTTCATATCGTTGGTATCGGTCATATCGGTCACGGAATCGGATTCAACGGCATCGGGCACAATGGCATCGTCAACAACAGTAGTGTTCGGCACGGCAGCCTTTCAAAACAATAATCAGCAGACAATCAATCGGTATGAATCCCCCGACGATGCGCCGTCATCCACATGACTATGAACACGGATAGGACATGTCTGGGGATCATCACAATCCAGGCCGGTTCCTCCGACCTGTGCAAACTTAGTGATGATACCCCAAGGTCGATACTTTCATACTTTCACTGCGGGTTCATACAACACGGTGGACAGACCCGCAGCGGAGGACTCTCCATACTGCGGCTTTATCTTTACTCGGCAACAAACCCGCAGCGAAGGGTCTCCCTCAGTGCGGGTTGTTCACGGCCATAGGGCAAACCCGCAGATAACGGGCCTCTCCGCTGCGGGTTTATCGAGGATTGGCACCCAACCCGCAGCAAACGGCCAACGACCAGCCACACCACCGCAACACGCAACTCGAATACTGTCCGCATCGCGGCGGCTATAGTCGGAATCAACCAACGAAGGGAGTCGGGATGGGTATCAACGCAAGCGAAAAGCCACTGGGCAAGGTGTTCTCCACCGACTACCAATTCGTCATCCCCGCATTCCAGCGCGCCTACTCGTGGCAGGTGAGCAACATGCTGCAGCTGGTGGAGGATCTCGAGGACGCCGCACGCGACCCGGAGCATCCATACTTCCTCGGCTCGCTGATCCTGGTGGGCGGCACGGATTCCACCGGACGCCTGTATCAGGTGATCGACGGCCAGCAGCGACTCACCTCGCTCACCATCATCATCGCCATTCTGCGCGATCTCGAAACGGACCCCGAACTCGTCGCCAACCTCAACACGCTGATCCTCGAGGAAGGCAACCGACTGTTCGGACGCGAGGCCGAACCGCGTCTGGCACTACGCGAACGCGACGCCGAGTTCTTCCGCAACTACGTGCAGGAAGGCAATCTCGAATCGCTGTTCGATCTGCGCGACAGCGACATGGAATCGAACGCGCAACGCAACATCGTGCAGAACACCAAGGCCGCCTACGATGCGCTGGATGCGTTGGACGAAAAGGAGCGCAGGGCCCTGGCAGGCTATCTGGTAAGCAACGTGTTCCTGATCATCGTGCGCACCGACGATCTGGCCGGCGCGCACCGCATCTTCGACGTGATGAACATGCGCGGACTGCCGCTGACCGCATCCGACGTGTTCAAGGCCAAGGCCGTATCGGCCATTCCGCTGGCCGACCGCGACATCTACGGCAAACGCTGGGATGATGCGATCGATCCGCTGGGCGACGACGTGGAGGCGTTCTTCAACGATCTGCTGCTGGTCACCTCGCCCAAGTCCGGCATGCGCGGACCGGTCGACGGATTCCGGATCAAGGTGTTCGACGAGTATCTGAAGAAGAACACAGCCGCGGAATTCATCAACGACATACTGGCGCCGTACGCCCGCGCATGGCTGATGGTGAACCAGCCGCACGCGTTCGCGCTGCCGCAGGAGGTGTCGGACTGGCTCGTGTCACTCAACGATTTCCAGTCCACCGAATGGAAGCCCGTGGCCATGTGGGCGCTGACGAACATGGGCGGACTACAGTCCCTGACGAGCGGCGACGTGAACGGCACCGCAGCCAACGCGGCCAACGACGACACGGCAGACACGGCAGACACAGACGGCAAGACCGGCAAGGACGCTGACAAGGCGGAGCAGCAGGTGCGCAAACTCGTGAATCTTTTGGCCGCACTGGAACGCGTAACCGGCGTGGACAATCTGGCACGACAGACATCGGCCGCGCGCCGCACCCGCGTAGTACAGATCCTCAAGGATCTCAAGAAAGGCAAGGACATCGCCAAATCCACCGGGTTCGCGATCAGCGACGACGAGCGCAAGACCGCGCTCGCCCGACTGCGCGGCGAACTGCAGGCCACAGGTACGCTCAAGAAGCTGTTGCTGCTGCGCGCCAACGATCAGCAGGCCGGCGAGCGCATCGTACGACCACGCAACATCAACGTGGTGCGCATACTGCCGGAACGGATCGGCGCGAATTCGTCGTTCGCGGTATGGCCGGAGTCCACGCGCGACCATTGGGTGGACAGGATCGGCAATCTGGTGCTCACCTCCACGAACGAGCAGATAATCGCCAAACTCGACAGCTACGCCCCACGCGCGGAACGGATTCTGGCCCAGCACAAATCGTTGAAATATCCGCTGACCGCCGAGCTTGAATCGGTCCGGGAGCTCACGCCGGATGTGCTGGAACGCCGGCAGGAGGAGATCGTGCATCTCATCGCCGAATACTGGCGGATCAGGTTCGATGCCGACAAGGTCGATCTGACCACGCTCAGCGAGGATCATCTGACGCGCGGCAGTGGCAGGTCGACGACCGGATCGAAGCGCATCACGATCGCCCAGGTGATCGACGCCGGGCTGCTGGTGCCGGGAGAGACGCTGGTATGGAAGCGGCCGCGACTCGGCCAGGAGTGGATCGCCACCGTGACGCGAGACGGCAAACTGCAGCTGGAGGATGGATCGAAGCATTCCACGCCCACGGCGGCGGCCCGCGCGGCAAGCGGCAAGGCGTCGGGCGCAGGGCTGGACGTGTGGCGGAGACAGTCGAACGGGCAGAAGCTCAGCGAGATCTGGCAGGCGTACCGTCTCAAGGCACTGGGTGGCCGCGGCCAATAGTTCAACGCAGCATGTCGCACGTATGAACACTCGGCAAATCCTGATATACGCGCCTTTCCCGCCCGCATACCCGCGGAATACTGGAATTACGGGGTTGTTGCAGTATCCAATGCAAAGGGGGAGCGAGTGGAAGACGACGCATACGCGCACATTGGCATCAAGCGCGCCAAACGTAAGATGGTCACCAAAGTGATTCTGTTTGGCGTCGCGACCGTGCTTCTGACAGGGCAGTTGATATCGTCGCTGTCCCTGCTCGTAGGCCCGGGAATGTTCCCGACTATGGTGGGGATGCTGTTGATGACGAACATCATTCCGATCATCCTGCTCATCGTATGTGTATGGAGACTGGTGGTCTGGCTGAAGGCGCTGAACACTCCCCCATCTCAGGATCATGGCGTGGTGGCGGAATTCAATACCACCACCGATGACGATGACGACACCACCACAACACATATCCTGCGACTCGACAACGGGAAGAGGGTGGATCTCAGCGACAAGTTGTCGTCGATATTCCAGGGGGATGACGAGACGCGGAAGCGGCTGATCACCCCCGGTACACGTGTGGTCCTCACCTGGTATCGCGACACGCCGGTCTATGCATCGATTGCACTGGAGCAACCTCAGCAGGCTCAGACGCCGCTGGCACCGCAGACATCATTGCCGCCGCAGACGCCGGTACAGCCGAATGCCGCGCCGAACCCGATCCATACCGCTCGCGCATGATCGACCTAGTCGGCGCTGACACCACACGACGCGTACAGATGCACGCAATCACAGGATCGCAGGATTCACGATATACGCGGAAACCAAAGCATTCCAGATCATGCGGAAAGGAATCGGATAGATGATTCGCCTGATTGAGCGGTTGACGGCTGCGGGATTCGGCATCATTGTCGCGCTGTACATCATCTGGTTGGCCGTCGTGGATATTGCGAGTGGGTCGTCGAATGCCGGCGGCGCGATGGCCGGCGGCGCGATGGCGCTGGCACTGCTGTGCTTCTGCCTGTACAAGGCTGCCATCTATGTGATCGCCCTGCATCGAGGCCCCCGTACGGCTCACGCCATGGTTTGGCGGTATGCGCAGGTGCATGGTACGGATTCCGATGGCGATCCGACCACCGACACCATTCATACCCTACGACTGGATGACGGGGAAATCATCCATGTGCCGAGCATCGGGATCGAATCCCTGCACGACGGCATGACCATGCGACGTTTCACCACGCCCGGCGAGCATGTGATCATCACCTGGTATGAGAAACCGTTCATCTGCACGTCGGTGACCCTCGACCCGGAACGTCCGGTCCGCGCTACGGCTGAAGAACGCCATCGGATCCTCAACCACAATTGGACGCCAGGCAATACGACCACCACGGCCAGCACGGCATCCGTTGTCGGAAACGGAACCAACTCCCCCGACGACGGATCATGGATCGACACCGATAATCTCGCTCCATCAGACGGTCCTAAACCCACCATCAAGGATCTGGCGCCGACGGCGTTCCGCACACTGAACTACGTACTCACCACCATCACGGGCGTACTCATTGCGGCAGTGGCGTTCACCTCGTCCCGACTGGGACAGTACGGCATACAGAGCGTGATCAAGGGTCTGCTGATCGGTCTGATACTCGCATGGTTCGCCCTGTGGGTATTCATTCATATGGTCGTCAAGCAGGTGCTCATGCATCGGGCCGTCACGGATCCGAACTTTCGCGCACGCGATGGGCATGAATCGATGTATCTGCCGCAGGAACAGGTCGATAACGAACAGCGTCGCAGTCTCATCCATCATCTTCTCGGCGTGATCGCCCTGTCGATTCTGCCGACATTCGCGCTGTCCCAATCGGTGGGAGCCCTGATCGAAGGTCCCCAGACCGTACCCGTCACCTATCAGGGCGTGGAACGACGTGTGGAGGAAGGCGACGATTCCGTCAATATCTACGCCGACTTCCAGTTCCGCACCGAAAACGATAAGACGATCACCATCACCACCGATTGGGACGAACGAGCTACGATCGAGCAGCAGGTGGGCGAGGAGAGCGGTCGGCATCTGCTGCTCACCTACTGGACCGATAACGGAAGCGTACCCACCTTTGACAACGCCAAACCGGATCCGGAATACGAGTAATCACATGTCATGCGCGAACAGGCGTCGATTCACGCTTGACAGGCGCACCAACGACAAACAACGGCAATGACGCCTCAGGAAAGGTGGAAACATGGGTCGACTTATTGTGCGAATGGCGGCGGCGGGATTGGGTATTCTGATCTCGTTGTGGAACATATGGGGCGCGGTCTATAATCTGCTGGCCCCGGTGCCGTTCGCGTGGATGCGGAATGTATTCGGCGATATTGTCGGCTTTGTCATATTTCTCCCCTTGCTGTGCTTCTGCATATACAAGCTCGCCACGTATATCAGGCTGCTATGGCGAGGACCGCGGACCACTTACGGCATGATCTGGGAGTATCGCAAGACGGAAACCACGGATTCCGATGGGGACACCGTAACGAGCATCACGCACACGATTCGTCTGAACGGCGGCGAGATGATCAACGCCAGCAGCATTCCCCAGTCGGCGTTCCAGGACGGCATGATGTGGCCGCAATTCATCACGCCCGGCACATACGTGATCCTGACCTGGTATGAGAAGCCGTTCATCCCCGTGGCATTGCGGCCCGATCCCGCGCATCCGGTGCCGGCGACCGCCGATGAGCGTCACCGCATCATCGACCCGACCTGGAGGCCGGAGCCGAAGACGACGCCAGTGTCGGATGCGGTCTTGGCGGGAACGACGAATGGCACGCCGTCTGTGAGAACGAGCGGCGATGTCGTTACAAACGGGACCGGAGTCGATGCCAACAACGGACATGCGGTACACGCCGACACCAAGAATGACACCAAGGATTCGGAATCCACGCCAAGTATCGAGAAGCTGAATCCGAAACCGTTCAAGCAGCTGAACTCCATCTTCAACATCATCATAGTGTTCGTCCTCGCCGGGGTCATGCTACGATCGACTGGCCTCACGCCGTTTGGCATAGAGGGTATATACAAGCGCATGGCGTTGGGAGTGGCCTTTGGTTGCTTCGCCGTATGGACACTGGTGCGCATGGTCGCCCAATATGTGCTGCTGAGCGTTGTCGGCAAAACCACGACGATGCGCGATCACGTTACGGGGGATCAGGTTCCGCTGCCGCAGGATCAGATTGACGGACAGCGGAAGACATGTCTGATAATGCATCTGATCGGCGCAGCCATCGTGGCGGTAATCGCCACATTCATGCTGATCGGGCCTGCACGGACGCTGATCGCCGGCCCGCAATCCGTGTCCGTCACCTATCAGGGCGTGGAGCGCCGCGAGGAGACCGATGAGGATGACGACACCACCAGCGTCTACGCCGACTTCCACTTCCTCACCGAGAACGGGGAGACCCTGACCATCACCACCGATTGGGATTGGCGTTCCACCATCGAGAAGCAGGCGGGAAACAACGGCAACCATCTGCTACTCACCTATTGGGGCAACCAGAACAATTTCTTCGACCACAAACTCATCTTCGACAATGCAAAACCGGATCCGAAGTATTCGTGATCATATTGAAACAAAAAACCAGTGCCATTACAGCACTATTACCGAATAAAAAAATGAACAGGACACGGACATCGTTGGCCGTATCTTCTTCAATAATTGGAGATGTATTGCAAATATAGTGCAATGCGCTGGAACCGAGGCAATATCTAGGATGATTCCGAATACCTGCAACGATTCCGGACATCCGAGACGATTCCGAAATGATTGTCTGATTCGCGAATGGCGAATCGTTGAATCACTTCTCCTCTTCGAGCTGACGAGCCACGTACTGCATGGTCTTCAGCGTCTCGCCGTTCACGTAGTCGGTAGAGGCAAAATCAGCCATTGCCAGACCCAGAGACATCATCTTTCCGAACTTCATAATTTCCTCCTTGGTTATCGTGTTGGATCATTTCCAACTGACACCTGTGACTATAAGAATGCGATTATTACATGGCAATGATTTTCCACCTGTTGCACGCGGATTTCACAAAAAAAGTTACGTAGATCACGTTTAGATCCTTCACATATTACGTAGTGTATAGCGGATCACATTTGTCCGAGCAGGCGAAGCAGATCGTCCTTGGTGAGCGCGCCGATGGCGTTGCCGCCGGTGGATGCGGCATCCACGAAGCGTGACGCGAGATCGGTTTTGGTGCGTTGCAGGTTGAGGATGCGCTCCTCGATCGTGTCCTTGGCCACGATCTGATACACGTTCACGTCCTGCGTCTGCCCGATGCGATGCGCGCGGTCGGTGGCCTGATTCTGCGCGGCGGCGTTCCACCATGGGTCGGCGTGCACCACCACGCATGCGCCGGTGAGGTTGAGGCCCGTGTTTCCGGCCTTGAGCGAGATGAGGAACACGGGGGTGTCGTCGCGGTTGAAGGCGTCGACCAGCTCGAGCCGCTTGCGTTTGGGCGTGGAACCGGTGATCACGTCGTAGGGCACATCGTCGGCGCGCAGCCGCTCGGCGATGAGGTCGAGATAGCTGGTGAACTGCGAGAAGATGAGCATCTTGCGTCCGGCATCGCGGCAGCTCGACACCAGTTCCTCGATGGCGTCGAGCTTGGCGGACAAAGCACGTCGTCCTGCCCGATGCGTGGTTGCGCCAGCCGTGGTTGCACCAGCCCCATCACCCGTACCGTTCTCATTCTTCTCACCGAACGCGAGCCTCGGATCGCAGCACACCTGGCGCAACCGTGTCAGCTGCGCCAGCACCTGGATCTTGGACTCGTCGAAGTCCTTGCCCTTCTGGTGAAGGATCGTATCGCGCAGCCGCTGCTCGAGCGCCGCATACAGTCGCCGCTGCTCACCAGTCAATTGCACAGTGATCACGTTTTCGATCTTGTCGGGCAGATCATGGAGCACATCGGCCTTGAGCCGTCGCAGAATGAACGGATTGACGAACGCCCGCAGCTTGTCCTGCGCTTTCGTGTCGCCGGCGAGGATCGGCATTTCGAATCGTTCGCGGAAATGCGCGTACGATCCGAGCATGCCCGGCATGAGGAAGTCGAAGATGCTCCACAGTTCGCTCAGCCGGTTCTCGATCGGTGTGCCGGTGAGCGCGAACCGATGCCGCGCCCCGATGCGCCGTACCGCACGCGACGCCTTGGTGGCGTGATTCTTCACGTACTGTGCCTCGTCGAGGGCCATCACATCGAAATCGATACCGTCATAGTCGTCGATATCACGACGCAGAAGATCGTACGACGTAATGACCACGTCATATTCGCCGTGCGCGGCGGCTTCGATCATCGTGCGACGTGCGGCCTTGGTGCCGGCGATCGCCACCGCACGCAATCCGGGTGCGAACCGTCCGCATTCGGCGAGCCAGTTGTAGACCAGTGACGCCGGGCAGACGATCAGATTCATCGCCGGAGTCGCCGCCTGATTCGCCGTCGCATCGGCACTCGCCCGCTCATGCCGCTCCGGCCGCTCATGCCGCGCCACCAGCAGCGACAGCAGCTGCACGGTCTTGCCCAAGCCCATCTCGTCGGCCAAAATCCCGCCGAATCCCTTGTCACACACCGCGTTCAGCCAGCGGAATCCCTCCACCTGATACGGTCGCAGCACACCGGCCAACGAATCAGGAACCACATAGGTCGTCGGATCGATCACACGCAGATCATTCAGATACGCGGTGAAACTCGCGCTTTTGTCGGCATCGTCGACCTGATGATCAAGATAGTAGGCCTCGTAGGCGGGCACCTGCAGCGTTCCCGTTTCCAGACTGGCGGCGGAAACGCCAAGATCGGCGGCGAGCTCGTCGATGGCACTGGTATCCACGTCACGCATCTCAACGAACGCGCCGTTCGACAGTCGATGGAACCGGCGCTTGCGACGATAACTGTTCAGCAGCGCCGGCACATCCTTGGGATCGATCTCATCGGCGATGGGCGAAATCCGAACTAGATCGGACGCAACGGACAGACCGACCCGGATCTTCGGACGCGGCGTGGCGGTCAGACCGTCGAACGCAGGCGTGGCGAACACCTCGCCGAGCCCGCGCAGCACCGGCAGCCCTTCGGTGATCAGTCGGTGAATGGCCTCATCGTCGGATTCGGGAATGCGCGCCACCACATCGTCGGGCTGGGGGAAGTAATGCCGCACCGCCTCCACGGCAAGCCGTTCGGTATCCGCATCACGCGTCACATCGCCGGGCGCAATGCCGGCGAACACGTGAAACCGCCGATCGCCATACCGTGCCTGCACATCGCAGCTTACGCCGTCACGCCCACGGTCCAGATAGGTTTCAATCACGCATGGCAGACGCTTGCGCCGCAGCAGATCACTGGGCAGTTCGGCCGGAATACCATGCGTTTCGGTCGAACCGTCCGCGTTCACGGTCACGCTCGTCCCCAGATACGGCAGTATGGTTCGGCTGAACGTGTCCAAGTCGTCACGATTCAGGAACAGCCCATGCTCCGAATCGTTGCACAGGATGGACAGCATGTCGAAATCCTTGACGAACCGCGCGCTGCATCGGTGAAACACCGGCTGTCGTGAATCCGCAGTCCGCCGCACAACAACGTAGGACGTGTTGCGTCCCTCGGCCAGCAGATCAAAATACGTACTGTGTTCGATCACATACCCGTCGCCGGATTCGCTTTCCCGGATCGTGAGCCCCGGATCGGGATCGCCGTCGACCACCGTGGCGGCGACCGGGCCACGCGATGCGCCCAATCCTCCCGATGCGCCCAATCCGTCCGACGTGGATAACGATGCCGGAGAAGCAACGGGAATATAGTCGATGGTCTCATCGGCATCGCAATACAGGTCCAGCAGTTCGACGACCTCATCGACGACCAGCGACATCTCGTTCGCTGTGGATTTGCGATGGTAGTAGTAGCTGTCGTACGGCTCGGCCACGCCAAGCGCCGCACGGATATCAAACGCCTGCGTCAGCACGTCGATCAGCCGGCGGGAACGTTCGTCGAACGCATCACGGGAATGGACGAACCCGAGTTTCTTGCCGTAGTACAGATACGCGCCGACGCGTATCGCCTGCAGCAGCTCGCGAATGTTCTTCACCGCATATTCGATATTTCGATCGGGAACACGAATCCGCAGCTTCAGACGCCATCCGTCATCAGACGGGTGCAGACATGGCCGCAGACGGACGCTGCCGATGGGCATATGTCGACTGCCGTCGGCGGCGCTCCCCCGGACGAGCGAGCCTTGGGAATCCGCCAAGTTCTGGGAATCGCCGTGGGAATCAGCGAGCGCACTGACCTGTTTGAGCAGGTTCAGCCGCTGCTCGCGCATGGCCTGCGCCGCGTCATGCTCCCGTTGCCGCATGTAGACCTGCAATAGCCGCGAGGTGTGATGCGCGGCTGTCGCACGCGTGGGATCGCCAGTCTGGGTGAACGATTGCGGATGGTCGTTGTATTGCATGATCAGTGCGATCACATGCTTGCAAATTCCGCTGTACACCCCGTAGGCGGGGCAGGTGCAGGCCGAGTCGACCAGTTCGTGGTCGTTTTCATCGATGGTGGCGTGCACTTCGTAGTCGCCGCGGCCGCTGGCGTTGCTGCGGACGAGTGCGGAGATCACCGTGTCGCCGTCGGCGTCCGCGTCGCAGTGCAGATC
This sequence comes from Bifidobacterium sp. UTCIF-39, assembly GCF_006408715.1. Classification (NCBI taxonomy): domain Bacteria; kingdom Bacillati; phylum Actinomycetota; class Actinomycetes; order Bifidobacteriales; family Bifidobacteriaceae; genus Bifidobacterium; species Bifidobacterium sp. UTCIF-39. The sequence continues at coordinate 34,451 of NZ_JEOG01000019.1, read as the reverse complement.
GTGCATGCGACCGCTGGTGATCACGTTGTAGGCACGGTAGAAGGCGGTGCCGCCGAGTGTGCGCAGTTCGTATTCGGGTATGGCGTCGGACTGGTGGCCGTAGGTGGATGTGCCGGAATGGCTGTCGTCGTCGGGGTCGACGGTGTAATCGTCGTAGTAGCCGTCAGCGTTGCCGAAACTGCCGGCACCGCCGGTTCCACCGTTACGCCCGTATACGTCCGACCGCCAGTTCATTCACGCGCCTTTCGATCAGCCGGCCGATCAGCCGGCCGCGCCCGCTTCGACCATATCAGCCACGACCGTCAGCGGCTCAGATGCGCGGCAGGGACTGCAGAAAACGGTGAACGTCGGTGAGTTCGGCGTCGCAGACGTCGTGGCGCATGCCGAGGTAGGCGCGTTCCTCCACGGTGGCGAATGCGGCGAGCGCCGCGCGGATCGACGTCTTCTGTTCTTCGGGGATCTGACGGTCAAGACTGCCGTAGCCGAGGAAGACCTTGGGACGACGCGTCGGCTCGGCGAATCGTGGCTGTTCATCGTGGAACGACGGCGCAAGCAGCACCGCGCCAGCAAACGTATTGGGGTGGTCGGCGAGGATGCGGTATGACAGGTATCCGCCCTGCGAGAAGCCGACGAGCACCTTGCGGCGCCCTTTGAGCGCCGACGAATCAAGCATGGACACGATCTGATCGCCGATGGCGGAACACTGCGACTGGATGCGCGCGTTGTCCCAGCCGGCGCTGTCGTACCAGGCATGGCCGCCGAGATACTGGCGATGGATGGGTCCCTGCACGGAGATGTAGTCGCTACTGGGGTCCACCGCGTCGATGATGCGGACCATTTCATGCTCGTCGTTGCCGTATCCGTGGAACATCACATAGACGATGTCGCTGGTTGCGGTGTCCGGCGGCAGAATCTGCCCGGTGATGGGTTCGGCGGGCGATCCGGCCGATTCCATGGTCAGTCGGGTCAGCATGTTCAGTCGCATATCAGCTCTCTTTCCTCAACAACGCCCACCAACGATACCATCCATATTCAGTCACTGCGCACGTCGACCCTAGTGATGACGACGACGGTGACGGTGACGTGACGGTGACGACTGCGGCATAGTTGTGCAGCGGGCAGCCGCCTCTCCCTATCATAGGCCTCCGATCCGATCTGCTACGGAACTGCCATATGCCCGGCATCACCATGCACCGATTGTGTAACGATCCGCGATTCGTTCCCGATTCCACGACGTTCCCATAGCGAAAACGGCATGAGGTTGCTACAATGGCTACTCGTTGCTTTTCGGCCCCGTAGCTCAGTTGGATAGAGCAACTGACTTCTAATCTGTAGGTCGCCGGTTCGAACCCGGCCGGGGTCACCATCGAACCCCTTGGAAACACTAGGATCCAAGGGGTTCACTCATACCGGGTATTCCACCATAGGGATGCACTCGGATGCACCAAGCGCGGATGCTCTCCCCCTCGCCATTACATCCGCCACATCATCCAATCCAACCCGGCACTATTCCGCCACCTCGCACGATCCGTCATATCGTGACTATGGACGCCAACGCCGCACATGGAGTGCGGAGTGCTTATGGACGTCGGAAGGACTTGGTGATCATATGTGGATTGACGATCGTGATGGAGGATACGATTACGCGATTCAAAACGTGAAGACGGGGCTCTACTGCGCAAAAAGCGGTAGGGCGACTGCGAAATACGACGATATCCTTCTCGCCGAGGATATGGAGGAGAGTGACCTCAACGTGGTCGAGATGTTCCGCGGCCATCTTGACACCGATGCGCTCGATGCCGTGGAGCGCGAGGACTACTGGCAGGAGTCCGAGGCCTACGAGTTCGGCAAGCGGTTCGTCCTCCCAGGATTCCGCTTGGTTCGCATTCCGTTTTTCAATTGGGATATGGACGATGACGACCAGTTCTACGACGAGGACGGCAATTTTGATTTTGTGGCGATCCGTGACTTCGTGTTCGGTAAGGATCAGGCCATTGCTATGCCCGGTGAGGTTGTGCCCGACGATGCTCCGTGGTCCGCATGCGATGGCGATACGCTGCTTGACCGTCTTGCCATACCCAATTATGGCGATGAGATCGATTACATCGCGGTTCTCAACCATACCAACGACCAAATCAACCAAGCACTCAAGGAAGCCGGCGAACGCGACGGAATCACCAACCCGTTTGAGTGGGACTCCCGGTATCCGGACATCGTCGAAAGGGTCCGAGCCGAGGAAAATGCCAAGCTGCAGGAGAGGATTGCTCTCGGCAACGCCCGGATGAGTCAGGAACGGCGCAGTCGGGGAACGCAGCGCTGACTCTGGTTCATGACCGGTTCGTGTGAACGGGACGGCCCCGGAACCCCGTTCACATGAACCGGCTACAGTGTCGATCATGACCGATGAACGACCTGAGGATCTGGCGGCGCTACGCAAGCCCGCCAAGCGTCATGACGAAAGAACCGTCGCCGGAGCGCATCGTCGCATGCGCCGTGCCGACCGCGAGGTGACCGACATCGAGCAGATACGACAGATCATCGACCATTGCGACGTGGTGCATGTGTCGTATATGGATGCGGAGGGCCTGACGATCGTGCCAATGAACTTCGGTTACGAATACACGGATACGGCCCCTGATGGCAACGGCGACACGCTGGTCCTGTACATGCATTCCGCGCCGGAGGGTCGTAAATTCGACGCGATTCGCGCGGCCGGCAACGCGCTGCCCGTGGCGTTCGAGATGGATACGGATCGCGAGATCATCGAGGGGCGTGCCTGGTGCAATTGGGGTGAGGCGTTCAAGTCGGTGGTCGGCAACGGCACGGCAAGCATCGTGGACGATGTGGACGAGAAGATTCATGGCCTGCAGTTGCTGATGGGGCAGCAGATGGGCAAGTGGGATGTCCCGTTCACTCCGCAGCAGGCCTCCAGCGTGATGGTGTGGAAGATTACGGCGACGCATGCGACCGGCAAGATCCACGCGAAAGCGCGGCAGGCGGCTCACGCATCGGCGATGCCGGAATCACGGTGAGCGTTTGCAACGATCAATCATCGGCTGTCCCGTGTTATGAACCGCAATTACGCTGAACAAATTCGCTGAATATCATGACGATTCATTCCAATCCGACCCACGTGACCCATGGATTCGGCCCGGTGTGGGATGCGGATTCCCGCGTGCTGATCCTCGGTTCGATGCCGAGTCCGAAGTCCCGCGAGGCGTCGTTCTACTACATGCACCCGCAGAACCGGTTCTGGCCGGTGATGGCGGCCTTGTTCGATGAGCCGGTGCCGGAGCCGGACCCCGAGATTCGTAGCGATTTCGCCCTACAGCATCGGTTCGCATTATGGGACGTGATCGCCGAATGCGATATCGCCGGGGCCAGTGATTCGTCGATTCACAATGCCGTGCCGAACGATCTTGCGCCGATCATTCGCGCATCACGCATCAGTCACGTGTTCACGACTGGCGGCAAGGCGGCGCAATTGTATCGTCGTCTGTGTGAGCCGCATCTGGTCGAAAACGGCATCACCGTTCCCATGACTCCCCTGCCGTCCACGAGCCCGGCGAACGCGAGAATGCGGCTGCCGGATCTGACAGCCGCATATCAGGTCGTGGTTCAGTCGATCACACGAACAACGACAGTGTGAGCACGGAGATCAGTCCCATCACCGACATGACGGTGGTGGCGGCCGTCCACGACATGAACGTCTCCTTGAGCGAGAGGCCGAAGTACTCCTTGATCATCCAGAATCCGGCGTCGTTCACATGGTCGGCGATCACCGAACCCGCACCCACGGCCAGCACCATGAGCGCCGGGTTGACGCCGGACATGGCGACCATCGGTGCCACCAGACCGGCCGCGGTGAGCGAGGCGACCGTGGCCGAGCCGAGGCACAGGCGCAGTACGGCGGCCACGATCCAGGCGGCGAGCAGCGGCGGCATGTTGATGTTGGCGAACATGGTGGAGATGTAGTCGGAGATGCCACCGTCCACAAGCACCTGCTTGAACGCGCCGCCACCGCCGATGATGAGCAGCATCATGGCGATCTGCTTGACGGATTCGGTCATGCTGCCGGCGATGTCGGCCATGGTGCGCTTGCGGGCGAGGCCCATGGTCCAGACGGCGAACAGCATGGATAGCAGCATGGCGGCGTCGGGGGCACCCACGAACTGGATCACCTGATTGACGATGTTGCCCTCGGGCAGCACGAACGTGCAGATGGTGGCTACGGCGATGAGGATGACCGGCATCATGGAGGTGACGACGGAGATGGCAAAGCCCGGGGTGTCCTCCTCCTTGAACTCCTTGAATTCGCCGAGCGCGGTGACCTCGACGTCGGTGTGGTATAGGTCGGGCTTGATGCGGTGCAGCAGCGAGTTGAACAACGGTCCGGCCACGATGATGGTCGGTATGGACACGATGATGCCGTACAGCAGCACGTGACCCATGTTGGCGCCGAGTGTGGAGGTGATGGCGGTGGGCGCGGGGTGCGGCGGCAGGAACGCGTGGGCCACGTTGAGCGTGATGGCCATGGGGATGCCGAGGTACATGAGCGGCATGTCGAGCTCGCGCGCGATCACGAAGATGATCGGCAGCAGCACCACAAGTCCGACCTCGAAGAACAGGGCGATGCCCACGATGAACGAGGCGAGCACCACGGCGATCTGGATGTGCTTGCGGCCGAAGCGCTTGATCAGCGTCATGGCGATGCGGTGGCCGCCGCCGGAGTCGGAGACGAGCTTGCCGAGCATGGAACCGAAGCCGAAGATCACGGCGAGATGGCCGAGCTGGCCGCCGATGCCGGTTTCGATGGTGGTGGGGATCTTGTCGACCGGGATCTGCAGAACGAGCGCGGTAAGGAATGAGACGATGACCAGCGAGACGAAGGTGTTGAGCTTGAGTTTGACGATGAGGAAGATAAGCACTGCGACGGCGCAGGCCACGATGACCAGAGGCATGGGAGCTCCTTTGCTGTTCTCTGGAGAGGTAGGTATCGAGTGAAAAGAAAGAAGTGAGATAGGAACCGGGTACCGTTCAGCCGTTCAGCCCCTTATTCAGGGTCTGAAAACCCGTAAGGAGGAAGACCGCCCTCCTTAGTGTGATCACACTAACCATGTCAGGATCAAGACCCTATCAGGCAAGAAGATGGCGCACGGTTCCTTAGTGTGATCACACTAACTGTGCCAGGGTGAAAACCCATCAGGCGGGAAGAACGGAACGGGGAAAAGCGAATCAGCGCAGCAGGTAACCGCCGTCGACGGGCAGCATCACGCCGTTGATGTAGTCGGATGCGGCGGAGCAGAGGAACACCATGGCACCCATGAGCTCCTTGGGTTCACCCCAATGTCCGGCGGGGATGTGCTCGCGGATCTCCACGCTGCGCACCGGGTCCTCCTGCAGGGCCTTGGTCATGGGCGTGTTGATATAGCCGGGCGCCAGTCCGTTGACCTGGATGTTATGCGGCGCGAGCGCGTCGGCGTAGGCGCGGGTAAGACCCATGACGGCGTGCTTGCTGGCTGCGTACGGGTAGATGAATTTGCCGGCGCGGTAGGACTGCATGGAGCCGATGTTCACGATCTTGCCGCTCTGCTGCTTGATCATGATCTTGGCGACCTCATGCGAGAGATAGTACAGGGCGTTGAGATTGAGTTCGATCACGGCCTGCCAGTCGGAGTCGGGGAATTCGACGAGATCGTGACGACGCTGCATGCCGGCGTTGTTGATGAGCACGTCGATGCGGCCGAATTCCGCCATGGCACGGTCGACGATCTTCTTCGCCGCGCCGGGTTCGGTAATGTCCTGCAGCATGAAAACGGCCTTGCGTCCATTGGCCTCGACCGCGGCACGAGTCTCCTCCCAGCCCTTCTGGTCGTAGGACACGATGAACACGTCGGCACCGACCTTGCTGACGGCCTGCGTGTAGTACTGCCCCAGTCCGCTGGCACCTCCGGTGATGAGCACCACCTTGTCGGTCAGATCGAAGCTCTTGATGGAAAACTCGGCCATGATTCCTCTCCTTTGGGTATTGGCTACGTTGCGGGCGGCTCACGTCTGTACGATATCGGTACTTCGATAGGTTATCGATACCATCACAACATCATACTTCCTTGCTTTTGTTGTGGTGTATCGATATCCCAAAGATATACCCGACCATCGAATCATGTCAACGCGGCGTGTTGCCGCGATTTGTCGGCGTTTTCGAAAACACGTTCGCGACGCACCTGCGGAACGCATTAGACTCGCACTAGAGAACCCGTACGTCAGCAACGAAGCCACACAGAAGGAGCACCATGGCCAAGGTAACCATCGCCGATATCGCACGCGAGGCGCAGGTTTCGGTGACCACGGTCTCACGATTCATCAACGGCAACTACGGCAAGATGAGCCAGGCCACACGCACCCGCGTTCAGGAGACGATCGATCGTCTTGACTACCGGCCGAGCGCGTCCGCCCGACGTATGCGCCAGCAGTCCACGCATGTGGTGGGCGTGATCGTCGCCGATATCTCCAACGTGTTCTCATCGTTGCTGTTCAGCGGCATCTACGCTGAACTGCAGCCCGCCGGATACGACGTGATGCTGATGAACGCGAACAATTCGGCCACGCAGGAACGGGACGAGATCAACCGTCTGCTCTCACAGGAGGTCGATGGGCTGATCATCCAGCCGAACGCACGACGGTTCGCCGCATACGAACCGATCGTCTCATCGAAAACCCCACTGGTGATGGTCGATCGCGAATGCGCCGACCAGCCCGACGGCATGGCCTCGGTCGTCGCCGACAATGAGGATTCATGCCATCGGATGGGCATCGCGCTGGCCGACATGGGATACGACAACATCGTGGTGCTCAGCCGCACGCGCAGCGAGATCTCCGCGCAGGCACCGCGTGTGGCGGGATTCACCAAAGCCGCGGAGGAACGGCATGTGCTCGTGGTGCCGATCGAGGCCGATTCGCACGACGATGCCTGGCTGCAGCAGCGAATCCGCACCACGCTCGATCATCTCAACGGCCGCACCGTACTGGTGTCGCTGATGGGACCGCTGCTGTTCGATATCCTCGCCGCGTTGAAAACAATGGGGATTCGTTTCCCCGACGACGTCGGTCTGGTGAGTTTCGACGATTGGCGATGGTCGCAGTATGTGCAGGACGGCATTTACCTGCTGGAGCAGGATCCGCAGGCGCTGGGCCGCGAGGCGGCGAGGAATCTGCTCGAACAGATCGGCGCTCGGGGCGAAGACCGCACCGGCGACCCGTACACGAAGAGCCGCCGGATCATCCTGCCCGTCACCGAGGTCGAGGCGAGTTCCGTTACCGAGGGCTGACGTGCAGCGCAATCGAACGCCGCTACACCAGCCGAACGAACGCTACCCGACCGCGTTACCCCAGCCGACCGCACTTTGCCGGACCGCGCTACCACCCGACAGTGCCGCTACCCGACCGTGTTGCCGTAGATCTCGGCCTGCAGGTTCTTGCGGGCGGCCTCCTGCTTGGTGATCTCGCCAAGCAGTCGGAACTTCTCCTCCCCCTCCGGCAGCAGATTCATGCGGCGCTTCCACATGGCGATCCTGCGCATGCACGCCATATCGAGCAGACGCACGAGCAGCTCCGAGGCATACTGACGCTCGGCCTCGCTGGCCGGACGCAACGGATTCGCGGCACCGTTGGCCTGTGGGTCGATCGGACCGTCCGAGCCCGCCACACCTCCCGCGGCGGCACCGGAGCCACCCTTGTCCAGATTCGGCAGCGGCAGCGGCATCACGGCAAGCTCGTTGACCACCTGTTCGAGCATCGGTCCCGTGGCCTTCGACAGGTTGTGCAGCCACAGCCCCTGCGGCGTATCGTCCGACGGCAGTCCACCGGCGGCCTCCAACGCCTGATACAGCGACCGGAACACCGGCGTGATGAAGCTCTCCTCATCCAGCCGTGAGAACAGGTCGCGGTTCACCGCGCGCGGCACCTGAATCAGAATCCCCATGAACTGCTGTTCGCAGATGAACACCGAATCGTCCACCCGGTAGTATCCCTGCGCCAAGGCGTCCTGATGCTCGATGCGTCGACGTCGCGCCGGACTGATCGTGCCGCGATCCTCACCGTAGTCATTGCCGAACCGGTCACCGTTGCCGCCATTGCCGTACCGGTTGTTGCGCGGCGCATACGCGTCCTCGTCGCGCACATGCTGCCGACGACGGGCCGTCTGAACCTCACGGATCATCACGTCCAGATCCACGCCGATGCGACGGGCCGTCTTGCGCGCATAGATATCGACAAGGGAACGGTCGCGAATCTGCGCGATGATCGGCGCCACGGCCTTCACCGCACCCATCTGTCCGGTCGTGTACTCGATGCCGAACTGGTCGATCGCCGCGTTGATCACGAAGTCATACAGTGGCGACGCGTTCTCCACCAGCGTGCGCACGGCCTTGTCCCCCTGCTGGATACGCAGATCGCACGGATCAAGATTGTTGTCGGCCACTGCCACGAACGTCTGCGACAGGAACGCGCCGTCAAGACCGAACGCGTGCAACGCCGCCTTCTGCCCGGCCGCGTCGCCATCGAACGTGAACACCACGCGCGACGTGTGATTCCTACCCGGTCCGATCAGCTGCAATGCGCCGAGCTTGTCGTCGGAGATCAGTCGCCGCACGATCTTCGCATGCTCATTGCCGAACGCCGTGCCGCACGTCGCCACCGCCGTATCCACACCGGCCAGATGACAGGCCATCACGTCGGTATATCCCTCGACGATCACCACCTGACGCTTCTTCACAATGTTCGCCTTGGCCAGATCCAGGCCGTACAGCACATGATTCTTGTGATACAACGTGGTGTCGGGCGTATTGATGTACTTCGCCTGAATCGTGTCGTCATCGAACAGCTTGCGCGCGCCGAAACCAAGCGTACGACCCGTGGCATCGCGGATCGGCCACGTCACGCGACCGCGGAAATAGTCGTATACGCCACGCTGGCCCTGACGTGCAAGGCCGGCGTCAAGCATCTCCTGCTGTGTAAACCCCTTGGACGCGAGATGACGGACCAGATTATCCCAGCCCTGCGGCGCGTATCCGCAACCGAAGCGCTCGCAGTCGGCCTGTGAGAAATTACGACCGGCGAGCAGCTTGCGCGCGGCAAGCGCCTCCTTGCTCATGATCTGGGAGACGAAGAACTTCTGCGCGGCCTCGTTGGCCTCGAGCAGCCGGGATCGTTTGGAGCCCTGACGCTGCTGCGGCTGGTTGGAGTCGTAATGCAGTTCGATGTGGTATTTGTCGGCGAGGATCTCCACGGCGTCGGCGAATCCGACGTTTTCGGACTGCTCCACGTATTTGAACACGTCGCCGCCCAGACCGCATCCGAAGCAGTGCCACGCGCCGAGTCCGGGGCGCACGGAGAAGCTCGGCGTCTTCTCGTCGTGGAACGGGCACAGGCCCATGAATGTGCCGGAACCCGACGGCTTCAGCGTGACGTCGGCGGAGACGATGTCGTACAGGTCGGCTGCGGCTCGTACTTTCTCAATGTCTTCTTTCAGAATCAAACCCGGCATAACGCTTCAGTCTACGCGGAGGTCGGGTCGGGCTGAGTCGGCATGACCGGGTCGGCATGACCGGGTCGGCATGACCGGGTGCGACGGTCGACGTCCGATAGGCGGTCGGCATGACCACTGGACCTTCGACCATCGCACCCGATCATCGCACTAGGAATGCCGTAACGGCACTGCCGGTCGGCACAGCAGCAGACTACAGCAGCGACGCCGGATCGAGCTTGGCCAGATCCTCGGCCGGCAGCACCTCGGCGGCGTTGAGATACAGGCGCGGAATGCGGTTGCGCAGGCAGGTGAAGATCTCGTAGCTGATCGTGCCGGCGGCGCGCGCCCAGTCGTCGGCGGTGGGCTCGCCGTTCGCCTCGCCACGGCCGGGGCCGAACAGCACCACGGTGTCGCCCTCGTGGACGTTGAGCTCCTCGCACTTGCCGTGCAGGTCGATCATGAACTGGTCCATGCACACGCGGCCGGACACATGGTAGACCTTGGGGCCTTCGGACGTCATCACGCGCACCGGGCCACCGTCCTTCTGCACGTGCTTGGCACCCTGCATGTCGAATCCGGATGCGGAGCGGTGGATGCCGTCCGCGTAGCCGAGCGGCACGATCGCGGTGGACGTGTCGTCGGGGGTCAGGTAGGTGCGACCGTAGGAGATGCCGTGGCCGGCCTCCACATGCTTGACCGTGCCAAGCTGCGCCTGCAGCGTCATGGCCGGCTTGAGATCCCATGTGGAGGGGGTGCCCATGGCCGGGTCCGGCTCGTAACCGTACAGGCCGATGCCGGGGCGGGTGAGTTCGAAGTGGATCTCGGGACGGTCGAGCGTGGCCGCAGTGTTGGCGAGATGACGGATCTCGGGGGCGATGCCGGCCTTCTCCATGCGCGCGGTGAACGCGTTGAAATGCTCGATCTGACGGTCGGTGGACGCCACGAATTCGGGGACGTCGGGCGAGTCGGCCACGGCGAGGTGGCTCCACTGTCCCACGATCCGGAACACGCCCTCATGCGCGAGCTCCACGAACCGCTTGAGGGCCGCGTCGAACGTCTCCTCGGTGAAGCCGTTGCGGCCGAATCCGGAATCGACCTTCACGTGCACGAGAGCGGGCTTGCCCACCGTGCGCGCGGCCTCGGCGGCGGCCTCGATGCCGGCCATGGAGCCGATGGAGATGTCGATGTCGTTGTCGATGAGCTTGGCGAACGGCACGCTGCGGCCGTTGTACACCCAAGTGAGAATACGGCAACGGTCCGGTCCGATACCCGCCTGACGCAGCAGCAGCGCCTCATGCGACTGCGCGGTGCCGAGCCATGTGGCACCGCCGGCGAGCGCGGCGAGCGCGGCGGGGATCAGTCCATGTCCGTAGGCGTCGGCCTTGACCACGCCCATCACCGCGGTTCCGGATTCCGGCCCTCCGACCACGTCGACCAGGTGGCGCATATTGTCACGCAATGCCTTGAGATCGACGATGCACTGCGCGGGGTACTGCTCGCATGCCCGCGCATAGTTGTTCCGTCCGGTTTCCGATGAGAAAGCCCATTCGGGCGCTGCACTCAATGTCATGTGCCCTATTGTGGCCCGGCTATGCGACGGATCAGCGACGTGTGTCATTTTCCTTTGATTTTCTTGACATTCACGCCGGCTTTATCGCCGTTCGCTATCACCGCTCACTGTTGTTGCCCGCCTTCATGCGTTCGTAGCGCTCGCGGATCAGATCGTTGTAATGGTTGACGGCGTCGTTGGGCGCGCCGTCGAAGACCACACGATGTTCGTCGAGCACAAGCACGCGGTCGATGGCGTAGATCGGATCGGTCACCAGTGTCAGGTCGTGCGTGGCGAAGACGACCTGCCGATCGTAGCTGAACAGGGCACGGGCCACGTTGCGGGTGGCGGGTTCGTCGAGGCCCTTGGTCGGCTCGTCGGCCACGATGGCGGCCGGGCTGATGGCGAGCGCGCTGACGATGGCGAGCAGATGGCGTTTCTCGCTGTCGAGCGCGTCGGCCTTCTGACGGGCGTGGGCGGTCAGGCCGAAGTGGGCGAACAGTGCGCCGATGGTCTCGTTGCGCATGGCATCGGGCATCTTACGCTTCTTCAGCGGCGCGTCCAGGGCTTCCGAGATGTTCTCCGCCATGTAGTAGCTGTTGGGGATCTCCTCACGGCGCACGATGCCGATGATGTCCTTGAGCGCCTTGGCGTCGGATTTGTGCGACGGATCGTAGGCGGTGTCCTGCCCGTCGACGGGCTCGTCGTTGTCGTCGAGGATGTGCCGGACCACGCTCACGGTTCCGGATGCGGGCGTCATCGCACCGTCGATGAGCTTGAGCAGCGTGGATTTGCCGGCACCGTTGAGGCCGATCACGGCGACGCGTTTTTCGGAGATGGTCAGCGTGGTGGGTTCGAGTCCGATTCGACCGTCGTCATATACGGCTTTCGCATCGTTGAGCACGAACGACAGCGACCGTCTGCGCGTGTCGATCTCCTTGCGTGTGAACATATCCAGCAATCCCATGGGTTCCTCCTCGTCGTTCCCGTGAATCGACTCGCGGTTTCCATACTAGCCCGGCCGTGTCGGGCCGGCGGGATTGGTCCGACTCGCCGGGCGACGGTAATTCAAGAAAGCGGCGTGTCGTTATCGTGAAGATCAGTGCCCACTGTCCTATAATTTGAGATTTTTTGCTGTTTTCAGACATCCGAAACATAAACGCGCATGTTATGCCCGTATGATGTGAGAGTTTCGTAATTATGAATTATTGAATACGAGAGGGAATCATGAGCAGCAGTCTTCTGCGCAAAAAGGACGTGGCGACCATCGTCGCCGAGTCCACCCCGCTGAAACGTACGATGAAAACCTTCGACCTGACGATGCTGGGCATCGGTGCGATCATCGGCACCGGCATCTTCGTGCTCACCGGCAAGGGTGCGCTTACCGCGGGTCCGGCGCTGGCGGTGTCGTTCCTGCTGGCCGCCATCTGCTGTGGTTTCGCCGGACTGTGCTACGCCGAGTTCGCATCCATGGCCCCCGTTTCGGGATCCGCCTACTCGTACGCCTATCTGGCGTTCGGTGAACTCGTGGCGTTCATCATCGGTTGGAATCTGATTCTGGAATACGCCCTGCAGGCGGCCACCGTGTCGGCCGGATGGGCTGGATATTTCAACAAGCTGCTGGAAGGGTTCGGCCTGCATCTGCCGGTGGAGCTCACCGCCGCGTACGGCACCACGCCGGGCGTGACCACGTACTTCAACTTGCCGGGCTTCGTGATCGTGCTGATCATCACGTGGGTGCTGTCGATCGGCATCAACCAGACCAAGCGCGCTAACGACATCATGGTCATGATCAAGCTCGGCATCATCGTGCTGTTCATCATCTGCACCGTCTGGTACGTGAATCCCGCGAACTGGAAGCCGTTCTCCCCGTACGGCATCTACACGTTCCAGCCCGGTTCGACGCAGCCGTACGGCATCATTCCGGCCGCGTCGATCGTGTTCTTCAGCTTCATCGGATTCGACGCCGTCTCGTCCTCGGCCGAGGAGACCGTCAATCCGAACAAGACGCTGCCCCGCGGCATCCTGATCTCGCTGGCCATCTCCACGGTGATCTACATCGTCATGACGCTGGTGATGACCGGCGTGGTGCCGTACCAGGAGTTCGCGAAGTTCATCGACGCTCCCGTGGCCGGCGTGATCCTGGCGACCGGTCTCAACTGGCTGGCCGTGATCGTGAACCTCGGCGCACTGGTCGGTATGACCACCGTGATGCTTGTGCAGCTGTACGGCCAGTCCCGCATCTGTTATGCGATGGCCCGCGACGGCCTGTTCCCCAAGCTGTTCGGCGAGGTGCACAAGAAGTACCTGACCCCGTTCAAGGGCACCTGGTTCTTCGGCATTCTCACCGCCGTCGCCGGCGGCTTCATCAACATCAACATCCTGTTCGAGTTGGTGAACATCGGTACGCTGTCCGCGTTCATGATCGTGTCGGCCGGCGTGCTGTGGATGCGCAAGACCCAGCCGAACGCACACCGCGGATTCAAGGCGCCGGGCGTGCCGTTCACGCCGATCCTGTCCATCATCTTCTGCCTGGTGTTCATCGCCGGTCTGAACTGGGAGACCTGGGTGCGATTCGCCATCTGGCTGGCGATCGGCCTGTGCGTGTACTTCGGCTTCAGCCGCAGGAACTCCAAGCTCGGTCAGGAGGCGCAGAAGAAGGCGCGTAAGGCCATCGACGCCGCCATCGCCAACCAGCAGCGCGAAGCGGTCGCCGCGGATACGACCGCGACCGCGGCTGCAAGCGTGTCCGAGGAAGCCGCCGAGGCCAAGGCCGAGACCGTGGTCAAGGAGGCTGAGGCCAAGGAGGTCAAGTAACCGCGAATCGTACTGACTTGCGATCGCTGATCAACGGAAATGGGCTCCCCTCGAGCAACGAGGAGAGCCCATTCGCATATGTGGTGCAACGACGGCCGGGACTGGCGGTCGGCAATCGGTCACATCGATCGTCGATTCATCGATCGAGTTCGTCGGCAAGAATGGCGTCGATGGGACGGTAATGGTCATCCACCGCCCTGCGGTAGGCGTCGGCATCGCCGGCGAGCGCGGCGTCGAGCATGGCACGATGCGCTTCGGCACTGTCCCTAAGCTGTGCGGACACCTGCAGTCCAAGACTGGGCAGCACGGCCATGTGCACCATCCACAGACTGTCGGACAGCTGGCTGAGCACGGCGTTGTCGGCGTAGGCGAGCAGTCGGGAATGGAAGGCGATGTCCTCGTCGAGGAAGCTGTCGCCCTCATTGGCCCGCTGCATCATACGATCGGTGATCTCAACGAGTTCGGGCTGTTCGGTGCCCTTCAGCGCGGCGACGATCGGCTCGGCCACACCCTTGTCAAGTGAACGACGGACCTGCACCACGTTGCGCAGCTCGCTGAAGTCCTGCTTGCTGGTGGCCTTGACCATGGCGCGGAACGCCAGCGTTTCGACGAGCGGTTCCAGGGATAGGTCGCCGACGAACGTGCCCCTTCCGTGCACCACCTTGACGATGTGCAGCGCCTCGAGCTTGCGCACCGCTTCGCGGACGGAGGATCGTGATGCCTTGACCGCCTGGCACAGTTCGGTTTCGGTGGGCAGACTGTCGCCGGGCACCAGCTTGTGGTTGATGATGTACGACTTGATCGCGTCCATGGTGATATCGCAGCGGCTTGGCTGCTGGGGGGTATCCGTATCGATCGGAGAACGATCCAGATAGGACATCGACGGTACGGAAACCACGAAATCACTGACCGGCGTGGACGGCATCTACGTTCCTTCCAGAATATGCATGATCATCGGCGTCGGTACGGACGCTGATATCGGCTACGTAATTGGAGTCGTGTCCCTCCAAACCGCTCCGGGACATGGTCAACGGCAACCACGGATACTCTTTTTATAGCACGGTTCCGGCGTCGAATCAGCGTAAAGGGTCGATTCGACGCCGGGGAATCGTTGATTGCGCCAGCGGATGTCACTATGTAGTAACCGACATCCGCCGATCGATCAGATGCCCTGCCAGGACGGCTTGTTCGCGTAGACCCAGCGATAGTAGTCGGCGAGCCTGAGCTTGCCGGCCGCGGCCTCGTCCACGATGAACGTGGCGTGCGGATGCAGCTGCAGCGCCGAGGCCGGGCACATGGCCGAAACGGGTCCTTCGATGCTGGCGGCCACGGCGTCGGCCTTGTTCTCTCCGAACGCGAGCAGCACCAGATGCCGCGCCTTCATGATCGTGCCGATGCCCTGCGTGATGCAGTGCGTGGGCACCTGATTCATATCGCCGTCGAAGAAGCGGGCGTTGTCGACGCGCGTCTGCTGAGTAAGCGTCTTGATGCGCGTGCCGGATGCCAGCGAGCTGCCCGGTTCGTTGAATCCGATATGACCGTCGGTGCCCACGCCGAGGATCTGCACGTCGATGCCGCCGGCATCCTCGATGGCGCGATCGTAGTCGGCACCCGCGGTGGCGATGGTGTCCAGCAATCCGTTGGGTACATGCACATGCCTGGGATCAAGACCGAGTGGCTCCACCACGGTTCGTGTGATCACGCTCCGATAGGATTCCGGATGCTCGACCGGCAGTCCGGCGTACTCGTCGAGCGCGAATCCGCGCACGTGGGAGACGTCGAGGCCGCGGTCGCGCACTTCGAGCGCCAGATGCTCATAGGCCGTGAGCGGCGTGGAGCCGGTGGCCAGGCCGAGCACCGCGAAGGGCTTGCGTTCGATGAGATCGGCGACGGCCTTGGCATATAGTGCGCCTGCCTCATCCTGGTTCTTGACGATGATGACTTCCGCCATGGAAGATTCCTTTCAACGATCGTTGATGGTTCAGGGTTCAGATGGTTCAGTGCGTGGAGTTGGTGACGTCCTCGGGGGTGCGCACGGGTTCGAGTCCGCATTCGCGCAGCACGGCGGCCACGGCCTCCACGTTCTCGCCCTGCAGCGCCTGCACCGGGTTGGGCATCTGGTTGGTGTCGAACACGCCGAGCAATGCCATGGCGGTCTTGAATGCCCCCACACCCGCACCGAATCCGGACACGCCGGACGTGACGGTGACGATGCGCATGAGTGCGGCGAGCTTGTCCTGTTCGGCGCGCACGGTGGCCCAGTCGCCGGCCTCGTACGCCTGCCACATGCGCACGTATCCGGTGCATTCCACGTTGCCCAGACCGGGAACGCTGCCGTCGGCACCGGCCATGTACGCGCCGTCGACCACGACCTCCTGACCGGTGAGCAGGGTGAGCGGATGGCCGGCCTTGTTGTTGTCGTCCACGAGGAAGCGGAAGGCCACGTCGTCGTTCGACGAATCCTTCACGCCGGTCAGCACGCCCTCGAGTCCGAGCCGTACCAGCAGGTCGCCGGGCAGTTTGACGTGCACGCAGACGGGGATGTCGTAGGCGAACAGCGGCAGGTCCACGGCCTGATGGATCAGGCGGAAGTGGTTCTCGATCTCCGGCAGGCCGCCGAGCGCGTAGAACGGCGCGGTGGCGACGATCGCGTCGGCACCGAGTTCCTTGGCGACCTTGGCGTGTTCGATCACACGATTGGTTTCGGTGTCGATGCAGCCGACGAGCACGGGGACTCGTCCCGCCACGAATTCGATGGCGGCCTCGATGATCTCACGACGACGTTCGTCGGTGCTGAACGCGACCTCGCCGGAGGATCCGAGGAAGAACAGGCCGTTGACGCCGGCGTCGATCAGTCGGTCGATCGAGCGTTTGAAGCTGACGCGGTCGAGTTCGCGCTCGGCGGTGAGCGGGGTGACGACGGGCGGGATGACGCCGCGGAAGGTGGTGGTCATGGTTGGGTTTCCTTTGTTCTGTTGTGTTGTGCGATTGTGGTGATTGTGGCGGTATGAGGATGGTGTGACCGATGGCCGGCGGCTGATGCAATCGGTCAGCCGCCGGCCGGTCGTGCATCCGGTCAGATGCATTCGTCCGGCGTGGGGTGCAGCAGCGATGGCGCAGCGCCGAGCAGCATCCGCGTGTAGGGGTCCTTCGGATTGGTGAGCACGTCGTGGGCCTCGCCATGTTCGACGATGGTGCCGTGGTTCATCACCACGATCTCGTCGGACACGTATCGCACGGTCTGGATGTCGTGGCTGATGAACACCATCGACAGTCCGAGCGATTTCTTGAGATCGCTCAGCAGGTTGAGGATCTGCGCGCGCACCGACACGTCGAGGGCGCTTGTCGGTTCGTCGGCGATGATCGCGTCCGGGTTGAGCGACAGGGCTCGGGCGATGGCCACGCGCTGACGCTGACCGCCGGAAAGCTGGCCGGGCAGGGCGTTGAGCGCCGACTTGGGCAGCCCCACCATGTCGATCAGTTCGTAGGCGCGTTTGCGGCGCGATTCCTCATTGCCGAGGCTGTGCACCACCAGCGGGTCCATGAGCTGCTCCTGCACGCTCATGCGGGCGTTGAGCGCTGTGGCCGGATCCTGGAAGACCACGGAGACCACGCGTCCGATGTCCATGCGCTCCTTGGCCGTGCGCCGGGTGACGTCCTGACCTTTGAAGAACACCGTGCCGCCGGTCACGCTCTGCAGTCCGCACATCACGTTCGCGGTGGTGGACTTGCCGCAGCCGGACTCGCCGACGATGCCGATCGTGCGTCCGGGCATGAGCCGGAGGTTCACCTTGTTGACGGCGGTGATCTTCTTGGGGTGGAAGAGCGATCCGGCGCGGGTGGTGAACACGACCTCGATGTCCTTGAGTTCGATGATGGGCGTGGCCTTGCTGGCGTTGCGCTTGCTGTTCGTCTCACTCATCGCTGTGCTCCTTTCAGCGCCTTGGCCGCCTCGCGGGCCGCCACTTCGGGGGTTGCCGCGAACCAGTCGTAGGTGAAATCGGGGGCCGGGCCCGGTTCGGGGTCGTCGGGCTGGCAGGCCACGTAATGCTGGGTTCCAGGTACGACCTTCATCACCGGGCGCACGTCCAGACCGTGGTCGGGGCGCGAGGATCGGGGCGCGAAGCGGTTGCCCTTGGGGAAGTCGGCCGGGCTGGGCACGGTGCCGGGCACCTGATGGAGACGGCCCTGTCCGGCCTCGATGGAGGTGACGGATCCGAGCAGGCCGCGCGTGTATTCGTGACGGGGGTCGGTGAGGATCTCCTTGGTGGAGGCCTGTTCGACCACCTGTCCGGCGTACATGACGGTGACGGAGTGGGCCACCTTGGCCACGAGCGCCAGATCGTGCGAGACGAAGATCATGGCGAAGCCGAGCTTCTCACGCAGTTCGTTGAGCAGGTCGATCACCTGCTTCTGCACGGTCACGTCGAGGGCGGTGGTGGGTTCGTCGGCGATGATGAGCTTGGGGTCGCGGGTGAGGGCCATGGCGATGAGCACGCGCTGACGCTGGCCGCCGGAGAGCTCGTGCGGGTAGGATTCGAGCGTGCGCTTCGGGTCCAGGCCCACGAGTTCGAGCAGTTCCTCGGCGCTGCGGGTGCCGCCGCGGGAGGTGAGCTGCTTCATCTGCGCCTTGATGAGCATGGACGGGTTGAGGCTGGAGAGCGCGTCCTGATAGACCATGGCGATCTCGTGGCCGCGCAACGCGTTGTGCTCCTTGGGGTCCATGCCCACTAGGTTCTTGCCGTCGAACAGGATCTCGCCGCTGATCTGGGCCTTGGGGTCGAGCAGTCCCATGATGGCCAGCGAGGTGATCGACTTGCCACAGCCGGACTCGCCCACCAGGCCCATGGTCTCGCCGGGGCGTACGGAGAACGACAGGTGGTCCACCACGTTCACGTCGCCGTGACGCGGGAACTTGATGCACAGGTCCCGAACCTCGATGACCGGCGGTTCCTGCGAAAGCGGGATGAAGCGGTCCTTGCGCCTGAGCTCCGCCTCGCGCAGCTGGGCGAGACGCAGTTCGAGGTTCTCGTGCTGGGCCTTGTAGGCGGCCACCGGATCGATGAGCAGACGATCCTCCTTGCGCTTGAGCTCGGCCTCGTCGGCGGTCTGCCTGATCGGCGCGGTGGGGGCGGCCACCATGGCGTCGGTGATGCCTTCGGACAGGATGTTCAGGCACAGCACGGTGATCATGATCGCCAGACCGGGGAACATGGCCTGCCACCAGTAGCCGTACAGCACGCCGGCCTTGGCGGACGAGAGGATGTTGCCCCAGGTGGGCGTGGGCTCGGGGATGCCGGCGTTGATGAAGCTCAGCGACGCCTCGAACACGATCGCGTCGGCCACCGACAGCGTGGTGAACACCATGACGGGAGCGGCGATGTTGCGCGTCACATGCTTGAACAGAATCCACGGCGCGCGTGCACCGGAGACGATCACGGCACGCACGTAGTCCTTGCCGTATTCGCTGATGATGTTCGCTCGCACGATGCGTGCGATCTGCGGCACGTAGAGCACGCCGATCGAGATGATGATGCCGATCATCGACTGTCCGAGAATCGACACGAACACGGCGGCCAGGGCGATCGTCGGCACGGACATGACCACGTCGATCAGTCGCATGATGATTTCGGAGATCCACGTGCGG
Source organism: Bifidobacterium sp. UTCIF-39 (assembly GCF_006408715.1). NCBI lineage: Bacteria > Bacillati > Actinomycetota > Actinomycetes > Bifidobacteriales > Bifidobacteriaceae > Bifidobacterium > Bifidobacterium sp. UTCIF-39. The sequence continues at coordinate 14,912 of NZ_JEOG01000019.1, read as the reverse complement.
GAGACGGCGGCGATCGCGCCGATGATCGCGCCCACGACGAGGGCGAACGCGATCGACGTCAGGCCAATGACAAGCGAGTACCGGGCGCCGTAGATCACGCGGGAGAACACGTCTCGGCCGAGGTTGTCGGTGCCGAACCAGTGGTCGCCGCTCGGCGAATCGTAGCTCATGGTGATCTCGGTGGGGTCGTGCGGGGTGACGACGGGCGCGAGGATGGCGGCGAGCGCCAGCACGGCGATCACGATCACGGAGATGCGGGTGCCGACGGTCATGCTCGACCAGCGACGGACCTTGACCTTGGTTCCGGGTTTGCTGAATTCCTTGGTTGCGTTGTTGCTTCCGAACATGTCACACCGTCCTGATTCGCGGGTTGATGAGCACGTACAGCAGGTCGACGATCACGTTGACCACCATGAACGCCAGGGCGACGACGAGCACCACGCCCTGCACGAGCATCGGTTGGTTGTTGTTGATGCCGTCGAACATGGCGGTGCCCATGCCGGGCAGGGAGAAGATGACCTCGATGACGATCGCGCCGCCCATCAGGTAGCCGATCTTCATGCCGAGTACGGTGACCGGGGTGATCAGCGCGTTGCGGAACACGTTGCGTGCCACGACCACGCGTTTGGGCACGCCCGCGCCGATGGCGGTGCGCACGTAGTCCTTGTCGAGCTCCTCGACCATGGAGGTGCGGATGATGCGGGTCAGCGAGCCGGCGACGGGCAGGCCGAGCGCGAAGCTGGGCATGGCCATGCGGGCGAGGTAGCCGGACGGGTCCTGCGCGAATGCGGGCAGTTCGCCGGCGCCGGGCAGCCAGGACAGCTGGATCTGCAGCAGGTAGATGAGCAGCACGCCGAGCCAGAACGACGGGGTGGCGATGGCGATGATGGACACGACTCGGATGGCCTGGTCGACCCAGGTGTCCCGGTAGAGGGCGGCGAGCACGCCGAAGATCACGGCGAGGACCACGGCGATGAGCAGGCCGATGAACGTCAGCTGCAGGGTGATCGGGAAGGCGTCGGCGATGCGCGCGCCCACGGAGTCCTTGTTGACGCCGTATACGCCGAGGTCGCCGTGCAGCAGGCCGCCGAGGTAGGAGAAGAACTGCTCCCACCAGGGGCGGTCGAAGCCCATCTCGTGGCGGTATGCGGCGAGCGCCTCGGGGGTGGCGTTTTCGCCGAGTGCGGCGACGGCGGGATCGTACTGTGAGAACGACATGAGGAAGTAGACGAGCAGTGTCACTCCGAATGCCATGAATGGCAGGGCGATCAGTCGTCTGCCAAGAAGTCGTAGAAGATTATTCACGTCTGTGTCTCCCAATGAATGGTGAACATGAATGCGGTCGGTCGTGTGGCCGACGGACGGTGAGGCGGCATGGCTGTCGCCGGGCCTTGACGAACAAGAGAAAGAACAAGAGAGGAACCGGCCCGCGGATGCGGATTGTGTGGGTGTTGGATCAGTGATCCGGTCCACGGGCCGGGGCATTGATTAGCCGTTCGCGAACGGCTGAACGACTGCGGCCGGCTTGCGGCCGTTTGGTGTTTGGTGAGGGTTGGGCTACTTGCTGAGCTTGGCTTCCACCAGATTGATGCCGGTGGAGCCGATGGGCTGGAACTTCTCGAACACGCCCTTCTTGACGGCGGTGGTCGTCTTGCGGTGGAACAGCGGGTAGAGCGGCACCTGCTCGCTGAGCAGGTCGAAGCACTGGTTCCAGTACTCCTGGCGTTCCTGGTCGCTGCTGGCTGCGATGGCCTTGTCCATCAGCTCGTGGAGCTGGTTGTAGCCGTCGGAGTCCTTCCAGAAGGTGCGGGTCCTGGTCCAGGCGTTGTCGCCGTACCACCAGTTCATGAGCAGGTCGGGGTCGTTGCCGAACACGGACGGGTCGCCGGGGGCGAGGACCATCGAGTAGTCGGCGTCGGCTTTGTCGGTCACGTTCGGGTAGAGGGCGGAGGATGCCATGGACTGGATGTCCACGTTCATGCCGATCTGGGCGAGATCGTTCTTGATCTGCGGTGCCAGCTGGGTGATCCAGGACTGGTCGGTGGTGTACAGGGTGAATTTGAGCTCACCGGTCACGCCGGCGTCCTTGAGCAGCTTCTTGGCCTTGGTCAGATCCTGCTTGTAGACGGTGCTGGCCTTGTGGTAGTTGGGGAAGTTCTCGGGCAGGAAGCTGGTGGCGGCGGTGGCCTGTCCGTTCATCTGGTTGTCGATGAGCTTCTGCGTGTCGATGGCGTAGAACACGGCCTGACGCACCTCGGCCTTGTCGAACGGGGCCTTCTTGGTGTTGAACATCAGGAACGGCTGGTTGAAGCCCTGCACAGTGTCGAGTTCGGATCCGGAGGATTCGAGGGTCTTGAACGCGTTGGCGGGCACCATTTCCATGACGTCGGTCTTGCCGGCCTGCATGGCGGTGACGCGGGAGGTGTCGTCCACGGCCACGTTCCACACCATGTGCTTGGTCTGTGCCTTGTAGTCGCCGTTGTACTGGTCGTTCCTGTCGAACTTGACCTGCTGGTCGGTGATCTCGGTGTACTTCCACGGGCCGGAGCCGACGGGCTGGGCCTTGAGGTCGGCGTCGCTCATGGAGGTCGGCACGATCTGGATGAGGGCCAGACGCTGCTTGAACATCGGGAAGGCCCGCTTGAGCGTGAAGGTCACCTGGTTGTCGCCCTTGGCCTCCACGTTCTGGATGAAGCCGAGCATGGAGACGTAGAGGCTGCCTTCGGCGGTGGTGCGCTTCCACGAGCTGACCACGTCCTCGGGGGTGACGGCGGTACCGTCGGAGAACTTGGCGCCGTCACGCAGGGTGACCACGTATTCGGTGTCGGACACCTGCTCCGGCTCACCCTTGGCCAGGGCGTTGTAGACGGAGAAATCCGAGTAGTTGAGTGCGTAGAGCGGTTCGGTCACGTGCCAATTGCCAGCCATGGCGAGGGCGCTGGACGTGGTGGATGGGGCGAAGTCACGGCTGGCGTATGCCACCTGTGCGGTGATGGTGTCGGCCACGGCGGTGCCGGACGAGGTCTTGGCGGTATCTCCACCGCCGCCGCATGCGCCGAGACTGAGCGTCATGGCGCCGGCGACGACCAGGGCCGCGGCCTTGGTCAGTCGGTTCCTGAATAACGACATCGTAGTGCTCTCCTTTGATTTCCTACTTCCTTGAATGCCCGGGATGCCTCAATGCGTCCCGAACTTGGCATAATCATATGACGTCTGATGTCTTACCGCAATACGGAGTGTCGTATGACATCTGATCTCTTGGTTGTCGTACATACTCCGTCGTGCATACGCCAATCCCTCGGGCACACAGTACGGTGCCCATACGACGCACGCACACGTCATATGGGCACCAAACAAACACTACGGCGCCTGTTCAACACACGAATGCGTCGGACAGGCACCGGACGATCGGCTCGGTGCCCATATGACGCAGCCGTGCGTCAGACAGGCACCGAACCCGCGAATCACAAACCGGACTCAGCCTTTGAGCCGCGCGGCGAACCACCGCGTGATGCTGGTCGGATGGGTAATCGCCGTGCCGACGACCGCCGCCCAGGCTCCGCGCCGCATCACCTCGGCCAGCTGATCGGGCGTGTGGATGCGTCCCTCGCACAGCACCGGCACATCGGGGAACGCGTCGACCATCTGCCCAAGTAGCTCAAAATCGGGCCCGTCGGTTTTCTCCCGTTCGCCGGTATATCCCGACAGCGTGGTGGAGATGATATCAGTGCCGGCGTCGACGGCCTGCTGTGCATCGGCGAAACTGCCGCAGTCGGCCATCACGATCACACCGTCGCGATGCAGCGCCTCCACGGTCTGCGCATAGGTGAGGCCATCAGGGCGCGGCCGACGCGTGGCGTCGATGGCCACGATATCGGCTCCGGCGGCGGCGCAACAGCGCGCATGACGCAGCGTGGGCGTGATATACACGCCGTCGTCCCCCTCCTTCCAGATGCCGATGACCGGCACCTTCACCTGTCCCTTGATCGCGGCGATATCGGCAAGGCCCTGGCAGCGGATGGCCACCGCACCACCGATCTCCGCGGCCATGGCCATCTGCGCCATGGTCTCCGGATGCCGCAACGGCTCGCCCGGATACGCCTGACAGCTGACCACCAGACCGCCCTTGATCTGTTCAATGATCGGATTCATATGATGCTCCTTTGCATAGTCTTTCCGTGTCTTTGCGCATTCATCCCTATCGTCGCGAAGCGGCGAACGCGGCGGCCGCACCGATCAGCGGGGCGCTTCCGCCAAGCCGCCCGCGCAACAACGGCGTGGATCGCAGCAACGGCAGCGCGCCGTCGGCGAACCCCTCGCGTAGGGCCCGCCACCACACCTCGCCGGCGTTGACCACCGATCCGGACAGCACGATCGCCGCCGGGTCGATGAGGTTGCCCATGCCGGCGAGGCATTCGCCAAGCGCACGCGCGCTCATGGTCAGGATCTCCACGGCGTACCGCTCCCCCGCCGCCGCGCGCCGCGCGATCTCGGCGGCGTTCGCAGCCGGAGCCACATCATCGGGACGACGGGATTCGAACAGGTCGGCGATGCCGGTGCCCGATGCCACCGGTTCGATATGCCCGCTGGTCGTACCGCACGAACAGCGCATGCCTGTGCCCAGACCGTGTGGCATATGACCGACATGTCCGGCCACGCCATGCGCGCCGGTGATCAGCCGCCCATGATCCACGACCGCACCGCCGATGCCCGTGCCCACGCCCACCGACAGCATGATCGGATATCCGCGACCGGCTCCATACAATGCCTCGCCGATGCCGTGCGCACCCACGTCGCCCACCATATGCACGGGCAGGCCCGTGGCCTCGCCGACCGCCGCCGTGATATGCTGCCCGGCCCAGCCCGGCATCAGATCGGTGGCGGACAGGATCACCCCGGACGACGAATCGACCACGCCGGCCGAACCGATGCCCACACCGACGATGTCCACGCCATCATGCGCGCATCGTTCGATCCGCCGGACTGCGAATTCCACCAGACGTTCGCGCACATCGTCGCCGCCACGATCGGCAAGGGTGGGAATCATCTCGACATCGGCGACCACGGGCTGAGCCAGCGAATCAACGGACGGCAACGACACCACGCCCGACGCGATCTTGGTGCCGCCGATGTCGAAGGCGAGATACCGGCGCTCGCCATTCGCCATGCTGACGCCGTCCGTCGTACCGACGCCGCTCATTGCCCCACCACCGCGTGGTGAATGCGTTCAAGATAACCGACCCGCTCACGCAGATCGCTGTCACCGGGCACGCAGACCTTGGCCCCGATGTATTCCAACGATTCGCACGTCATGGCCGCAGCCACGCATGCGCGGATATGGTCGGAGTCCATCAGCGACGTGGGCTCGTCGGGGTTCATGGGCAGGTGGCCGTCGATCCATGCGTAGCCGTATTGCGTGACGTCCGGACCGGCTCCGGAGAACATGAGTCCGGTGAGCACGCCGGCCTGCGCCGCCGCCGTGACGTGGGCAAGCGGCAGGTTCGCATCCCGCCCCTCCACGCAGCTGCGCCCCCAGTTCACGGTCAGGCCCACGCCGGCCTGTCGGCACAGTTCGATTTCGGCGTCGATCGGCAGGAAGCCCTTCTCCGGCTTCTGTCCGTCGACGAATCGATCGCAGTGTTCGATCACCAGTCGTGTGCCACGCCAGTCCCATGACGTCAGTTCGGCGAGGGACCGCCGCATGGCGTCGGCATCGGCGCGGCCGGTTGGTGCCGAATGCAGCTCCACGAAAGCCACGTCGTTGGCACCGCGACGCTCGGCCAGATCGGCGATGACGTCGTTGACGTTCCGAACGAACTCGATCGCGGCATGACGTCCGTCATCATCAGGACTCGCCAAGCCGAAACCGGGATCGCGCCCGACGGCCTGCATGGTGCCGGGAATGGCGGTGATCACGTTGCGACACCAGACGGGCGGCAACGCATCGGCGTACCATGCGCGGTCCGTCGGATCGGCGAGATCGCCCGGATACGGGATTTCAATGGCGTCGACCCACGACTGTTCGCCAAGCAGTTCATAGTATTTCCGCTGGTCGTCCCTGCGGTGCGGAAGCGACGCGTAGGCGCCGACCACGAAGGTGGGCTGGATCATCATTCCTCCTTGATACGCCGTTGCGTGACTCATCGTCGAATACGCATATCGTCCGAATTCGTCGGACCGTACGTGTCGGTTGCACGACCCGGCAATGACCACAGTCTACCACGACATCAGACGTCTGATCTATTTCATGTCGGCGTACCGCCCGATCATCCCTTGATTACGGTTCAGCCGCAACGCACAATGTGACGCAACCGCACATCCGCCTACGACTACGGTTCGTTCCGCAATGACCACGAACCGCACAGTGTCCCCGATCCCGTTCCGTTCCCCATACACCGTACAACGAAATCGGCCCGCACCTGGCGAGTGCGGGCCTACGGAAAACAGCAAACAATGCGGCACGGGCAACGACACCTCAGCCCAGCCGAGGCACACCACTCAGTGCGTGGCGATCTCGTCGACCTTGGTGACGTGGCCGCCGAACTGGGCGCGCATCGCGGTGACCACGCGCAGGATGTCGTCGGCACCGCCGCGTGAGGTCTGCCGCTGCCACAGGGCCGCAGCGGTCGCCGGCGTCGGCACGCCAAGCTCAAGGGCCGCCTCGATCATCCACTTCGCCTCGCCGGATTCGTTCGCCACGGCCGGCACATCCGCCAGCTCGGGATCATGCTCGGTGGCGTTGTCGAACAGATCGAGCAGCCAGGACGCCACCACGGATCCCTCGCGCCACGAATCCATGGTTTCGGCCGGATTGTCGATGTACTCGCTTTTCATCATGGTGGCGAAGCCCTCGCCGAACGCCTGCATCATACCGTATTCGATGCCGTTATGCACCATCTTGGCGAAGTGGCCGCCGCCCACGGGCCCGGCCAGCACCAGACCGTGCTCCCCCTCCGGCTTGAGCGTCTCGAGCAGCGGACGCACATATTCGAACGTCTCGCGATCCCCGCCGAGCATGAGCGCATAACCGCGTTCGGCACCCCACACACCTCCGGACACGCCGCAGTCAAGGAACCGGATGCCGCGTTCCGCAAGCGATGCCGCATGGTTGCGATCCTCGGTGTACTTGGAGTTGCCGCCGTCGATCACCACGTCGCCCGGTTCGAGCAGCGCCTTGAGCGCATCGATAGTGGATTCCGTGGGCTTGCCGGCGGGAACCATGACCCATACGATGCGCGGAGCGTCAAGCGCGGCGACCAGCGCCTCAAGACCGTCGACGTCACGCGCCGATTCGGGATTCACATCGAAGCCGACGACGGTGTGTCCGCCCGCCTTCAGACGCCTGACCATGTTGCCGCCCATACGGCCGAGTCCGATCATTCCGATTTGCATAGTGTCCTTCTTTCCGATTCCTGTGATGGTTGTGGTTGGTACTGGTTCGTAATGATTACGGCGATTCTCGGAGCGTTGTCTGCCGGCTACTGCGCCAGCGCACGCTCCTCCTTGGCGGCATGCTCCTTCACCGCGGCGATGGCTCTCTCGACCATCTCCTCCATGGTGCCTTCGATGGAGATCTCGATGCCCGGCTCGTCGGGCTGCAACGGTTCGAGAGCGGCGAACTGGCTGGGCAGCAGCGCCGGCGGCATGAAGTGCCCCTTACGCGCGGCGATGCGCTCGCCGATGAGCTCCGGCGTTCCGGCAAGATGCACAAAAAACACCGGCACGTTCTCACGCAGCACGTCACGATAGGACCGCTTGAGCGCCGAGCTGGAGACGACGGTGGATTCCCCGATCGAATCACGCGCCACCATCCAGCTGTTGATCACGCGCAACCATGGCCAGCGATCCTCATCGGTCAGCGGAATGCCGGCGGACATCTTGTCGATATTGGCCTGCGGATGGAAATCATCGCCCTCCGCCATGGCATATCCCATACGATCCCGAATGGCCTCGGCCACCGTGGATTTGCCGCATCCGGCAACACCCATAACCACTACATGCACGCTCATTGTCCGCTCCTTCGCCTGACTGACCGATCAGCCGACCGATCCGTTCGTTCCGCCCAATCCAATCGGCTGGACTGACCAACTGATGCAACCGACCGCACTGCCCGACCGCGATTCCCGGATTCCCGACGCCGGTCGTCACACACCGAGACTGTCATGCACCGCGGTTGCTGACACCCACTCTACCGATAAAAAGTACTCTTTGTCGATTTAAAAAGAGTACTTTTTAAAAATGATGATCGGCCCAGTCGTCCGAGGCCGTCCAAGATCGACGCAGTTGCACTTGACTGAACAACACGGATCCAACGCATTCCTCGTCCGAGACACACAGCATTGGTAATCTTTTTTCTATGACAGATACGCCGAAATCTTCGTCGACATCGCCATCGATGTCGTCTAACGCCAACGAATCATCCGCGGACGGCAAGCTCATGCACCTGCCCATCGCCGATCAGCTGGCCATCGACATCATCGACGGACGCTGGATCGTGGGCGGCAACATCACACTGGAGGACATCCAGAACCGTTTCGGCGTCTCACGTACGGTGGCCCGCGACGCCGCACGCTATCTCGAAGCGGCCGATGCGGTGACGATCCGGCGGCGCGTCGGACTGGTGGCACAGGACCCGTCCGCATGGGCGGCGCTCAATCCGCAGGTCATCCAGTGGAAACTGCACTCGAGCCAACGCAAACAGGAGCTCATGTCCCTCACCGAACTTCGACTCGCCATCGAACCGGCCGCAGCCGCCGGAGCAGCCACCCGCGCATCGCTGGATGTGCGCGCCAAGATGCCGGTGCTCGCCATGGAGATGCGCAGACACGGCGAGGCCGGAGATCTGGAACCGTTCCACGACCTCGACATCGAGTTCCATTCGATGCTGCTTCGCAACAGCGGCAACGAACTGTTCGCATCCCTTGCGCCGATCGTGGCGACCATTCTGCGCGGTCGTGTGGAGATCAACATGTATCCGAGCCGACCGTCGCCCAGCGCACTCGACGCGCACGACGCCGTCGCCAACGCCGTGTGGAAGGGCGACGCCGAGCGAGCCCGCAAGGGCATGCACGACATCGTCGACGAGGTCAGCAAGGTCATCGCCGCACGCTGACGCAGACGGCAGCCCGCAAAAATCCGGTACAAAAAGGACGAAATCCGCGATTTGTAGTAGTTTACGGACGTTTTCGTTACCCAAAACGTCCGTACCACACTACGAATTGCGGATTTCGTCTTTTCCAGCCCGTATTGTTCCGGGCGCTCCCGCATGTTCGAACCGCGGACCGCCGGAACCAGCAGGCCTCACACCACCTTGCGCTCGAACGGATCGGAGCTGATGCCCTTGGCCAGGATGTCCTTGCACCATTCCTTGGCCGTGAACAGGCTGTGGTCACGGTAGTTGCCGCAGCTTTCGATCGTGGTGGCCGGCACGTCGTCCCACGTGGCCTTGTACGCGATGAACTCCAGCGACTCCTTGAGCGCCTTCGCCACATCCTCGGTGGAGTGCTCACCCCACGTCAGCAGATGGAAGCCGGTACGGCAGCCGAACGGCGAGCAGTCGATGTAGCCCGGAATGCGTTCGCGCAGCAGCACGGCGATCGTATGCTCGATGGTGTGCAGACCGCCGGTCGGAATGGCGTTCTCATTCGGCTGCACCAGACGCAGGTCATAGTTGGAGATCACGTCGCCGTGAGGGCCGGTTTCCGTGTCGATGTAGCGCACGTACGGTGCCTTGACCTTGGTGTGATCCAGCTGGAAGCTCTCGACAACCGGCTTCTCGTGTGTTTCGTCCGTCATGACGACTCCTTTTGACTGTGATTCATGCCGACGCATGCCGAATCCGCGCCGGCACACGTCGTATCCGTCCGCAACCGCGGCCCGGCGTCCGTCGATCCCAAACGGGTCGGGATCCATACCCTACTGTTGTCCGCGACGGCCGCCAAGTCAACCACCCCGCCACGCATGTCGGTATGAGTGTCGGTTATCGTCCGTTATCAGCGAGTGGCTTCGGGCACCGGCAGGTGTCAAAGGAATCCAACGCCTCTGACACCCGTCAGTCGCCGAAGTCGCGGATCACGGCGAGGAAGCGCCCGCCGTACTGTTCGAGCTTCTTCTGCCCCACGCCGTTGACCGCCAGGAATTCGCCGTCGTTCCGCGGCCTCCGCACGCACATGTCGCACAACGTCTTGTCGTTGAATACCCGATATGGCGGAATGGCTTCCGCGCGGGCGATCTCCGTGCGCAGTTCACGCAATCGTACGAACAGTTCGGCGTCCGCGCCGTCGAGTTCGGCGGGTGCCACACTGCGGGTCCTACGCGACGAGCCGCCGGTCTGAGAACCGCCCGAACCGCCGTAGGTCGTGCCGCCGCCCGAACCGCCGCCATGATCGTCATCATCAGCCGGCCGGCTCACCTGCTTGATCACCATGGAGAACGCCGGCGCTACGGTTTCAGCGGCCCTCGCCCCGAAGATCACCACCGCATATCTGCCGTCGGCCACGGCCAAATACCCGTCCGACGTCATCTGCGAGATCACGTCACGAATACGCGTTGCGGGCACATCGCGCAATATGCCGTAGGTGGGTAGGGAATCAAGATGCCGCCAGTCATGCATCTCCTGCGCGTCGGAGCCGCGCAACACCTGCACGATCTTGCCGGCACCGAGCCGCTGATGCACATCATGCACGCACCGACTCACCGCGCGCGCGATATCGGTCACGTCGATCGTCTCGAATTCGCCGTCGCAGTTGGAGCACCCCGAACACTTCACCTCGCCGGTCTCGCCGAAATAAGAGGTGATGTACCGGTGCAGGCAGTCGGTGGTACGGCAGTAGCCGATCATGCCGTCGAGCAGTACGCGGCGACGATTGCGCACGGCCTGCGCCTCCTCGTCGGTAAGGCGTTCGTTGCCGTTCTCCATTTCGATGAATCGACGACGGGTGGCGATATCGCCGTCGCTCCACAACAGCGTGCAACGCGAGGCGAGCCCGTCTCGTCCGGCGCGGCCGGCCTCCTGATAGTAGGCTTCGATGCTGTCGGGCATGTTGTGATGGATCACGTAGCGCACGTTGGATTTGTCGATGCCCATACCGAACGCGTTGGTGGCCACCACCACAGGCGCCTCGTCGTTGACGAATGCGCGCTGGGCCGCATGACGCTCCTCGGGCGGCAGTCCCGCGTGATAGCACACCGCGCGTACGCCATGCGCGCACAAATCGGCGGCGAGCTTTTCGGTCTCCTTGCGGGTGGCGCAGTAGATGATGCCGGATTCGTCTGGGCGGGCGGTCACGTACCGTTCGATCCACTGCTGTTTGACGGTGGGTACGGCCTTGATCACGTCGAAGTAGAGGTTGGTGCGATCGAATCCGGTGACGCTGATCTGCGGATCGCGTAATCCCACGAGGTTGACGATGTCACGGCGTACGCGTTCGGTGGCGGTGGCGGTGAATGCGGCGACGACGGGCCGGTCGGGCAGTCGGTTGAGGAAGTCGCCGATGCCGAGATAGGCAGGTCGGAAGTCCTGTCCCCATTGGGATACGCAGTGGGCTTCGTCGATGGCGACGAGCGCGATGTCGAGCGTGGCGGCGAATTCCACGAATCGTTGGGTGTCGAGTCGTTCGGGGGCCACGTACATGACCTTGCATCGGCCGGATCGGGCTTCGGCGAGAGCGACGGACTGTTCCTCGGAGCTTTGCGTGGAGTTGATGCAGACGGCGTGGATGCCGTTGCCTTCGAGGCCGGCGACCTGGTCGGCCATGAGTGAGACGAGTGGCGAGATGACGATGGTGACGCCGTGCATGAGGACGGCTGGGATCTGATAGCAGAGGGATTTTCCGGCACCGGTGGGCATGACGCCGAGCGCGTCGCGCCCCTGTAGGATGGCGTGGATCAGCGGTTCCTGCCCGGGTCGGAATCCGTCGTAGCCGAAGTATTGCCTGAGTGCGGACCGCGCATCGTTCATGTCTGCCATGATCCCGACCATAGCACTCCATGGCACCCCATAGCACCGGGGCGGGCGCTGGCCGAAACCGACCGGCACCCGCCCCCGATAGGCGATCGTTTTGCTGGATGCTCGCCCGAGCCTTGCCAAGAGGCTTACTGCGCGCTGCGTTCGAGCGCCTGATCGAGATCGGCGATCAGATCGTCCACGTTCTCCACGCCCACGGACAGGCGGATGAGGTTGTCGGGCACCTGCAGGGTGGTGCCGGAGACCGATGCGTGGGTCATGGCGGCCGGGTGCTCGATCAACGATTCCACGCCGCCCAGTGATTCGGCGAGCGTGAAGATCTCGGTGCCTGCAGCGAACTTCAGTGCGGCGTCACGGCCGGCGGCCAGCTGCACGGAGACCACGCCGCCGAATCCGCCGTGCATCTGACGCGCGGCGATCTCGTGGCCGGGGTGCGATTCCAGACCCGGGTAGAGCACGCGCTCCACTTCGGGACGGGCCGCCAGATGCTCGGCGATGGCGAGCGCGTTGGCGCTGTGTCGCTTCACGCGCAGCTCCAGGGTCTTGAGGCCACGGGTCTGCAGCCAGGAGTCGAACGGTCCGGGCACGGCACCGGCGGAGTTCTGCAGGAACGCCACCTTGTCGCGCGTCTCCTCGTCGTTGAGCACGATCGCGCCGCCCACCACGTCGGAGTGGCCGCCGATGTACTTGGTGGTGGAGTAGACCACGGCGTCAGCACCGAGCTCGAGCGGATGCTGCAGCACGGGCGAGGCGAACGTGTTGTCGACGACGATCCGGGTGCCGTGCTCGTGCGCGAGGGCGGCCACAGCCTCCACGTCGGTGATGCGCAGCATCGGGTTCGACGGGGTTTCCACCCAGATGGTTGCGTAGTCGTTGGCGCTGAGGGCCTCTCGCACCGCGTCCACGTCGGAGATGTCGACCACGTCCAGTCCGATGCCCCACGGCACGAACACCTTGCTCAGCAGTCGGTAGGTGCCGCCGTACACGTCGTTGCCGAGCAGCACGCGGTCGCCGGGCTTGAGCGTGGATCGCAGCAGCACGTCGATCGCGGCGAGTCCGGAGGAGAAGGCGAGCGCGTACTTGCCGCCTTCGATCGCGGCGAGCTGCGTGTCGAAGGAGTCTCGGGTGGGGTTCACCGATCGGCTGTAGTCGTAGCCGTGGCGCAGCTGGCCGACGCCGTCCTGCTTGAACGTGGATGTCAGGTAGAGCGGCGGGACGACCGCACCGGTGATCGGATCGGGCTCCTGGCCGGCGTGGATGGCGCGGGTGGCGAGCTGGGTGGCGGTGAAGTCGATGGTCATGATGTGCTCCTTTGGATGTGATGGCTGGTGCCGTAGTGAGTGTGATTGCTAAGTGTGGTGATTGCTGACGTGGTGTATTGGTGTTATGAGATTTGGGATTGTGGCGTATCAGTGCGGTTCACGAGGGACGACGCATGAGGAAGCACCGTGCGTCGCCGTCACGCGTTCGCCGACGTTCCGAGCACCGTATCCACGAGCGAGGGCTGTGCCGTACGGTCCACGATGTCGCCGAATCCGTTGTCGCGCATCCACTGATCGTTGAAGATCTTGCCCAGATAGCTGCGTCCGGAGTCGGGCAGCAGCACCACCATGAGCGCGTCCTTGCCGAGCTGGTGTTCACGCGCGTACTTGAGCGCGGAGACGACGGCCATGCCGCTCGAACCGCCCACGAGCAGTCCCTCCTCGGCGGCCAGTCGGCGGGTCATCTCGAACGCTTCGGCGTCGTTGACCTGTACGATCTCGTCGACCACGGACGGATCGTATGCGTCGGGGTAGAAGTCCTCCCCCACGCCTTCGATCTTGTACTGGTGCACGTTGTCGGGGCTGGAGTAGATGGATCCTTCCGGGTCGGATCCGATGACGGTCACCTGGTTGGCGGATGCGTCCTTGAGGAAGTGACCGGTGCCGGAGATGGTGCCGCCGGTGCCGATGCCGGCCACGAAGTGCGTTACCTTACGGTCGGTGGCCTCCCAGATCTCGGGGCCGGTGGTGCGATAGTGACTTTCCGGTCCGTTGGGGTTGCTGTACTGGTTGGGCTTGAACGCGCCGGGGATCTCACGGGCGAGACGGTCGGATACGTTGTAGTAGGAGCGCGGATCGTCGGGTTCCACATCGGTGGGTGCGACCACGACCTCAGCACCGTACGCGCGTAGCACGGATCGCTTGTCTTCGGAGACCTTGTCAGGTACCACGAATATCGTGCGGTATCCGCGTTGCTGGGCCACGAGCGCGAGTCCGACGCCGGTGTTGCCGCTGGTGGGTTCGACGATCACGCCGCCGGGCTTGAGCTGTCCGGAACGTTCGGCCGCGTCGATGATGCGGGCGGCGATGCGATCCTTGGATGAACCGCCGGGGTTGAGGTATTCGACCTTGACGGCGATGGTGGCGTCGATGCCTTCGGTGACGTGGTTGAGCCGGACGAGCGGAGTGTTTCCAACGAGTGCAGTGATGGAGTTTGCGATGGTCATGATGTTCCCCCTGCGGATTGACCGGTTTCCTATATCCGATTGCTGATTTTGGTGTGGATTGGCCGCCGTGCGCTGTTACCGTATATGTGCGTCGTGCGACCGGATGACACCGCCTGCCCCTTTGCTGGCCGGTGTTGCAATCGCGTGAAACATGACGGGGAATGATTCGTAAACCGTTGGAGTTCGATTTCGATGACCGTATCGTCGTGGGAATCGTATGATCGACGATCGCCGCACCGGGATGATGCTGGATTGATGATCATGGATTCATGGCCCGACGTGGCCGAAATGAAAAACCGTCCTGTTTCAGTTATGCGTCACTGACCAGCACCCCCATATGCTCCGGTACATCGTACGGCACCCGGTTTGCATACCCAGAGGGGCGGCGGCTAGCGACAACAACATGAAAAGAACGTCATGACTCAAACGGTAGCACACCCGTGCACCCCCGCGTGTCGC
>NZ_JEOG01000018.1:0-68075 GCF_006408715.1 Bifidobacterium sp. UTCIF-39 | reverse complement strand
ATACCGATCCGTCGATCGTGAATCTGTCGCATTTCCCGTATCGGGAGGATCTTGCCTACGGATGGCCCGATGATGCCGTACGCTTTTCCACCCGAGCCCTTCCCTTCGATGGCTGCCGGCTTCTATACGGGCATACGCATCAGCTGACTCCCGAAGGCGCGCGGCCGGAGTCGCTCAATGTAGGACTGGATGCGTGGAGCCTACTACCGGTAAGCGAACAACAAATCGTCGACTGGTTCTGTACGCATACCAACGCAGATGACCTCGATCAATCCAACGCCGATCAACCGACACTGGCATAGCGGCCAACGATCACCATCATCACTAAGACAAACAGCAATTCAGACAGGAAACCAAACATGGCAAAGCTGATCATTCTCCGCGGCCTGCCTGCGTCGGGCAAGTCCACATGGGCTCGACGCTGGGCTGAGGACCCCACCAACACCTGGCCGCATTGCATCATCTCGTTGGATGACATCCGCGTGATGATCGCAGGCTCCCCAACCAACCGTGACCGCATGCGCGACCAGTATGGCGGACGGTTCGAAAACATGGTGGTGGCGCTGGGCCGGCGCATGGTAGCCGACGCCCTCGATGCTGGATGGGACGTAGTCGCCGACGCGCAGCATGCGAATCCAACATATGCGACGGAGCTTGCCCAACTGGCACAACGTCACGACGCATTGTGGGAGACCAAGGACTTCGACGTGCCACTTGACGAGCTCCTGCAACGCAATGCCGCGCGAAACGCTGCCGATCATGTGCCCGATGCATACATTCGCGACTCCTGGAAGCGATTCCATCGCACGATGTTCCGTCCGATCATGCCGGGAGACCCGAACGGCAACCTATTGGAACGCATGTGCGCGGACCCCGATGTGCGAGTGATCCCTGTACAGGGAGAGCATGATATCTATGCCTGCAATTTCACCAGTAAGGCGTTCCGTGAGGGACGCTGGACCACTCGTACCATCAATGCCCGAGGATTATTCGTTGATGGTACCGGTCATGTGACGCAACGAGGATTCGAGAAATTCTTCGCCGTGGACGAAACTCCGGAAACCTCATACGACAGCATCATCGAACATTGTCAACGACATCCCGAAGCTCTTCCGGTTCGCGTGGAACGCAAGGAGAATGGGTTCCTCGGACTGATCGGCGCAGCGGACGAATCCAAAACCACCTCCGGAAGCGACCAACGACGATTTCGGTTCTGGTCGAAGTCCGGCCAAACCGATTATTCGGCACTGATCGAACGACTGTTCCCCGCCGATGACGATGTGCGGGACCGGTTATGGCAGTATCTGCACGACTGGAACGTGACGGCCGCGGTCGAGACGATCGATACGAAATCGGACAGACACATCGTCGGATACGATCATTCGGAGCTTCGACTGCTGCACCTCATTCGCAATCAGGAACAGTTCACCATCGACTACGAACATGAACAACTATTTGCCGATTCCGGCGGTTTCACCCGTCCCGAGATCCTGGGACGCTGCGAAACCGTCGAGCAGGTGGCGCAGGCGATTGCCGACGCCAAGGCCTCCGATCGTGAAGGTGCCGTGCTGTATTTCAATGACGGATGGATGGTCAAGGTGAAGTCGGACCGATACAAGATGATCAAGTCGCTGCGTCCGTCATTGCAACGCGCTCTGCTGCGGGGCCGCAACCTCGTCGATCGCGGTGCGACCGCGGAACGTGCCCGTCGTGTCATCGATGACGCACGCGAACATGATATCGATCTCACGTATCAACGGAAAGCCTTCGGCGAGCGCGATGTCGACATGATCACGGTTGGACGAATAGTGGATCTTCTAGACGATCGCACCGCTTCATCCAGTGCATCCAGTGCATCCAGTGCATCCAGTGCATCCAGCACGATATCCAACATGTGACCACCATCCCGTATTCCGGCCGCCACCCCTCCTTAGTGTGATCACACTAAAAAATGAGGGTGTTGAAATTGCAACGTTTTGGGGCAATCATCTTCGGTAGTGTGATCACACTAAGGACGGTGGGACAGGACGGGGACGGGGGCAGGGGCAGTGGGCAGGGTCAGGCCTTCCACCAGGGACGCAGCGGGTACCACTTGCCGTCGGGGTGGCCTACGCGATCGGGCTTGATGGCCAGGAACTGGTGGATCTGAATGCCGTCGATCTCGAAGTTGAGCGCGCAGGCAGCCATGTACAGACCCCACACCTTGGCGCGTTCGAACCCGACCTGCTTCACGGCGTCGTCCCAATGCTCGGACAGATTATGGTTCCAGTGATGCAGGGTCAGTGCGTAATGCTGACGCAGGTTCTCCTGATGCACCACGTTGAAACCGGCGTCGTGGATGCACGATTCGATGAAACCGGGTGCGCCCAGATCGCCGTCGGGGAAGATGTAACGGTCGAGGAACTCGTCGGTGCCGGGCTTGCCGTCCGGCTTGTCGTGGCTGATGGTGATCTGATGATTGAGCAGGCGTCCCATGGGCTTGAGCAGACGGAACATCTCCTCGAAGTAGCTCTGGTAATTCTTCACGCCCACGTGCTCCATCATGCCGATCGAGCAGATGCCGTCGAAGTCGTGCTCGGGCACGTCGCGGTAGTCCTGCACGCGCACCTCGGCTAGGTCCTCGAGTCCTTCACGACGAATCCACTCCTGCGCGTAGGCGGCCTGCTCCTTGGACAGGGTGACGCCAAGCGCCTTGATGCCGCGGCGGGCGGCGGTGATGACCATGGATCCCCAGCCGCAGCCGATGTCGAGTAGCCGTTCGCCGGGCTTGAGTCCAAGCTTGTCGAGAATGAGACGCAGTTTGTTGGCCTGCGCGTCCTCAAGGCTCATGTCCTCATTGTCGAACACTGCGCAGGTGTAGGTCATGGACGGCCCGAGGAAGTCGGCGTAGAACTCGTTGGACTGGTCGTAGTGGTAGTTCACGGTTTCGGAGTCGGCCTTCTCGGTGTGCGGCAGCAGACCGGCCTTGATACGGGCGAACTTGGAAGGGCCTTCGGTCTCGGGCACCGGCGGACGGCGCAGTCCGTGGGACAGTACCGCGGCGGCGACCTTGGCGACGGCGGCCGGCGAGGGTTTCTTCACGTAAGGTGCCAGCGACAGCAGCTTGCGCAGTTCCGGATACGGATCGGCGTAGTCGATGCCCTCGATGTCGAAATCGCCCAGCACGTAGGCGCGTACGGCACCGATCTCATTGGGGTGGGCGAGCAACTGATAGACGGCGGCCGGCGACGTGACCTTCACCACCAGATCCGCATCGTCGGGGCCGAACGAAGACCCATCGAACGCCTCAACCCTCAGGTGTGGATTCGACTCGATGAACTCCCCCACCATCTCACTCACCAACATCGACTTGCCACTGCTCATACTTCGCCTCTTTTTCGAGTGCTCGTTGACAATTACGTCCTGTGGCAGTTTAGGTCCGTCGTTTTTTCTGCATTCCTGATGTTTGCCCATGGGCGAAAAACAAATCAAAATGTTCGACACTTCATCGCAAGTTGATGATTTCAGCGATCCGTTTGATCGTCCTACGCCCAGCCATAGTGATCAGACGTCGCCGATTGACCATTCGAACGGATCATTCGATCAGACGAATACCAGCTGCACCAGCACCATGTACAGAATCGTTCCGCCGGCGATCGATAGCAGCATGTTGCGCTTCCATGCGTGCAACGCCACGATCACCGCCATGGCGATGAGTTCGGGAATACCGTGATTCCCCGTCATGGGCGACACGTCCTTCAGCGAATACACGACCAGCAGTCCGGTCATGGCGAACGGCAGCACGCGCCCCAGATAGTCAATGAACCGCGGCGGCTGTTTGGACTCCGGGAACACAATGAACGGCAGGAAACGGGTGATCATGGTACCCAATGCCACCACGGCGATGGTGATCACACTCTGCCATACGGTCATGGTCATGCCGTCACCTCCATATCATCACGCTTATCATGGTCCCCGCCCGTCTTCAGCTCATCCAGCCATGGACGCAACGCCACGAACAGCACAAGCATGGCGATCATCGACGGAATCATGAATCCATCCGAGCCGAACACCATCGGGCATCCGGCCGAAGCGAGCACGCCGATCATGGCCGGCAGATGCGCACGCAACCCGCCGTCGGTTCCCATCCACTGATCGAGAAAGATCACCAGAAACAGCGCGGTAAGCACAAATTCGATGCCACGCGTGCTCACCGGCAGCAGTCCGCCGACTAACCAGCCGAGCGCCGTGCCTAAGATCCAATACCACCGGTTGAGCAGATTCACGAACAGCATGAACCATCCGCGGTCCACGTCCTCGGGAATCCTCGCACTGGAGTTGATGGCGAAGCTCTCGTCGCACATCGCGAAGATCAGGTACGGCTTCTTCCATCCCATGTTCTTGTATTTGCCGAGCATCGACAGTCCGTAGAACAGGTGACGGGCGTTCACCATCAGCGCCAGCATGAATGCGGCGACCGGATTGAACGCGCTGAGCAGCAGGTTCACCGTCACGAACTCCATCGAGCCGGCGAAGATGAAATACGCCATGCACACCGGGTACAGGAACGCGAACCCCTTGGCATGCATGAGCAGACCGTACGAGCAGCCGAGAAACAGGAAGCCGGCAGCGATCGGCACAGTGAGCGGGAACGCCGCCTGAAACGCCCGGCCAACGGTTCCACCGCGTCCCCGTCCGATTGCTCCGCCACTGCCTGCCCGCATGGTTCTGATCCTCTCCCGTTTTCCAGCGTCCGACCGAGTGCGCGCAATCGATCGGACCGAACGACTGGATCATCCTAGCCCCGGCTCTGCCCGAGCCTTGCACGGCATGCGCACCCATCACGCGCGGAACGAACATCGGACAGTGCCGGCCGAAACCGAATCAGCCGGAGAAGTCGATGTCGCCCAGCTTGTCGATGAGTCGCATATTCTCGCTGTAATCCACCGGACAGGAGATGATGTCCACACCGCTGCCGGAACGCAACGCATGCCGCAGCACGGGATACAGCTCGTCGGCGCTTTCGATCTCGTGGCCCTTGGCGCCGAAGCTCGCGCCGAGCGCCACCACATCGGGGTTGTTGAAGTCCACGTATTCGTGCGTGCCGTCGTGGATGTCCATCTTCCACTTGATCAGACCGTAGGCCTCGTCCACCCACACCAGAATCACCATGCGGCAGCCGCAACGCACCGCCGTTTCGATCTCCTGCACGTTCATCATGAAGCTGCCGTCGCCCATCACGGCGAGCACGGGACGGTCGGGATTGGCCATCGACGCAGCCACGGCACCAGGCAGCGTCCATGCCATGGTGGACAGCGAGTTGTCGATCACGCAGGTGTTGGGATGATACGTGGGGTACAGGCGCGCCATCCACATCTTGAGCGCTCCCGTATCGACGAGCGCCACGCCGTTGTCGTCCACCGCGCGACGCGTATCGTAGACGATGCGCTGCGGCTTCATCGGGAACGAGTCGTCGTCGGCGCAGGACTCGTATTCGCGGTTGAGCAGTTCGCGGATCGCCGGGTGCGAGTCGTCGAACGTGATGCCCTCCCAGCGCAGACGGCCGATCAGCACGGCGAGCGTCTGGTCGATGTCGGCCATGATGTTCAGGGCGGTGGAATAGTGCGCGTCCGTATCCTCCACGAATGTGTTGATGTGGATGATGGTCTTGTCATCGTTCGGGTTGATCTTCTTCGGATCGAACTGCTGGATCGAAAAGCCGATGGCGATGATCAGGTCGGCGGTGTCGAACGCGAAGTTCTCGTAGTCCTTGTGCATGAATCCGACCACGCCGAGCGCATTCGGCAGCTTGTCAGAGAACACGCCCTTGCCTTCGAACGTGGTGGCCACCGGCACATTGAGCAGGTCCGCCAGTTCACGCAGTCGATCCTGCGCGTGGGCGCGTGTGACGCCGTTGCCGGCGAGAATGACCGGACGTTTCGCCTCGCGGATGATCGATATGGCCTCGTCGATCGTGTCGTCGGCGGGCATGAGATGGGTCGGCTTGGGCAACGGCAACGGTTTGGCGTTTTCCGGAGCCGGCATTTCGGCCACGTCCTCCGGCAGGACCAGGCAGGTGGCACCGGGACGATTGCGCTGCGAGATCGAAAAGGCCTTGCGGATCATTTCGGGCGTGGATTCCGGTGTCATGATCATCGCCGACCATTGGGTCAACGGTTTGAATACCGACACCAGATCGACGATCTGATGGGATTCCTTGTACAGACGGCCCACGCTTCCCTGCGCGCAGATCGCCACGAGCGGCGTGGTGCTGGCGTTCGCCTGCGCCACCGGCAGGGTGAGGTTGAGCGCGCCTGGTCCAAGCGTGGCCAGACACACGCCTGGCTTGCCTGTGAGATGGCCGTGTGTGGCGGCCATGAATCCGGCCCCCTGCTCATGCCGGGTGAGCACGAACCGAATGCGTCCGTTCCGTTCGATGGCCTCCATGAGCGGGATGTTCTCCTCGCCCGGAATGCCGTAGATCGTGTCGACGCCTTCGTTGACCAGGCATTCGACGAACAGATCGGCGACGGTTCTCACATGATCTTCGGCAGCGTTCTTCATGGCTTTCCCCTTCCGTGCGTCATTGTAGCCGCGCGATGTGTCCGCTCTGCGCGGCTGTCCGTCGGTTGACCGGCTCAGGCCGCCGCCAGACAGGCCGGACCGAACACGGTCTTGATCTCGCCGAACAGCGATGTGTCGCGTTTGACGCGGAATCCATCGCCGAGCGTCAGCATCGTCACCCCTCCCTTGGCATCCACGACGGCGAGCTTCACCTCGCAATAGCCGGGATGCTGGTGCAGGATGCCGGCCAGCCGCTCCACATGCGCGTGGTCGATGGCCGCTTCGGGCAGCATGATCACCAGCGAGCGCTCGTCCTCCGCCTCCAGCGTGGGCACTTCCATTTCGGTGGCGCGCAACGATACGGTCTCGTCACGTACCTCCACCTGTCCGCGGATGCGCACCACGGTGTCCAGCGCCATTTCGGCGGCGGCCGATTCGTATGCCTTGCCGAAAAACATGCATTGGATGGAGCTTTCCAGGTCCTCGATCGTCACGATCGCCCATGGGTTGCCCTTCTTCGATACACGCCGGTCGATGCCGGTGATCAGGCCGGCGAGCGCCACCTGTTCGCGTTCGGGCATGGTCTTGGCCCGGTCGATCAGGTGGGCGATCGACATGTCGCGCAGTCCGGCGAGCACGGCGCTCATGCCGCTGAGCGGGTGGTCGGAGACGTAGAGGCCGAGCATTTCGCGTTCGAAGTTGAGCTTGGTCTTCTTGTCCCATTCCTCCACGTCGGGAATCTGCACGTCGGCATCGCCCATGGCGTCCCCGCCGTCGTCGTCTCCTCCGTCGAGGTCGGCGAACAGGTCGAACTGGCCTTCGGCCTCCTTGCGTTTGAGCGGCACGATCTGGTTGATCGCGGTCTCGTGGATCTGGAAGAGGGCGCGACGGTTCGGGTCGATGGAGTCGAATGCGCCGGCCTTGATCAACGATTCGACGAGTCGGCGGTTCAGCGCGGCGAGTGGTACGCGCTTGATGTAGTCCATGAAGTTCACGTACTTGCCACGCGGACTGTTGCGTTCCTCGATGATCTCCTTGACGGCGTTTTCGCCCACGTTGCGGATGGCGCCCAGACCGAATCGCACCACGTCGCCGACTGCCGAATACTCGTACACCGATTCGTTCACGTCGGGCGAGAGCACCTGGATGCCCATGCGACGCGCTTCGCCGAGGTAGAGCGCGGTCTTGTCCTTGTTGGTGGACGCGCCCTGCAGCAGTGCGGCCATGAACTCCACCGGATAGTGGGTCTTGAGATAGGCGGTCCAGTAGGAGATCAGTCCGTAGGCTGCGGAGTGCGCCTTGTTGAACGCGTAGCCGGAGAATGGGACCAGGATCTCCCAGATGGCCTCGGCCGCCTCCTCGGAGTAGCCGTGCTCCTTCATGCCGGCGAAGAACGGCACCTTTTCCTTGGCCAGCACCTCCGGCTTCTTCTTGCCCATGGCTCGACGCAGCACGTCGGCCTTGCCGAGCGAGTAGCCGGCGAGGATTCGGGCTGCTGACTGCACCTGCTCCTGGTAGATGATCAGACCGTAGGTCTCGTCGAGCACCTCCTTGAGCGGCTGGTCGAGTTCGGGGTGGATCGGCTCGATCTTCTGCAGGCCGTTCTTGCGCTTGGCGTAGTTGGTGTGCGATTCCATACTCATCGGGCCCGGTCGGTACAGGGCGATGAGTGCGGAGATATCGTTGAAGTTGGTCGGCTTGAGTGTGCGCAGCAGCGAACGCATGCCGTCGCCATCGAGCTGGAACACGCCGAGCGTGTCGCCGCGGGACAGCAGCTGGTAGGTCGGCTCGTCATCCAGCGGGATCTTGGTGTAGTCGATCGGTTCCTTGCCGTTGTTCGCCACATTGCGCAGGGTGTCTCGGATCACCGTAAGGTTGGATAGGCCAAGGAAGTCCATCTTGACCAGACCAAGCGTTTCGCACGTATGGTATTCGAATGTGGTGGTCACGGTGCCGTCGGTGCGTTCCAGCAGCGGCGACGTGTTGGTGATGGGCTCGGATCCCATGATCGTGGCGCAGGCGTGCACACCGGTCTGGCGGATCAGGCCCTCGATGCCCATCGCCTCTTCGGTGATGCGCTTGACGTCCGGATCGGAATCGTACAGTTCGCGATATTCGCGCGCCTCGGCGTAGCGTTTGGCGCTCGGATCGAAGATGTCGTGCAGCTTGATGTCCTTGCCGCCGGTCTCGGCCGGGGGCAGCGCCTTGGTGACGCGCTCGCCCACGGAGAACTCGTATCCCATGATGCGCGCGGAGTCCTTGAGCGCCTGCTTGGTCTTGATGGTGCCGTAGATCACGCACTGGGCCACCTTGTCGTGACCGTATTTGTCGGCCACGTATTCCAGGACCTTCATACGGCCTTCTGGGTCGAAGTCGACGTCGATATCCGGCAGGGACACACGTTCCGGGTTGAGGAACCTCTCGAAGATCAGACCATGCTCAAGCGGGTCGAGTTCGGTGATGCCCATCGCGTAGGCGACCATGGCACCTGCGGCGGAGCCTCGTCCCGGCCCCACCATGATGCCGTGCTCCTTCGCCCAGTTGATGTAGTCGGATACCACCAGGAAGTAGCCTGGGAACTGCATCTGGCAGATCACGCCGCACTCGTAGTCGGCCTGCTTGGACACGTGCTCGGGCACGTTGCCCTCGTAGCGCTTCTCAAGTCCCTCCTCCACCTTCTTGAGGAACAGGGAGGTCTCGTCCCAGCCTTCGGGGCAGTCGAACTGCGGCATGAACGCGCCGTCCTCGTTGTCGTCGAACATCACGTTGCAGCGTTCGGCGATCTCCAGCGTGTTATCGCACGCCTCGGGCAGTTCCTTGAACAGTTCGCGCATCTCCTCGGCGGATTTGATGTAGTAGCCGGATCCGTCGAACTTGAACCGGTCGGGGTCGTCGAGACGACTGCCGGAGTTGATGCACAGCATGGCGTCCTGCGCCCCGCGATCCTCCTCGAGCACGTAGTGGGAGTCGTTGGTGGCGAGCAGCGGCGCGCCGAGCTTCTTCGCGATCGTCAGCAGATCCTTGGTCACCTGCGTTTCGATCTTCAGCCCGTGGTCCATGAGCTCGATGTAGAAGTTGTCACGGCCGAAGATGTCCTGCATTTCGCCGGCGGCGCGCAACGCCTCATCGAACTGGCCAAGACGAAGCCTCGTCTGGATGATGCCGGACGGGCATCCGGAGGATGCGATCACGCCTTTCGAATATGTGGACAGCACTTCCTTGTCCATACGCGGATAGCGCATGACGCGGCCTTCGAGGTTGGCCACGGAACTGGCCTTGGTCAGGTTCACCAGTCCCTCGTCGGTTTCCGCCCACATGGTCAGGTGGGTGATCAGACCGCCGCCGGAGACGTCGTCACGTCGTTGCGCCTCGGTTCCCCAATGGACTCGGGACTTGTCCTGTCTGGCGGTTTCCGGCGTCACATACGCCTCGATGCCGATGATCGGCTTGACTCCTGCCTTTACGGCGGTGCTCCACATCTCATATGCGCCGTGCATGTTGCCGTGGTCGGTGATGCCCACGGCCGGCATGCCGAGTTCCTTGACCCGGTTCACCAGATTCGGGATCTTCGACGCGCCGTCGAGCAGCGAATAATGCGTATGGTTGTGCAGTTGTACGAAGTTCTTTCCCGATTCAGCCATAGTTTCCACCATAGCGTACGGGCTCGGCGTGCTCGTTTTCGTTGCAATTCCAAGCGTAATTCACATTCGACCACATTGGTCGCACACGCTTGCCCCTGCCGGTGCCCACGAGTGACGATGGGAGTCACCGATTCCAATGACGGAACCGCGTACACCCGCATAGTCGCATGGATGATCACGCGAAAATGATCATCCAGGAAAGGAGATCTCATGGACGAGACCATCACACGCACTGCATCACCATCCGTGGCGGTGACGACACCGCTCGTTTCGGCCGGTTGTCCGTCAACGGGCTCACCGCAGACCGAGGATGCTTCCAGACCGGATCCGTGGCCCGATGTGCAGGATCCACAGCCAGCTCCCGCCTATATGGACTTCGTTCGGACCGGCGTCGTTCCTAGCGAAGTCATTGACGATGTCGATCACGCCGATGCCGCAGGTGCCGATATCGTGTCTGTCACCGGCATCTCCGACGGCATACCGGCAACGGTGCCAGGCAACAGTATGCTTGCCCGCTTGGGCGTTCCTCCGATTGACGATCAGGCATCAACAACTACCGGCATTGCAAAACGACGATTGTCCGTGTTCGCGGTGATCGCGCTCATGCTGGGTATTCTGTGTTCCGTATCGTTCGGCTTCATGGGGTTGATGGCCTCATATCTCCTTGGTATCGGGCACAAGGGCACCGTAAGTCTGTTCGCCCTGTCGACGATCGCATCCACGACATCATCGCTGATCATCCGACCGAGTGGCATCGGTGCGCTGATCGCGGGAGTCGCGGGCATTCTCGAATGCGCCATTCCCCATCCCCGTACCAAACAGCGGGCCCATGGATGGTGGCTGGGCCTCATAGGGATGGTGATCAGCGTGATGCCGATGCTCGCTCTGGCCTTGCTGAACTCTCTGGCGCTGATCTGACCGGCTCCGCCATCACGACTGATCCGTACGATCCTCGTGACGGGTGCGCAGCACATCGAGCGCGTGCTGCAGATCGGCCGGATAATGTGAGGCCACATGCGTCCAGATACGGGTGCGGGGATGCCGGAAATCGAGTTCCATGGCGTGCAGCCACTGGCGTTCGAGTCCCAGTTCTTCGGCAAGTTTCGGATTGGCGCCATACATGTGGTCACCCACCAGCGGGTGCCCGATCGATGAGAAGTGCACACGGATCTGATGGGTGCGGCCCGTTTCAAGATTGATCTTGGCCAGCGTGGCCTCACCGAATCGTTCCAGTACATCCCAGTGTGTGACGGCCGCCTTGCCGCTCGGTGTGACCGTGAACCGGAAGTCGGATACCTTGGCCCGGCCGATCGGCGCCTCAATGGTGGCCTTGTCCTGGGCGAGATCGCCCTGTGCCACCGCGTGATATGTCTTGACGACCTCGTGTTCGGAGAACTGTCGGCGCATCTCCTTGTAGGCGAGTTCGGATTTGCACACCAGCATCAGGCCGCTGGTGCCGACATCAAGACGGCTGACGATGCCCTGACGCCCGGCGGCTCCGTAATCCGTGATGTGCACACCGCGATGCAGCAGACTGCCCAGCACGGTCGGGCCCGTCCATCCCACGGAGGCATGGGCGGCAACGCCCACCGGCTTGTCGACGATCACCACGTCGTCGTCCTCGTAGACGATGGCCATGTCGTCGGCAATCGGCTCGGGCTTGGTCTCCTCCTTGACGAGGTCGAACTCGACCATGTCTCCGGCAAGCAACGTGGTGGAACGGTCGCAGGAGCGGCCGAGCAGTTTCACTTGTCCGGATGTGATCAGATCGCTGGCCTTGGAACGGGACTCCCCCGTCATCTTGGCCACGGCCACGTCGAAACGCTTGCCGATGAGAGCGTCGGGTGCTGGAACGATGGGCATCAGCGTGTCTCCGTCATATCGTCATTGGATGTGGTGTCGGTCGCTCCTTCCCGTGTCGGCCGGAACGGCACGGAAAGCACGATGAGCAGCACGAGTCCGATACCTGCCACCATCAGCCAGATATCGGCCACGTTGCCCACGGACCATCCATAGTTGAGAAAATCGACCACTCTGCCGTCAAGGAATCCTGTGGCATACATGAAACGGTCGATAAGATTGCCCACGGCTCCGCCGAACGCCAGTCCAAGACATACCGCCCAACGCCAGTCCGTGGTGATGACACCGGCAACGAACAGGGCGATCGACGCGACGATGGCCAACAGCGAAATCAGCCACGTGGTGGAGGATCCCATACCCAGCGAGGCACCGGGGTTGTGCAGGAGACGCAACGACAGCAGTCCGGGAATCACACTGATATCGTGATCGGTGGTCAGCGAGGAAAGCGCCATGTTCTTGGTAATGCGATCCAGCACCAGTGCGACAAGGGCCACGCATGCGAAGACGGCCACGCACATACGCGGCCGTCTTGCGACAGTATTCTCAGTCATACAGTCGGAATGATCAGCGGCTGCCGCCGTTGAAGTCCTGCATGGACTGGTAGTTGTTCGTGTCCGAGATCTGCGTGGTCAGCTGGCCGAGGAACTCGGTCAGGCGGCTACGGTACTCGGCCTCGAACTGCTTGAGGCCTTCGATGTTGCCCTCGATGACCTTGGAGTCGGTGTACAGCTTGTCCTTGACCTGCTGAGCGTAATCGTCGGCGGCGCTGCGGGTACGGTGATCGTACTCGTCAGCCACGTCGCGGATCTTCTTGGCCTCGGCCTCGGTGTCCTTGCGCACCTGGGCATCGTACTGCTCGGCGGCGGCACGGGTCTGCTTGCTGTAGGCATCCGCCTCGGAGTGCGTCTTCTTGGAGTATTCGTCGGCCTGCTTGCGGGTCTTGGCGGAGTAGTCGTCAGCCTCGTTACGGGTCTTGGCCTGATAGACATCGGCGTCGTTACGGGTCTTCTTGCCGTAGGAGTCGGCCTCGGTGTGCACACGCTGCGAGTAGGCGTCGGCATCCTGGTGGATACGCTTGGAGTAGGCGTCGGCCTTCTGGATGACGTCCTCGTGCTTGGCCTGACCGTCTGCGATGAGCTGATCACGCTGGGCCTTGCCCTTGTCCACATACTGATCGTGCAGCTGCATGGCCAGCGCCAGCATGGCGGTGGCGCGCTCGGGCTCGGTGGTGGCACCGGCACCGGCACCGGCGATCTTGCGCAGGCTACCGGTCTCGGTGGACGGCTCGACCTTGGCGAGCTGCTGACGCAGCTGCTCCTCGCGGGCCTTGGATGCCTCCAGTTCGCGGCTCAGGGCGGCGATCTGATCATTGCTCTGGCCGTTGGCAGTGTTCTGCGCCTGCTGGAGGGCGGCGATCTGCTGCTTGGCGGCCTGCAGCTGGCCGTTCAGGGTCTGCAGCTGACCATTGGCGGCCTGCAGCTGGTTGGAGACCTCGGCGGTACGACGGCGCTCGGCATCAAGCTGGCTGGCGGCACCATCGCTCTTGGCCGACTGGGCGGTCAGCTGATCGATCTGAGCGTTGAGCTGATCCACCTGGCTCTTCAGCTGGGCATTCTGGTTGGCCAGCGCCTGCACCTGCTCGGAATCATTCGTCTTCGCTTCCGGAGCCGTCTGCTGGGCCTGAACAAGCTGGTCCTTCAGCTGGCTGTTCTCATTGGTCAGCTGGGAGATCTTCTCATTCAATGCGGCCACATCGGGACCCAGCGACTGGGTGGAACCGGACTGAGCGGCCTGACTGCCCAGTGCCTCCACCGTTTCGGTAACTTCATCGAGGAAGTCATCGACCTCGTCGATGTCGTAGCCTTCCTTGAAACGTACCGTCTGGAAAATATGGTTACGAATATCATTCGGTGTCAACAGGGCCATTGCAGATCCCAACCTCACTCTCAGCTCGTAGGGAGCTTATGAAATTACGTATCGGAACCATGCTAGCACGTAGCCCGTGACTGTCTAGGCGCTACGCCGACGACACGCAGTGTTCGGGGGTGTTCATCGGTGCCATATTGCATCGAATTCATACGACAGGCGTTTCGGTCTATTCCCCGCTCTGAATTCGCGCTAAATCCGCAGGCGCTAAATCAGCATTTGCAGCACGACCAGCGCGAAATACAGCACGATAAAACTCACATCAAGGTAGATCGCGCCCAGCGGCAGTGGCTTGATATACCGTCGCAGCCATCTGAGCGGCGGCTCAGTGAGACGATATACCACGTCGATCAGGGAATACACCACGCCCCGGGGATACCATCGGGGTGCCAATACGCGTACCCAATCAAGAATCATCCGCACGAACAGTACGAATATATAGGCATCGATCAGCAGACTCAGCAACAACCGCAGCAGATAAATGAAAGTCATGCATTCACCGTATCAGGGAAGACGTAATACCAGCTGATCGTTCGCTCAATGGGAACGATCAGCAATGGTCTTCGACAACAAAACTCAGGCACCGAAAATATCGGAATTCGATGAGGACGGAGACTCCTCCACCTTGATATTCACCTGAGCGGGGCTGAGCAGGAACACGCGAGGCGTCACACGTTCGATGGATCCTCGCACACCAAATACCACACCGGCGGAGAAATCCACGATGCGGTATGCGGTGCTTTCCTCCACACCGGTGAGGTTGAGTACCACTGGCACGCCATCGCGAATGGCGCGCCCCACCAGCTGGGCCTCCTCATAGGACTTCGGATGGATCGTGGTGATCCGATTGAGCTGCCCCTTGAACGGTGTGGTACGGGAACGGCTGGGTGCCGCCGCCGGCGTGGGCGTGGGAGCGGCGGCCGGCGTCACGCTGCGATCCGAATCAAACGACGGCGACTCGTCCGCGACGGTGTCCTCGGGCACGACCTCGTCATCGTCGTCAACGACATCGGCCATGCCAAGATATGTCATCGCGTTCTTCATGAAACCGGCCATGATAACCCTCCAGTACTATCGATCAGCGCAGGAAGTCGGGGATGTCCAGATCGCCCAGCTCGGAGTCAGGGATCCTGGGAGTGCGCGGGACGGCGGCATGCTCGTTCGTGGCATCGTCATACGACGGAACTGCGGGCATGGACGTGGACGACTGCGTTGCCGTGGGGTTCGTCGATGCGGGATACTGAACCTGCGGCTGCGGCGTGGGATTCACCGGAGTCACGGCCGGTGCCGCCGGCTGTGCCGCCGTCGGAGCGGTGGTCTGATGGGTTGCCGTGGGCTTGCTCGCCGGCTGGGACGGGGTGTCGTCGGTGGCGGGCTGCTGCGCGTACTGCACGGCACCGTTGGTCAGGTGCAGCTCGGGAAGCTGGGGAACCTTCACATCGGAACGATCGGCCGGACGGTAGCTTTCCACACCCTTCTTGGCATCGAAGCCAGCCGCGATGACGGTGACACGCACCTCGTCGCCGTAGGAGTCGTCGAGGGCAAGACCCCAAATGATCTGGGCTTCGGGGTGGATGGCCTGACGCACCAGCTCGGCGGCCTCGTTCGCCTCCTGCAGGGTGAGGTCGGTCGGACCGGCGATGTTGAGCAGGGCACCGTGGGCGCCCTCGATGCTGGCCTCGAGCAGCGGGGAGCTGATGGCGATCTCCGCGGCCTGGCTGGCGCGGTCCTCTCCCCGAGCGGAACCGATGCCGAACAGCGCGGTACCAGCATCCTTAAGAATCGCCGTGACATCGGAGAAGTCCACATGGATGTAGGAGTTCATGGTGATCAGATCGGTGATGCCCTGCACGCCGGCGAGCAGTGCCGAATCAGCAGTCTTGAAGGCATCGATCACGCTGACGGAACGATCGGAAAGGTCAAGCAGACGATCATTCGGGATGATGATCAGGGCATCGACCTCCTTGCGCAGGTTCTCGATGCCGGAGTCGGCCGACGCGGAACGACGCGGGCCTTCGAAGCTGAACGGACGAGTGACCACGGCGATGGTGAGCGCACCCTGCTGACGTGCGGCACGGGCCACGAGCGGGCTGGCACCGGTACCGGTGCCACCACCCTCGCCACAGGTGACGAAGACCATATCGGCGCCCTTGAGCGCCTCCTCGATGTCGGACTGGTGGTCCTGGGCGGCCTTGGCGCCCTTCTCCGGGTCGGCACCGGCACCGAGACCACGGCTGGACGCATCGGA
The DNA here is from genome assembly GCF_006408715.1 of Bifidobacterium sp. UTCIF-39. NCBI lineage: Bacteria > Bacillati > Actinomycetota > Actinomycetes > Bifidobacteriales > Bifidobacteriaceae > Bifidobacterium > Bifidobacterium sp. UTCIF-39. The sequence goes on along the minus strand of NZ_JEOG01000018.1, from coordinate 51,857 downwards.
AAGGGAGATCTTGACATCGGCATCGGAGCGTAACAGATCCTTGGCATCCGTATTGATGGCAACGAACTCCACATTCTGCAGGCCCTCGGCGATCATGCGGTTCACCGCGTTGCCGCCGGCCCCGCCCACACCAACAACCTTGATGAGGGTCTTATCGCTGAAGTTCTCAGCCTGGGCAATGTCGCTCACTGTATGCTCCTGTCACTCACGGTTATGTCTAACTCTATCGCAGTATTACCGTCTAAACGTGTTTATTTTATAGCGTGTACGCAGTTTTGATCAGTACGAGGCATCCAACGGGTCCGCACTGATCACATCCCGTCGCTGTTCCTCGGTCAGCTCCTGGGAATCCAGCCATCCGTAGGGAAGATGGACCTTTTTCGCGTAGCGGACCCGGCCTCGAGGCTTGCCTTCCGCGGACTCCGGGAACGGAATGCTCGGATCAAGCTCATCGATTCGTCGACGAACATCCTCCAAGTTTTCACATTCCATGAACGCGCGGCGCGTGCCGCCCCCCACCGGGAACCCTTTGAGGTACCAGGCCACATGCTTGCGCAGATCATGCACGGCCATGACCTCGTCGCCATCGTAGAACTCGGTAAGCAGCTGCGCGTGACGCATCATCACCTGTCCCACTTCGCCCAAGGTGGGATTCACCCGTTCAGGGGAACCGGCGAATGCGTTCTTCAGATCGGCGAACAGCCACGGACGCCCCTGACACCCCCTACCGATGGCCACGCCGGCGCATCCAGTCTGGCGGACCATGGCCAGCGCATCCTCGGCACTCCAGATATCACCGTTGCCAAATACGGGAATATCCAGTTCATCCACCAGTTCGCCGATGCGACTCCAATCGGAGTGCCCGCCATAGTATTCCGCCGTGGTACGCGCATGCAGCGTCACCGCGGCGCACCCCTCCTCCTGGGCGATACGCCCGGCCTCAAGGAACGTCTCATGGTCGTGGTCGATACCCACGCGAATCTTCGCCGTCACCGGAATGTTCTCCGGAGCGCACACCCGCACCACGCGACGGATGATCTCCCGGAACAGCTCGGTCTTCCACGGCAGCGCCGAGCCACCGCCCCGACGGGTCACCTTGGGCACCGGGCAGCCGAAGTTCAGATCCACATGATCGGCCATATGCTCGTCCACCACGATGCGGGCGGCCATCTCCACGATCGCCGGACTCACACCATACAACTGCAGCGAGCGGATCCGCTCACTCGGCGCGAAGCGACACAGTCGCAATGCCTTGGGATTCCGTGCCACCAATGCCCTGGCCGTGATCATCTCGGCCACATACAGGCCGTCGGGACCGTATTCCTCACACAGCACGCGGAACGGCCAGTTCGTCACCCCCGCCATGGGCGACAACACCACCGGCGTCGTCACATGAACGGGCCCGAGATCCACCGGCGGCATGGTCACAGATGGTGCGGACGATGGCATGATGCTGGCGTTTGCTTCCATGGTTCCTTTTCTTGATGATCCCTTGGTAATCCTGATGATCCTGTGGCGTCTCCGACCGCCGAAGCGGCTCCGTCGGGAACTGCCGGTGAAACAAACTGGCGGGAAGCGTCTCAAGGCGCATCCCACCAGTCGAATGTCATAAATGTCATATCCATCGGATTTCATTCCAGACGTTCCAGATGTTTCGGCAACGTCGCAGCGAAATCAGACGGAATCAGGTCATGCCCGTGACCGTAACGACATCAGCCGGGCATGACGGCGTGAGCGATCAGTACAGACCGCCGGCCTCCTGAATACGAACGCTGTCCGGCCATGCCTCGCCGCCCATGGCGACGGGCTTGAGCGGCACATGCGTGCGGTGCTCGCCGATGCGGGCGGCCACGTAGTCGGCCACCTTGTCAAGAGCCACGCGCTCCTGGTTCATGGTGTCGCGGTCACGAATCGTCACGGCCTGATCGTCGAGGGTGTCGAAGTCGACCGTCACGCACAGCGGGGTGCCGATCTCGTCCTCGCGACGGTAACGACGGCCGATGGCGCCGGACTCGTCGTAGTCGATCATCCATTCGTTCTGGCGCAGATCGTTCGCCAGGTTCTGGGCCACGTTCTGCAGTTCGGGCTTCTTGCTGAGCGGCAGCACGGCGGCCTTGACCGGAGCCAGACGCGGGTCGAGGCGCAGCACGGTGCGCTTGTCCACGCCGCCCTTGGTGTTCGGAGCCTCGTCCACATCGTAGGCGTCCACAAGGAAGCACATCAGGGAGCGGGTCAAGCCGGCCGCAGGCTCGATCACGTACGGCACGTAGCGCTCGCCGGTGGCCTGGTTGAAGTAGCTGAGGTCCTCGCCGGAGTGCTTGGCGTGGGCGGAAAGATCGAAGTCGGTGCGGTTGGCCACGCCCTCGAGCTCGCCCCAGTCGGATCCCTGGAAGCCGAACTTGTATTCGATGTCCACGGTGCGCTTGGAGTAGTGGGCGAGCTTCTCCTTCGGATGCTCGTAGTGACGCAGGTTCTCCGGCTTGACGCCGAGGTCGAGGTACCACTGGGTACGGGCGTCGATCCAGTACTGGTGCCAATCCTCATCGGTGCCGGGCTCCACGAAGAACTCCATCTCCATCTGCTCGAACTCACGGGTGCGGAAGATGAAGTTGCCGGGAGTGATCTCGTTGCGGAAGGACTTGCCCATATTGGCGATGCCGAACGGCGGCTTGGAACGCGAGGAGGTCATCACGTTCTTGAAGTCCACGAAGATGCCCTGCGCGGTCTCCGGACGCAGGTAGTGCAGGCTGTTCTCGTCCTCCACCGGGCCGAGATGGGTGCGCAGCATCATGTTGAAGTCGCGCGGTTCGGTCCACTTGCCACGGGTGCCGCAGTCGGGGCACACGATGTCGGCCATGCCGTTCTCCGGCAGCTGGTCATGGTGCTTCTCGGCGTAGGATTCCTGCAGCTTGTCGGCGCGGTTGCGCTTGTGGCAGTTCAGGCATTCGACCAGCGGGTCGTTGAACACGGCGACGTGACCGGAAGCGACCCACACCGGGGTGGGCAGGATGATGGACGTATCAACGCCCACGACGTCGGGACGGGTGACAACCATCGAACGCCACCACTCGCGCTTGATATTGTCCTTGAGCGCCACGCCGAGCGGGCCGTAATCCCATGCGGAACGGGTGCCGCCATAGATCTCACCGGCGGGGAATACGAAACCGCGACGCTTCGCGAGGGATACGACTTCATCAAGTTTGGACTGAGCCACAATGCACCTTCTGGTTTGAACGGTTTGGGGTCTTGTTTTGCGCCCCTGAGTCTATCCGTACACGCTGACAGTCAACGCCAACGACGGAACGACCGGAACACACCATCGAATCGCCGTGCACATGACGACAGCGCAACGACGATGCGACGCAAGTACAAGACGCACAATACGCGCATAGCACTTGAAGTCGCCGAAGTTGTCCGAACGGCGGCATAGCGTCAATGGCACAATGCAGGGGAACCCGTACGACGTACGGCACGATGGTTCGGCCAAGACTCGACCATGATTTCGAGGCGCAACACCATCGGATCGACGCGTAACGGGTTGAGAAAGGCGCCGGCCTGACCCTTGGAACCTGTTGGTCAACACCATCGTAGGGAGGCATTCTTCATATGAGTTCCGATTCCGAAAACCTCGAATCCGGCAACCTCACCGTCGGTGATCCGCTGCGCGCCGAGATCGCGCAGGCCGTGGACGCCGTACGCGAGACCACGCCACTCGCCCAGTCGCTGACGAACTTCGTCACCATCAATTTCGTCGCCAACGCCCAGCTTGCCGTAGGGGGCACGGCGGCCATGCACTACAGCGGCGAAGAAGCCGAGGCTCTGGATTCCGCCGGAGCCTCCAAGGCCACCTACATCAATATGGGCACATTGCTCGCGGAATTCCGCAACGAGTATCCTGCCGCCGCGCGCGATGCCGTGGACCGCGGTCTGCCGTGGGTGCTTGATCCCGTGGGAGCAGGAGCGGGCGAGCTGCGCGGCGAGATTCTTCGCGCCTTTCGGAAGACCCCGCCCACGATCATCCGCTGCAACGCGTCCGAGGCGATTGCGCTGGCCGGGATCTGGGGGCTGGAGGGAGCCGATTCCAAATCACGCGCCGGCGTGGAGGCTCATGATGAAATCGATGCGGCAATCCCCGCGGCCCATGCCCTCGCTCGGTTCACCAAGGGTGTGGTGTCGGTATCGGGGGCCATGGATCTGGTCACCGACGGCGAGCGCGACTTCCGTCTGCCCGGCGGCAGCGTGTGGATGACGAAGATCACGGGCGCGGGCTGTTCCCTGGGCGGCGTCACGGCGACGTACGCCTGTGTGGCCCGCCCGCTGGTCGCCGCGCTGACTGCGGCATTGCATTACAACCGTGCGGCGGATGCCGCCGAACGTGTGGCCGAGGGTCCTGGCTCGTTCCAAGTGGCGTTCCTCGATGCGCTGTGGAACACCACGTCCGATGAGATCGCCCAGTCGCCGATCTACGCCTGATTCCCTGATTCCCTGATTCATTGTCGATTCATTGTTCATACTGCAAGGAGCGAATCATGACCAACCGTTTCCCGTACGCGTCGATGCGCGACATTCTCGATGTATCCGCCTATCTGGTGCTCGGCCCGGATGATACGCACGGCCGCCCGGTCACCGATGTGGTGGCACAGGCCCTGCGTGGCGGCGTAACCATCGTGCAGCTGCGCGCCAAGCATTCCGATGCCGGCGAGATCATCGCCATGGCCAAGGATATCGCGCAGGTGATCGCGGATGCCGGAAAAAGCGATACCGTGCCGCTGCTGATCGACGATCGTCTGGACGTGGTGCTCGCCGCCCGCGATATGGGCATCAAGGTGGACGGCGTGCACGTGGGCCAGACCGATGTTCCCGCCACCGCATGCCGCAGGCTGCTCGGCCCGGACGCGATCGTGGGTCTGTCGGCCAACACCACCGAATTGTTCGACATCATCGAGGAGCTGCCGGCCGGTGTGGTGGATTACATCGGCGCAGGTGCCGTGCATCCGACGACCACCAAGCCGGAGGCCACGCTGATCGAGAAGGCCGCGGATGATTCGGATTCGATTGCGGCGATCGGTCGCCTGTGCGCAATCAGCGATTATCCGGTGGTGGCCGGCGGCGGTGTGAAGCTTGCCGATGTGGCGCCGCTGGCCCGTGCGGGTGCCGCCGGCTGGTTCGTGGTGTCGGCAATCGCAGGCGCCGACGACCCACAGGCGGCGACCAGCGAACTGGTCAAGGCGTGGAAGGATGTGAAGGGGGATGCCGTGCACGCCCCGGCTCCGCATCCGCAGGGCGGGATCCTGACCGGTCCGGACTCCCCTGACTATGTCAATACGATGGCCCAGTTGACGATCTGGCCGACGGGCGTGGGCGAGGAGCTGAGCGAGTATGTGGCGCAGGTGATCCGCGTGATCCGCGAATCCGGTCTGGACAACAGCACCCATGCCATGAGCACCGATATCGAGGGCGACTATGACGATGTGCTTGCCATGGTCAAGCGTGCCGCGTTCGTGCTGTATGACCATGGGTACCGCACCCAGGTGAGTCTGCAGATGGATATGCGGCCGGGGTTCAGCGGACAGATCCGTAAAAAAGTGGAGCTTGTGGACCATATTCTGGACGAAGAGCGGGATTAAGTCCATACCTCGCTACCGAACCCTCGTGCGATGCGGTATAACGTAGTAATTATGACTACGATGAAGGAGATTGCCGAACGTACGGGGGTTTCGGTATCGACGGTCTCTTTGGTACTGAACGATCGCGATGCCGGAAGAGTCAAGCCTGAGATCGCGCAGCGGGTTCGCGCGGAGGCGAAGGCGTCGGGTTACAAGCCCAATCCTTTGGCGAGAAGCCTGAGGACCAGTAAGACGCGGATCATCGGATTCGTCAGTGACGAGATCGCCACCACGCCCTATGCCGGACGATTGATTCTTGGTGCGCAGGATGCCGCACGAGCCATGGGATACATGCTGCTCACCGTCAACACGAACGGCGACAGCGATCTTGAGGAACGGGAGATCGCCACGCTTCGCCAGTACGGCGTGGACGGTTTCATGTACGCACGCATGTACGATCAGCACACGACGGTTCCGGAAAGCCTGCTGAAGCTGCCCACCGTGCTGCTGGACGGCATCGACGACACCGGTCGCGTGCCGTATATCGTGCCCGACGAGGAGTCCATCGGATATGACGCCACGCGGCATCTCATCGACGCAGGCTGCCGTCGCATCGCCTACATCGGTGCGTCGGATCGTGTGTACGTGGCCGATCTGGGACGTCGCGCCGGGTATCGTCGCGCGCTTGCGGAAGCCAACATCGACTATGACGAGGCGCTTGACATCGGTGTGACGTTCAACCGTCCGGCGCTCGACGCCGTGGATGCGATGTTCGATCGTGCCCATCCGGATGGCATCTTCTGCTTCAACGATGCCCGCGCCTGGTACGTCTATCAGTGTGCGGCCAAGCGGGGTCTTGCCATCGGCCGGGACATCAGCGTGGTCGGCGTGGACAATCATCGCGTGTTCGCCGAAACGCTGGCGCCGTTGCTGACCACTGTGGATCTCCCACATTATGAGATGGGATATTGGGGCACGCTCAAGCTGGTATCGATGATCGAGGGGCACGCCCCCAAGCCTGAAGCCATGACCCCAGCCGGAGGTCGTTCTCCCCTGCCGCCGTTGGACGCATCGCCCGCACAGATCCATTGCACGCTGATCAGCAAGGAATCCGTGGCGGTCAAGGGCTGAGCCTACCGACTGGGATTTTATCCAGTCGTCCATCCGCCGTGTTCGTGACACAGTACGTTGTCGTCATGGACACGGCTGCTTCATAAACCACACATAATCGAACAATACTGAATAATCACTGGCCGCCTTGATGTCGTCCACTATAATCGTAAATCGTTTGACGATTGCAGAGAGAAAGGCATTCAACGATGAATGACATCAATCGCGAATTTGTATCCCACGACGAGGCGCTCGCCAGGGCCGAGGCCGGTGTGGCCAAGCTGGCCGCCACGCGCAACGACCGCTGGTACCCCAAGTTCCACATCGCCTCGAACGGCGGATGGATCAACGACCCCAACGGCCTGTGCTACTACCGGGGACGCTGGCACGTCTACTACCAGCTCCACCCCTACAGCACCCAGTGGGGCTCCTGCCATTGGGGGCACGTCTCCAGCGACGACATGATCACCTGGAAGCGCGAACCCATCGCCTTCGCCCCCAGCCTCGAGGCCGACCGGGATGGTGTGTTCTCCGGTTCGGCCGTCACAGGTGACGACGGTCGGCTCTGGGTGTTCTACACCGGCCACCGCTGGGCCAACGGCGTGGACGATGCGGATGACAACCTTGAGGTGCAGTGCGCGGCGGTGAGCGACGATGGCGTGCACTTTGAGAAGCTGGGCGTGATCATAGACAACCCCAAAGGTTTCCGTCACTTCCGCGACCCCAAGGTGTGGAAGCAGGACGGCATGTGGTACATGGTCTTCGGCATGAGCACCGCCGATGCCCGTGGCGAGGTGCTGCTCTATTCCTCCGAGAACATGCGCATCTGGCATTTCGAACAGGTGCTGTTCCGCCATCCGAACCCCGGTGTCTACATGCTCGAGTGCCCCGACTTCTTCCCCGTCACCGACAAGGACGGTAACGAGAAGTGGGTCATCGGCTTCTCCGCCATGGGATCGAAGCCGAGCGGCTTCATGAACCGCAACGCGAACAACGCCGGCTACATGATCGGCACGTGGGAGCCGGGTGGCCAGTTCACGCCGGAGACCGAATTCCGTCTGTGGGACTGCGGCCACAACTTCTACGCCCCGCAGTCGTTCAACACCGTCGCCGGCGACACCGACGACAACACCGACGGCCGTCAGATCATGTACGGCTGGTACAGCCCGTTCGTGCAGCCCATCCCGCTGGACGACGAGGGCTGGTGCGGCCAGCTGACCCTGCCCCGTGAGGTGTTCCTTGGCGAGGATGGCGACATCCACACCGTGCCGGCGGCTGAAATGGCCGGTCTGCGCGAGGATTCCACCGATCTGGGCGTTGTGGAGGTCAAGTCCGGCACCGAAACCGTGGTGGCCGAGAACGCGGAGGCCATGGAGATCGAGATGACGATCGACCTGAAGAACACCACCGCCGATCGTGCCGGCATCAAGGTGCACGCCACCCCCGACGGCTCCTACACCTACGTGGCCTATGATGATCAGATCGGCGGCATCGTGCTCGACCGTCAGGCCAATGCCTTCGGCGATCGCGGCTACCGCGTGGCCCCGCTTACGGCGGACGAGCTGGCGGCCGACCAGCTCACGCTGCGCATCTACGTGGACCGTGGTTCCGTGGAGGTGTACGTGAACGACGGCCATCAGACGATGAGCTCCTACAGCTATGCCGCCGACGGTCCGCGCGCGGTGAAGCTGGTCGCTGAATCCGGTGATCTCACGGTCGCGTCCCTGACCCTGCACAATCTCAAGTCCATCGGTCTGGAGTAGTGGAAGTAGTGGAGTAACGGCGGACCGCTGATATTCCGATCGCGGATATCCGTCACCGTGAATATCAGTTACTCATCATCAGGGCCTCGGTGCATGAATGCGCCGAGGCCCTGTCATTCACATGGAATTCCCGTACTGTAACTACGTACCTTGCGTTTTTATGGACAAACGCCGCATAACCCCTATGAATCAGACGGCATGATCATCTGACGACGCAGCAAAAGCCATTGTCATGAATAAAATGTCCGTTCCCGATACCCCCTAGTGATTACGGGGGTGGTTTATGCACGATAACCGTTGGAATTACGTAGTTTCCTTGGACCTTGTACTGCCCTTTCAACGACAGTAGGATGGGGGGTGGTTGTGGGATTTATCGGTGTGTTGTGTGACGGATAATACCGCGACGCCGCTCGCGAGGTTTGAGAGCGGCCACCCCATCCATAGAGATACAAGGAAGTTCATCACCATGACATTCATGGGATCAAAGACGGGTCTGATCGGCAAGCTGGCCGCAGGCGCGCTTGCATTGGCAACAATCGTCGGCATGGCCGGCTTTGTGGGCCCGACCGCATCGGCGGCGGAGCCCGACACCTACACCTTCGACCTGTCCAAGGTTCCGGCCGAAGCCCGTTCCGGTTTGAGCGGCAGCCTCGGCATCGTGGCCGTCAACGACCCCAAGGACACTCCGAAGGCCGTGAACCCGACCGACTACAACCAGCCGTACACTGTCGAAACCCAGTACGTAGGCGTCAAGCCCGGCAAGTACACCATCACCTACGAAGCTCCGGAGAACAGCAATTACCGTAGGGCCGCCAACGGTGGCTTCTACGCTACGTCCGAAACTGACAAGAACGGCATTTTCCAGCCCGGTCTCAATCACAATTACGAGCCCATCTCCATCTACGCCTCGTGGGCAACGCCGATTGACAACAAGCCTCTCGACAAGAGCAAGGACGTAACACTGCCCGCGGGAGCATTCCTGACCTTCACCGGCGGCCTACCGAACGACACCCTCAAGGCAGGTACCCTCAAGCTGGTCCGCACTGACGGCGGCGACACGCCCAATCCCCCGGCTCCGACCAAGTCGCTGAACATCGTAGGCGCCGATAACAAGGCCTTCGACAACAACGCCACCACGCTGAAGCTGAACGACGAGCTCAAGCTCAACGCCAAGGCCGAGAACCTCGCCAGCAAGGATCTCAAGTGGACCATCACCTCCGAGGGAGCCGACAAGGTGATTGAGCCCGTCGATCAGGGAGCCAACCCGACCGCCGACTACCAGGTGAAGGCGATGAAGGCCGGCAAGGCCACTGTCACGGTGACCGCCGACGGACTTACCGCCACGCTGACCGTCACGGTCCCCGCCAATGAGCAGACCAAGCCGAACGACACCAACAAGCCCGGCACCAATGACAACGGCAACAAGCCCAACAACGGCAACAACAACGGTGCCGTCAAGCCGAACGACACCAACACCAACAAGCCGAACACGAACAAGCCTGCCGCCAGCACGCCGAACACGGCCACCAAGGACGTGAAGAGCAACGCCAAGCAGGACACGAAGAAGTCGCACCTCGCCACGACCGGCGTCAACATCGCCGTGGGCGTGGTCGTGATGCTCGCGCTGTTCGGTGCGGGTGCCGCTCTGGTGCTCCGCAAGCGGGCACAGCGCTGATCGGGCGATAACCCGATACAGCCGCTAGCACGATAGCCCAGATAACCAAAGGACTCCGGTGGGATGCATTCCCACCGGAGTCCTTTATTTGTTCCGCTGCTGCCGCTATCGTTGTTCCGCGACCGTTCCTGACATCAACGATGGCAACGACATCAACGCAAACCCAGCGCGGTGCAGGAGCGCCGGATCGCGGACACGGTACGGTCGATGTCGTCATCGGACAACGGCCGCCGGAACGTCAACCGCAGAGCCGACTTGGCGATGGACGGTTCCAATCCCATGGCCAGCAGCGTCGGAGGAATCTCATGCCGTCCCACCGCGCAGGCCGAACCGGACGAGCATTCGATGCCGCGCGCATCCAGATCCACCAGCAGGGCCTCCCCCGTCACTCCGGGGAAGATGAACGACGCGTGCCCGGGCAGGCGATTCCGCGGATCCCCCGTAAGACGGGCCTGCGGTACGGCGTCCAGCACCGCCTGAATCAGGCGGTCACGCGAGGCGACGAGTTCGGCAGCATGTTCGCGCATGAACGCGATCGACTCATCCAATGCGATCGCCAGTCCCACGGCCCCGGCCACGTTCTGCGTACCCGAGCGCAGTCCGCGTTCCTGCCCGCCGCCGCTGAGCAACGGCTCGATCGGGGTACTGCCACGCACCAGCAGAGCGCCAAGTCCCTTGGGGGTGCCGAACTTGTGTCCGGAAACACTGAGCGCATCCACACCCCATTCCCGCATGCGGATGGGCACCTGTCCTGCCGCCTGTACGGCGTCCACATGCGCAGGCACCCCGGCCGCGTGGGCGATGCGCACCACGTCCTCGACCGGCTGGATGGTACCCACCTCGTTGTTGGCCAGCATGACCGACACCAGCGCCGTACGCTCGGGAGCGACATCCACTGCGCGTTTCAGGGCGTCCAGATCGATACGGGCCGCGTCATCCACGGGAACGCGGACCACGTCGAACCCGAAGAACCGTTCCAACCATGCCGCCGATTCGGCGACGGCCGGATGCTCCACCGCAGAGATCACGATTCGCGGACGACGGCCCGATGCGACGGATTCCGCATACGACGTGTCAAGGAGGAGGTCAGACACCACCCCATCCCGCCGCATGCGTTCCATCCGGGCGAGTGCTATGCCTTTGACGGCCAGATTGTCCGATTCGGTGCCGCCGGACGTGAAGATCACATCATCCGGCCGCGCACCCAGATTCGCGGCGAACGACCGGCGTGCCGCATCCAGCGCCTGTGCGGCGGTCTTTCCCGCCCGGTGCACGCTGGCCGGATTCGCGTACGCGTCGGTCATGAACGGCAGCATGGCGTCGATGACGTCACGGCTCACCGGCTCGGTGGATGCGGCGTCAAGGTAAAGTTCGCCGCCGTCGCGTTCGGATCCTGGCTCACTCATAGTCGAGTCCCAGATCGATGCTACGCACGCTGTGGGTGAGCGCCCCCACCGAAATGATGTCCACGCCGGTGGCGGCCACGTCGGCCACGCGGTCGAGTGTCATGTTGCCGCTGGCCTCCACGATCGCCCGTCCGTCGATGCGCGCCACGCCCGTGCGCGTGTCGTCGAGCGAGAAATTGTCGAGCATGATCGTGTCCGCGCCGCCGTCGAGTGCCATCGGAATCTGATCGAGTCGATCGACCTCCACCTCGATATGGGTGGTATGGCTCACGCGTTCACGGATATGTCGGATCGCACCGGCAAGGTCGATGCCCTGTTCGGCCAGCGCCGCCAGATGGTTGTCCTTGACCATCACGGCGTCGGACAACCCATATCGGTGGTTGAACCCTCCGCCGCATACAACCGCGTATTTCTCGAACGGTCGCAGCAACGGCGTGGTCTTGCGGGTATCGACGATGCGGGTGCGCGCGTACCGGCGAGGGCTCACGGCGTCGGGTCGGGCATTGCCTCGTGCGGCTTCGGCCACGAATGCGGACGTCATGGTGGCGATGCCGCTCATGCGCTGGGTCATGTTGAGCGCCACACGTTCGGCGGTGAGGATGTCACGCACCGGGCCGCTGACCTCGGCGAGACGCTGGCCAGCCTCGAACCGTTCGCCGTCCTTGATGGACGCGTCGACGCGGATGTTCGGGTTCTGGGTGACGAACGTGGCGGCGAATACGCCGATGCCGCTCATCACACCGGGTTCGCGTGCGGTCAGGGCGGCCATACCTACGGCGTCGACGGGAATGGTCGATTCGCAGGTGATATCGCCGGCGGGAGCGTCCTCGGCCAGAGCGGCCTCGATGGTGGTGCGGATGATGTGTTCGGTAAGCATGGGATTCCTGATTCCTGTGATGAGGATTGCGGATTGTGCCGATACCAGAGAGTTCCGATATCAGGCCTGTACCAGGGTGCGCTACGACTACCGCAGCACGTAGGCCGTGGACATGGCCCATTCGTCATGTGCATCCGGATAGTCGGTGCGGGCGTGGGCGCCACGGGATTCGGTGCGGGCCAGTGCGGCGTTCGCGGCCACATAGCCGACGGTGAGCATGTTGCGGTTTTCAAGCCGGATGACCGTATCGGTCGTATCGGCTGCATTGTTCTCATCGGTCGCAGCCGCCGTATCAGCCGTGTTCGCAGCGGTGTTCGCCACCGCAAGCGCATTACCGAGCCGCCCGATGGCGTCTCGTAGTCCTTGGTCGTCGCGTAGCACACCGACGTCCTGCCACATGGTTTGTTCGATGCGATCGCGATCCCAGAGCGACGCGGTCCGTGCCGGTTCCGACATTCGAGGCGTATCCAGCGGGATCGGATTGTTGTCGGTCAGTTGACCGGTCGCCGAGTTCGAGAATGGTACGGGATCCCATACGGTGCCGTCCGGGTCCGAAACCGCGGCGAGACCTGCGCGGCGACCGAACACCAGTCCTTCGAGCAGTGAGTTCGAGGCCAGACGGTTCGATCCCATCACGCCGGTGCGGGCGCATTCGCCGGCCGCATACAGGCCGGGGATGCTGGCACGACCGTTGAGATCGGTGCGGATGCCGCCCATGTAATAGTGCGCGGCCGGTGCCACGGGAATCGGCTCCCGGCTCCAGTCGAAGCCAAGCGAGCGCGTATAGGCGTCGATGGTGGGGAAACGATGCTTCAGGAACGCGGCGAGATCGGGGTTGTCCTTGCGCATCGGGGAGACGTCGAGCATGACCGGACGTCCCTGCTGACGTTGCATCACGCGGAAGTTCTCGCGGGCCACCACATCGCGTGGAGCGAGTTCGGCGCGCGGATCCACGGCGGTCATGTAGCGGTCGCCGTGCTCGTCGAGCAACACGGCCCCTTCGCCGCGCACCGCCTCGGATATGAGGAAGTGCTCGCCCACCGCAAGCGCCGTGGGGTGGAACTGGTAGAACTCGAGATCGGCGGTCTGGGCTCCGGCGCGCAGTGCTGCGGCGAGTCCGTCCGCGGTGGCCACCTGGGGGTTCGTGGTGTACGGGTACAGGCGTCCGGCACCGCCGGTGGCGAGGATCACACGGCTCGCGGCGAGGTCCGTCGTGGTCGGATTGCCGTTGGAGTCCTCGACCAGCAGGCGTACGCCGCTGATCGCACCGTCGCGCAACAGCAGGTCTTTGAGGAAGGCATGCTCCATGATGTGGATGCGTGGGTTGGAGCGCACCATGGCGGATACGTCGAGTTCGAGGATCCTTCCCGTGGCGTCGCCGCCGGCATGCACCACGCGGGCGCGGGAGTGGGCCGCCTCCAGACCGCGGAGCATGTGGCCTTCGGCGTCGCGGTCGAATCGCACGCCCGCCTTGGCGAATTCACGGACGCGGTCGGCGCCTTCGCGGGTGAGGATCTCCACGGCCTTCGGTTCGCACAGACCGTGTCCGGCGGCCATGGTGTCCTGGGCGTGCAACTTCGGGTCGTCGTCGGGGAAGATGGCCGCGGCGATGCCTCCCTGCGCGTGGTAGGTGTTTGATTCCACGAGTTCGGTTTTGGTCACCAGGACCACATCATGACCGGTGCCGGCCACGGCGAGCGCGGCGGACAGTCCAGCCACGCCCGCGCCGATCACGACGATGTCGGCGCTGTTGGCGCTGTTGGCATTGTGAGGATTCACGGTTTCACTTCCCTTTGGCCCGCCATCGGCGGGTGCTTGCGACGGTCTGGAATGACGTCGCCTTGTTGCTTGCTGCTTGCTGCCAGTTGTCTGCTGCCAGCGGCATCTGTTTGCCGCCCGTGGATTCGCGGACACGGTTCACGGGCGGTTCACGGATGGACGCGCAGCATGCGCTCGAGCGCGACCTTGGCTTCGCGGGCGGTGTCGTCATCCACGGTGATGCGGTTGACGATGTTGCCTTGTTCGATGTTCTCCAGAGCCCAGGCGAGGTATGCGGGGTGGATGCGGTACATCGTGGAGCACGGGCAGACCACCGGGTCGAGGCAGAACACGGTCTTGTCCGGGTACTGTGCGGCCAGTCGGTTCACAAGGTTGATCTCGGTGCCCACAGCGATGACGGATCCGGCGGGGGCGTTGGCGATCTCCTTGACGATGTAGGCGGTGGAGCCGGTACCGTCGGCGGCGTCGACGACCTGCATGGAGCATTCGGGGTGCACGATCACCTTCACGCCCGGGTACGCCTTGCGGGCGCGTTCGATCTGGTCCACGGTGAAGCGCTGGTGCACCGAGCAGAAGCCCTTCCACAGGATCATCTTGGCCTTGGCATAGTCGGCGGGGTCGCTGGCGCCGCCCTGCGGCTTGTACGGGTCCCACAGCGGCATCTGGCTCAGCGGGATGCCCATGGCACGGGCGGTGTTGCGGCCGAGATGCTGGTCGGGGAAGAACAGGACGCGCTTGCCGCGGGCGAAGGCCCATTCGAGTACGGCTCGTGCGTTCGATGATGTGCAGACGATGCCGCCGTTGCGTCCGCAGAAGGCCTTGAGCGAGGCCGCGGAGTTCATGTAGGTCACGGGGATGATCTGCTGCAGTCCGTCGGCGTCCGGCTTGGTGCCGCAGATCTCGCCGAGCTGCTGCCAGCAGTCCTCCACCTGATCGATGTCGGCCATGTCGGCCATGGAGCAGCCGGCGGACAGGTTCGGCAGGGTCACGCTCTGTTCGGGCTTGGACAGGATGTCGGCGGTTTCGGCCATGAAGTGGACGCCGCAGAAGACGATGTGTTCGGCATCCGGACACTGGGTGGCGTTCTTGGCCAGCTGGAAGGAGTCTCCCACGTAGTCGGCGTGCACGATGATCTCATCGCGCTGGTAGAAGTGGCCGAGGATCAGCAGCTTGGATCCGAGGCGCGCCTTGGCGTCGCGGATGCGCTGCTGCAGTTCATCGTCGGAGGCGTCGCGGTATTCCTCCGGCAGCGGCTGCTGACGGGGGGCGTTCCTCGGGATCATGTCGAGGGCGGATGCGCCGGGTCCGTAGGAGGGCCGTGTGGTGTCGAATGCCCATGGATCCTTGGTCAGTCCGGCGTCGCAGGTGCTGGTCGCGCCGAGTCGTTCGATGATGTCATTGACGGAAGCCACGCTCATGGTTGGTTCCTTCCTTATTCCTTCAGTCACGTCTGTGGTCGACGCGGGTCGGCGGACGTGTTCCAAGGCATGTCCGAATCATCGCCCGCGCGAAATCAGATAAGAGCATACCACATATAGTCACAATGACTATATGTGATGCGGCGCGTCACCCGACACGGCTTCTTCACCATTCGGATAAACGAAATCAACGTGAGTCGATTACTCTGAGTAACGCCTGTATCATCATCTCGAATAAGGAGTGCCATGAGTCTGTTGGACAGGTTATTCGGCAAAAAGCCCTCGGCGGAGCAGGAAGGGCTGGCCCACGGAATTCAAAACCCCATCGATGCATCCGTCACCGGCATCCAACGGGATGAAGCCTATGCCGACACCTCACTCATACCGCAACTGAGTGATTACGTGGCGCAGATGATCGTTTCCATGCTCAGACACTCAACCGACGCGCCCATGATCGAGCTCGACGCGTCCGATACGCCACCGAATGTCCTCGACACCAAGATCGGCGGCGAATTCTACGTTCCGTCGGGCATGCGCCCGCCGCGCAACCACGAGACCGGCAAGCCGCTGTATCTGCTCGCACAACTCAACTTCGACGAACTGCCCCACCTTCCGGATTTTCCCGAGCACGGGCTGCTTCAGTTCTTCATCGCCGGTGACGATCCGCTGTACGGCATGAACCTCGACCACCCGCAGTCGCAGAAGAAATGGCGGATCCGGTACATCCCCACCGTGCCGGACACCGTCCCGCCGACCCACGTGGCCCATCCATCCTGGAGGGCCGACACCGATCTGCCGCTGCCCGACAAGAACTACGCAATGAAACTGGTCCCGACGCTCACCGCGAAAGTGATCAACACGACGGATTATCGTTTCGACGGCGCGCTGCAACGCTGCCTCAGCACGATGAACGACCGAGATCGTGACTTCTATCGCACGCACGAGGGCGAGATCCTCGACACGATCAACGATATGCTCGCATACGGTGGTCATCAGATCGGCGGATATCCGTTGTTCACGCAATGGGATCCCCGTCCCAATGGCCCATGGCATGGTGCCGACACATTGCTGCTGCAGATCGATTCGATCGACGACGTGATGTTCGCCGACTCCGGTGTGGCGAACTTCTTCATTCGCCCTGATCAGCTTCGTCGTCTTGATTTCTCCCAGGTGCTCTTCCACTGGGACTGCATGTAGGCCCGAACAATCAAACTGGGTGGCCGACTCTCCTTTGAAATCCGGTCACCCAGTCTCGTTTCACGCCGACCCGGTCAGCGCGGACTGAGTCAGCGCTTCACGCCGCCGAAACGACGGTCACGGTGAATGTAGTGGTCGATCGAACGCCACAGCACCTCGCGGCCGCAGTCGGGGAACAGCTCGGGCACGAAATCAAGCTCGGCGTAGGCGGCCTCCCACGGCAGGAAATTACTCGTGCGCTGCTCGCCGGACGTGCGGATCACCAGATCGCAGTCGGGAATGTCGGGATTGTACAGATGCTGGGCGATCATCTTCTCCGTCACACGATCACCGGAAATACGACCATCACGCACCTCACGGGCAATGGCGGCGCAGGCATCGGCGATCTCGGCACGACCGCCGTAATTGATGCAGAACACCACATCGATGGTCTTGTTGTTCTTGGTGCGCTCCATGGCCACCTCAAGCTCGTCGATCACCGACTTCCACAGCTTCGGACGGCGACCGGACCAACGCACACGCACCCCCCAATCATCCATCTGCGCCACACGGCGGTGAATGATCTCACGGGAGAAACCCATCAGGAACCGCACCTCCTGCGGCGAGCGCTTCCAGTTCTCCGTGGAGAACGTGTACAGGCTCAGATAGCGCACACCGGCTTCGATGGCACCGGCGATGGTGTCGAAGACCACGGGTTCGGCGGCCTGATGCCCGTTGGTGCGGATCAGTCCGCGCTGCTGCGCCCAACGTCCATTGCCATCCATGATGACGCCGACGTGACGGGGGACCTTGTTCTTGGGAAAATCGGGGATGATCGAAGGATCGGAGAACGGTGCCGCGGGAATGGAGAGCGACGTGTAATCGACGTTTTCAAAAGCCATGATTACGAATGTAGCAAGCGAGCGGAACGAATCGGCCGTTCCAGATAGTATTCGGCCCATTTTTCCACCAGTTCCGCCACCTGATCATCGCCATCATGCGCGTCGACGGCATTGACGTCCGCGGACGCAGCGGATGAATCCGTTCGCGCATCGAGTGCATTCCAGTCGCCGGCGAGCAGCGCGCGCAGTCTCGTCACGCCCCTCTCCCCCACGCGGTACGCCTCGGGGGTGCGATCCATGGCGCACATCACCCCACCGGCGGGAATGGAGAACGCCACGGGACTGCGGTGCTCGCCGCACACCACGCATGCGTCGAGTCGCGGACGCCATCCGGCAAGCGCAAGCGCTCGCAGGACATAGGACTCGCTGATGTCGCGCGGACTGTGCAAATGCCGCGACAACGCCGATATGGCACCGACGGCTAAACGATACTGCTGCGGAGACGGCTCCTCGAGCGCACTGAAAATACGGTCGGCGGTTTCGACGATCACACTGGCATTGAGATAGGCGTCGTAGTCGCATACGATGCCGTCGGCGTACGCACCCAACGTGGACGCCTGCGAGACCACATCAAGCGACCGTCCCGTGGCGATGAGCAGCGAGGCGCGCATGAACGGTTCGAGTCGTGCGCCGAACCGTGACTTCAGCCGGCGCACCCCCTTGGCCACGGCCCGGATCTTGCCATGATCCCGGGTGAGGATCATGATGATCCGGTCCGCTTCGCCGAGTTTCACGGTGCGCAGCACGAGTCCCTCGTCCTTATACAGTGGCATCAGCTCTCCCGTCCAGTAAACCTAGTAGACGAAAAATCTAGTAGACGAACAGTCCCCAGAAGGCGAACACGAGCAGCACGCAGAACATGGCGAGCGTGGTGGCGACGAACAGCGTCACGCCGAGTCTGGTGGATGCGACGACCGGGCCTGTATGGACGCCGCGGATGCGCAGCACGGGTTTGCCGGTGAGCCGTTTGATCTCGAAGTCGGCACGCCATTCGTCGGGAGTCCGCAGCAGACCCTTTTGCGAGGCGGTCTCCAACAGCTGGCAGAACACGCGCGACCATGCCCAGACGACCAGTACGCAGACCACCTGAATCGCGTACCAGCTCCAGTAGATCATGCCTGGCGATTCGGGCGCGGCTCCCCAGATGAGCGTGACGACACGCCAGACGATCTGGCCGATGCCGGCGAAGAACAACAGCAGCGTCGCCAGTGTGGTGGCGGATATGGTGATGAGCACGCGCTGGTATCCGCGCACGAATCCGAGCGCCGGCCCCTGACCACGGATCATATAGCGGATTTTGCGTTCCAGAGCGATAAGCGCCAGCACGAACGCGATGAGCAACGTGACCACCGCGGCCACATGCACGCCCACGCCGTAGACGGTGAGTTTCGGATGCCCATACAGGTTGGTGGGTACGGCGATGGACTGATAGATGGTGGTTCCGGCGATGGACGCCGATGTCTCCTGAAGGCCGCGCGACGTGCCCACCGCCCAGTCGACCATGTCGCGTTCGTACCGATCCACCAGCGGAGTGCCCTCCTCCGCCTCGTCGCCGAGACGCATCACATGGTTGGCCACGGGATAGTTGCGAACGGTCACGTTCCAGTTGCCGCTCCGATGCGCCATGAGCTCGATGTCGCGCACACCGTCCACCTGGGCGGTCATCACATCCTTGGACCCGTAGGCCACGAATGTGGGGATGGCGTAGCCTTCGGCGATCATGGGATTGAAATCAAGATTCGTCAGGCCAAACTGCGCGGTATCGGCGCTGAACACACGCCTCACGATGGATTGATATCCCGGGTTGGCGCCCACGATGGCGAAATCCTGCGCCACGAAGAATCCCAGCGCATGACGAGGCGTCTGCACCATGGGCGACAGCAGGATCTGGAAGGCGATGTCGCCGTCGTCACGGACCAGATACGGCGATATCCACGTGCTTTCCGACGTGGCGTACAGGCCGACCTTGTGAGGATCGACCATGTCCATGGATCGCAGATAGTCCACCACCTGACCGTAGGCGTGCGCGGATCCCGGGTAGTCGCGGGTGATGTCGTTGGTGGACCAGACCGGCTTGTCCACGGTGGCGGTGACGAATCCGGCCGAGCTCAGATCCTCGGCCACGTCGCCGAACGAATTGTCGGCGGTGCCATAGCCGGCGCCATGCATGAACACCACGCCGGGCAGTTTGTTGGTGGCGTTGGTATTGTCTTCGTCCGTGCCGCCCGCGTTCTGCGGATAGCGGATCAGTACGTGGGCGCGCTGCGTCTCCCCCGTGGACGGCCGTTTGAGATCGATCCACGCGTTCTTTGTCGCCACCTTGTAGGTGTCCAGCGCCGGCAATGCTTCCCCGGGATTGTTGAACGTGACGGCGGTGTCGGATGCCAGCGTGTCGACGCTCTGATCGATGGGATTGTTGTTCCACGGCACGGTGGTGGCATGGGACACGAAGATCAGTATGCCCATCAGGATGATGAAGATGGGCACGCTGACCTTCATGCGTTTGACCCAGCCCCATTCGCCGGGCTGCGGCACTCGTGTTTTCCGACGTTTCAGCACGACACGCATTCTATACGCCCAGTCCGAAGACGCATGTCGGAGGCATGGGCGCACGACGACACATGCAGCGCGCGCCCGCGCCTCCGATGACCGGAGGTCGGCGCGTCTCTGCTCTCCCGCACCCACCCCTCGAACAGGCATCTGTGCACGTTTTTGGAGGATTTGTCGCATGTGTAGGGGCGTAATGAAAAGAACCCGCCTGTCAGCGGTTACAGATACGAGTCCACTTTTTCGAGAAAGTGCTGCACATTCGTCGAATAGTTCGGATACGCAACGGCAAGTTGCTCAGCATCATGGGCATATGCCAATACGATATTGTCGTACACGACATCCATTGCAGGATATTCTCCTGTTCCAAGGGCATCGTTCATGGAACATTCCATGCCGTCATATTGTCGAAGCGCTTCGCTTAATTCACTCATAGGAAACGCATCGACATCAAGGTACTGGTCCTCTCGGGAAAACTTCATGAGAAACAATTCACCAGTGTTTTCTGGCACGTCTGCGCTGAAAACACTGTCAACAGACGCTTCTAGATCGGCCAGCAACCGGTCAGTACAGGAAAGCTCCTTGAGCTGACGAACCAACGATGCCTGATCACCCTCAAAATCCGGTATCTGCGGAGTGTGTTCCTCCAACGCGAACAGGCTGGAGACTATCTTGAAAAATATTAGCCGTTCCTTATCAGCGCCTTGCGCCGCAGCACTTACCGTGGGACTTTTGTACTCGGTTCCGTAAATCTCCCCAACCGTCTCCACTGCCGTGGACCAATAATGCTGCAGTCTCGTACGAATCTGCACTTCCACATGATACGAAGCGGAACCGGCTTCGGCCTTGCAGAGGAGATGCCGGGAACGATATCCACTACGTTGCGGATGAGCAATGTAATCCTTGTCGCCCGATCCATTCTTTAACGACAATCGCGAAATAAGCCAGTCGGCAGCTTCATTGACTTCTTCGTTCGTTTCCACGATCAGCCGGCATCCGCCAATATCGTCAAGCTCGCCGAGTTTGAAATGGGCATTCGGACGCTGAAGCTTACGAATGATGGAAATCATACGCTTCAGTCGGTAAGTCGCCACGGATTGCGGTATCCGCTTTGAACATTCCAACACCTGTTTGAAGCATTGCTGAGTCGGATCAATATGCTGGGCTCGCCACCGCTGAGCGATTTCTCTAGCCTGAACATACTCCGCACCGTCCTGCCCCTGATCGGCACGAAGGATCTTGCCAGCAGTATTGGCACGGCTTCGGCTGATGAAAGGCACGACGTTGTCTGAACTCATGTTCTACAATATAACCCCGGAAAGGAGGATAATCATGGCAGGAATCGTGGACGTAGCCGCCTACATTCTTAGCGAATATGGGCCGATGACCACTATGAAATTGCAAAAACTGGCATTCTATTCACAAGCGGAATCATTGTCCCGCCATGGTCGTCCTCTTTTTGACGAGGACTTTCAGGCATGGCGTGGCGGGCCCGTATGCAGCCCCCTGTATGCGCAACACCGGGGGAAGTTTCTGATACGCGATGGTGAGCTGAACGGCGATATTGGCGTATTGAACGACAGCGAACGTGCCATCGTGGACTCCGTTTGTCAATCACTGTCGAACCTGACTGGCAATCAGCTCAGCGCTCGAACCCACAGGGAATCGCCGTGGAAGGACGCCCGTAACGGACTGTCCGGTACTGCTACAAGTAGCACCATAATCAGCAAAAGCTCCATAGCGGAGTATTACCGGAATAATCCCGTCATCTCTGATATTTACTGATCAATTCTCGTCCTCAATCCCAGTATCTGTACCATTGCTCGTTGAACGAGCATGTGGTTGCAGCGGAATCGATGATCTCGCTGCCGGTACCGCCATCGGCCGTGGTGTAGAACAAGTTGATGGCATCGTCTCCTAGGGGCATGGCGGCCACCACCGTAACCGATTGATCCGGCATGATACCGGCAATGGCAACGCCCTGCTTGATGTCATCAAACGTCAACGCCATATCGGTCATATCGTCCATGCCGTTCCTTCCGCCAACTCACCGGATAATTCAACGGTACCCGGTATGACGGCCGGTATGGCGTATTGTCCGGCCTCGGACACGCAACGTATCGTACGGAAACGGCATTTTTATAGTTGCCACCGTCCGCAGTCAGTAATCGTCCGCGGCGATCGCCCGTCAGGCGTTGTGGTGCTTGCCGTCGGAGGTGATGGGCACGACGACGGGTTCGGTGCCGTCGAGCGTACGACCTTCGGATTCGGCCTGGTCCTTCATCCGTTCGGCGATCTCGTGGGCCTTGTCGAGCAGGGTGTCGACGATACGATCCTCGGGCACGGTCTCGATGACCTTGCCCTTGATGAAGATCTGTCCCTTGCCGTTGCCGGATGCCACGCCGAGGTCGGCTTCGCGCGCCTCGCCCGGACCGTTGACGATGCAGCCCATCACGGCCACGCGGATCGGGGCGGTGATGCCCTTGAGTCCGTCGGTGACGGCGTTGGCCAGCTGGATCACATCCACCTGCGCACGGCCGCAGCTCGGGCAGGAGATGATGTCGAAGTGACGTGCGCGCAGGCCCATGTATTCGAGCAGCTTGCAACCGACCTTGACCTCTTCCACGGGCGGGGCGGACAGGGACACGCGGATGGTGTCGCCGATGCCCTCGGCCAGCAGCGCACCGAACGCGAGGCACGACTTGATGGTGCCCTGCCATGCCGGGCCCGCCTCAGTGACGCCGAGGTGCAGCGGCCAGTCGCCCTTGGATGCGAGCAGACGGTAGGTCTGCACCATGGTGATCACGTCGTGGTGCTTCACGGAGATCTTGAAGTCGTGGAATCCGACGTCCTCGAACAGTCGCGCCTCCTTGAGCGCGGACGCGACCAGAGCCTCGGGGGTGGGGCCACCGTACTTGGCGTACAGCTGCTTGTCGAGCGAGCCAGCGTTCACGCCGATGCGCAGGCTGATGCCGGCGTCGGTGGCCGCCTTGCAGATGTCGGGACCCACCTGATCGAACTTGCGGATGTTACCCGGGTTCACGCGTACCGCCGCACAACCGGCGTCGATGGCCTGGAACACGTACTTCGACTGGAAGTGGATGTCGGCGATCACGGGGATCGGCGACTTGGCGACGATCGACGGCAGCGCGTCGGCGTCGTCCTGGCTCGGCACTGCCACACGGACGATGTCGCAGCCGGCCTGGGCAAGCTCGCCGATCTGGCGGAGCGTGTCGTTCACGTTCGCGGTCACGGTGTTCGTCATCGACTGCACGCTGATGGGTGCGCCGCCGCCAACGGGCACGGGGCCCACCATGATGCGACGGGACTTGCGCCTCGGGTGCAGGGGGGATTCGGCGATGGACGGCTCCCCCGTCTTGCGGAACGGCTTGGCACCGTCCGCGGTCGTGGTGTTCTGTTCGTTCACGGTTACGGTCGTATTCGTTTCAGTCACGTCAGTCACGGTTGTTGTCTATCAGATGATCGGCCAGTCGGCGGGCGGTTTCCTCGAGTCGGCTCATTTCCTCCACGGACTCGAACAGGGGTGCACTCCTCAATTCGGCGTCCATCTCGTCGAGCACCTCGCGAACGGTGTCGACGATGCCGAGGTAGGGCAGTCGATGGTTGAGGAACGCGTGAACGGCCTGCTCGTTGGCCGCGTTGAGAACGGCCGTGTGCTTCTCCGACGCGGACAGGCAATGCCGGGCGAGGCTCACCGCGGGGAAGGTCTCGTCGTCCAGCGGCTCGAACGTCCACTGGGCGGCCTGCGTCCAGTCACACGGTTTGGCGATATCGCCCAGACGGTACGGCGCGGACAGGCCGAGCGCGATGGGCAGACGCATGTCGGGCGGCGACGCCTGGCTGATCGTGGCACCGTCGCGGAACTCCACCATGGAGTGCACGATGGACTGCGGGTGCACGGTCACACTGATGCGGTCCGGTGGCACATCGAACAGTCGGCTCGCCTCGATAACCTCAAGTCCCTTGTTCATCAGCGTGGAGGAGTTGATGGTGACGACCGGTCCCATGTTCCACGTGGGGTGATGCAATGCCTGTTCCGGAGTGACGTCGGTCAGTTCGCTGCGGTGCTTGCCGCGGAACGGACCGCCGGATGCGGTGACGACGAGTCGTTCCACCTCGCCGTGCGTGCCCGAGCGCAACGACTGCCAGATGGCGGAGTGCTCAGAGTCGACGGGATTGATCTGCTTGGCACGGATCTGCGCGTCGAACAGCAGATGGCCGCCGGCAACCACGGATTCCTTGTTCGCGAGGGCGAGCTGCGATCCGGCCTGCAGTGCGGCGATGGACGGTTCAAGACCGATCGATCCGGTGATGCCGTTGAGCACCACGTCCGCGCCGATGCCGGCGATATCGATGACCGCCTGATGTCCCGCAGTCGTTTCGACCCCGCTTGCCCCTTCTCGGGCGAGCGCCTCGCGAAGGGCGGGCAGTGCGGATTCGTCGTGCACGGCCACGTGACGGACGTGGAACTGCACGGCCTGACGGGCCAGCAGCTCCACATGGGCACCGCCGGCGGCAAGCGCCACGACGTCGAATCGTTCGGGATGCCGTGCGATGACGTCGAGTCCTTGGGTGCCGATGGAACCTGTGGAGCCGAGGATGGCGACGGTGCGATGCCAATCGTCGTTCTCGTTCGGCAGGGTCGGATCGGGGAAATCGGTTGTTGGTGTCATGATCTGTGCACTCCTGTCAGACACGTCCTATCGCGTTTCCTTGTCGTCGTCCGGCGAGGGGAAGGTCAGGTTCGGAATATGGAAGTCCACCGCCGGGATCGAGCTTGTGTCGAGCAGGGTGGAGAAGTAGTCGTCGGGTGCGGATGCGGCGTTCGTTGAATCGGCGGACGTTCCGGTGGACGCAGGGTTCGATGCCGCCGCCGGGGTCTGCGTCGATGCCGTTGCCGCGGCCGGAGTCGACACCGAAGGCGTATGCGGCGTGAATGTCGATTCGACGGGCGCGGTTCCGACGACGCCGGATTCGATGGGCAGATAGCTGGTATGCCGTCCGTGATGGGTCTCTCCGGACTCCGATACGGGTGTGGCATCATATGTCGGATATGCCGGCGCGGTGTATGCGGCGGGTGCGGATTGCACGGGCTGGACCGGTGCAGCCGTTACGGGGGCCGGGGCGGCGTACTGTTCCGATGCCGAAACCGGCTGGGGCTGCGTCTGCGCGTGGAAGAACGGCGGCGTGGATGCCGTTCCGTCGAAAGTGAACTGTGATGCGGCCGGTTCGACCGGACGCGGAATCGCAGTGGTCGGCGTTTCGTTGACCGACGCGGTTGCGTACTGCGCGTTCGTGGGGAACAACGGCGTCGATGTGGGGGCCTGTACCGGCGTCTGGCTTCCCACTGCAGCATTTTCCACTGCGGAATTCATCAGTCCGTTGAGGGATCCGGCAACCGCTGCGGCAGGCGTGTCCGCCGCGGGTGCGGTGTCGGCCAGACCGCTGAAGATCTCGGTTTCCGCCTCACGCAGGTTGGTGAACGAATCGTCGCGCTTGCGCTGCTGTTCCTCGCGCGCCTCGTCCACAACGGGTGCCACGGGGGTCGCGGCAACAGGTGCCGGAGTCGCCGGGGTGATGATCGGAGATGCGGCGGATGCGGCCACGGTAAGCGGTTCCGGTCCGGACGGGGTCACCGGGGCCACAGGTGCCGAAGACACCGGGAATGCTGGCGCAGGCTGTGCTGGGGTTGCAACGGGTTCGGTTGCAACGGGCTGGGAAGCCGGCAGCGATGCACCACTCGATTGGAACAGCGCGCCTTCCAGACGGGAGAATGATTCGAGCCTCGCCAGCACCTGAATCGCACGATTCAGATAGGCGTCGACCTGACGTTCGCTGTATCCACGCTTGCCGATGCGCTGGGTGAAGATGATGTTGGACACGCGGGTGGACGTCAGTTCGGCATCGAGCTTGCGCACGGCGTCGCTTTCGTGTTCCTCGGATTCCCCGAGTTCACGCCTGATCTTGCCGATCACCTGATTGACCAGACGATCGACCTGCTTGCGATCGTAGGAGGGATGACGGGATGCACCGGGCTCGAATCGGTCCTTCTCCGGACGGTCGGCACGACCGTAGAGGCTGTGTGCCAGCTGTTCCGTGGCGGCCCTCCATGCCACGCGACCGAAGTGGGTCACATCCCATTGGGTCTGCTTGTCGACCACGGCCTTTTCCAGACGGTTGAGCGCCGCGTCGACCTGGGAGATCACATAGCCGTCCTTTTCCAAGGCGAACGACACGTTCTGGATGTCTTCCTGGCTCATCTTCGGCTCGTCGTCCTCATACAGGGTGTGGGCGCGTTCCAGAAATGCATCCACCTGCCCGACGTCATAGCCCCACTTACGCTTGCCTGCGCGAGCGATCGTCGCGCTATTGCGCTCTGCCGCGGGCTTCCGTGCCATAGTATCGACCTCCTTGGCCGCATGATCATCCGGTTTGACTATAAGCCACCTTACGTGACTGCGCGGTCAATTGCGACGGGCGTTGCCGGCAAAACCGTAGGGAAAACGCCCGAAAACACAAAGAACCGTTGAATTCTCAACGGTTCAATCGTGGGTGATGAGGGACTCGAACCCCCGACATCCACCGTGTAAAGGTGGCGCTCTAACCAACTGAGCTAATCACCCGATCAGGCATCCACGCACTTCGGCGCGGCATGCCTTAAAAGAATACCATCCCGCCGGACAAAACCGAACATTGTCCACGCTCGCATGTCCGACGGGGATGTTTTCCACGTGTTACGTGGTATTGGGGACTACTGTCGTCCCTTGCCGAAGGCACGCAGACGAACGGCGTTCCAATCGGAATTCAGCGTCTGCGGAGTGGCGGCGTTCATGCCGGAGGTCTTTGCGGCGTTCTCAATGGTGGTGGCGGCAGCGGCTCCCTCACGGCCGGGCTTCGGAGTGAGCACCCAGAAGGGGCCACCCTCGTTCAGCACATCCACTGCATCCATGATCGTATCGGACAGCGCATCCTCGTCATCGCCGTCACGCCACCACAGGATCACACCGTCGACAGGGGAATCATAATCCTCGTCGACCAAATCCTCGCCGGCGACGGATTCGATGCTTTCACGCACGGAGTCGTCAACGTCGTCATCCCATAGCCACTCCTGGACGATATCGCCGGAATGGAACCCAAATACGTCAGCCTCTTGCCTAGTAGTTTCAACCACGAGAACAGCATAGCAACATACGACGAACAATGCGGTAACGAATCGGCACGACACGAACGGGGTTGTCGACCATGATCATCCGACCGTGCAATGCGGAAGGGTATCCCCCTTGCCCTGACCGATCTTCACCAGCGCCTCGTACGCATCCGCAAGCGTGTCGACACGTACGTCGCGAATGCCGTCGGGCACGTGGCCGACCACCTCATCGCAGTTGTCCTTCGGGGCGAGGAACCACGTGGCACCGTCGCGTTTGGCGCCGATCATCTTCAGTCGGATGCCGCCGATGGGACCGACCTTGCCCTTGTCGTCAATGGTGCCCGTGCCGGCGATCGTCGCCCCACCTGTCTCGTCCGCCTCCGTCAGTTTGTCGATCGCGCCGAGCGTGTACATGAGTCCCGCCGAAGGGCCACCGATCTCGTCGACGTTCATGGAAACCTTCACATTTGAGGTGTCCATTCCTTGAGACGACAGGAACGCGAGCGCCTGCGACGAGGCCGAATCCTGCGCGCCGGTCATCTCCTGCTTCGCGTTGTCCGTGTACTCCTTGACGCTCTGTCCCGGCGGGATCACCGCCTCACGGGGCAATACTCCGGCCTGGGGATTGAACCATGCGACCAACACCTGCGCATTGACGGCCGGGGAGTTCACGCCGTAGCTGTTGACCGTGGTCAGCAGCAGCTTTCCCGAGTCCTTATACGTCTTGGCACCCGAAACCACGATCATCTGCTCGGCCTTGCCGTTCTCCACCGTGACCGTGCCAAGCACATCACGCGTGGGGCCGGGACCTTCGGTCACGAACGCGCTGGGCATGCACAGCATGACGATGCACAGCAGGGCACCGACCAGCCCCAGGTGATACCGCAGTCCACGCCATTCGAGGCCAACATACGACGCAGCACGCTTCACCATGGTGCTTAGCGTGAACTTGCCGTGTCTGAAGTGCATGTTCGGCATACCTCCAATACTATGGATGAAAAGACTTCCCGAATGCCTAGGGTACCCGGGCTGTCTTGACGATAATGGCCCCGGCGCACATCACGCGCCATGCGAATGATGGTGAAGGTATGGAAGACAACGAATTGCATCAGTGGCTTATCGAGGCCTTCGGCCCGATTCAGGGAGAGATGGCATGGAAGCAGTTCTCGTCACTGCCGGATTCGATTCGTGAGCAGATCATGAGTCAGGGCGTGGAAGGCCTGCCCAAGCCGTCCGAGGTACGCTCCCTGGCCGAGGCGCTCACCGCCGGTGGTCTCAACTCCGTGGGGGACGTGCACCGCACGATGGAGGAGGGACCCATCAACGTCAAGCTCGCCCAATCCATCGCCCTGAACAAGACCCGCGACGCCGGATCGCAGACCATGGTCAGCGCCGAGGACGGCGCCGCAGCCCGCCGCGCACTCAGCGAGGCGAACCTGTGGCTGGACTCCGTGATCGAATTCGACCCGGTCAAGGGGCAGCCCGACGTGCTCACCCGAAGCGAATGGGTGGAGAAGACACTGCCGTCATGGGCGTCGTTCGCCGCCCCGGTTGCGGAATCCATGAACGACGCGCTCGCCGCCGTACTCACCGAACGACTGGGCGGTGCGCTGAACGGCGAGATCTCCGGCATGTTCGCCGGTCCGGTGCCGATTCCGATCCCCGATGATCTCAAGGACCCGTCCACGCTGATGAAGCTGCTGGGCAACACGTCGTTCGCCATGCAGCTGGGCGGTGCCGCCGGCAACCTGTCCACCGAAGTGCATGGCAGCTTCGATCAGGGCATCGCCTTGCTGAAGAATCCCGCCGGGGCGCTGATTCCCGAGAACATCACGGCATATGCCAAGGAGCTGGAGATCGACCGCAACGAGGTGATGAGCTTCCTCGCGCTGCATGAGGTGGCCCATGCCCGTCTGTTCGCCTCCGTGCACTGGCTCATGCCGCGCTTCGAGGCGCTGATCGGCAAGTACGCGCGCGGCATCTCCATCGATCTGGATGCCATGGAGGAACAGCTGCGTGAGGCGGAGACGATGAATCCCGAGTCGATCGCCGGAGCGGTGAATCTGACCAAGGTCGGTCTGTCCGACACCCCGGAGCAACAGGAGGCCTTGGCAGGATTGGAGCGTCTGCTCGCCCTGGTGGACGGCTGGGTGGATTGCGTGGTATGGCGCGCCGGCATGGCGCACATCCCGCATATCGAACAGCTGCGCGAGATGATGCGCCGCGAGCGCGCGGTGGGCGGACCCGCCGAGCTGACCTTCGAATCGCTGCTGGGACTCAAGCTGCGTCCCAAGCGTCTGCGCGAAGCGGCCGATGTCTGGGAGTCGATCACGTTCGCCGAAGGTTCCGAGGGACGCGATGGCAAGTGGAGTCACCCCGACTTGCTTCCCGCGCTCGTCGACAAGCCCGCAACGGACGCTGCCGAGTCCGGCAATGGTTCCGATGATACCGGCACGACCGCTGGCGGTTCCGATACGAAGATCGATTGGGATGCCGAGCTGAGCAAGCTGCTTGACGAGGACAGCGGCAAAGACGACGGCGATCCTGACGACAACGCCCCCAGCGCCAATGACGATCCGTCCGACAACGACAAGTAGTCAGCACAGGCGGTCGTGACCGTATTCCGGCATTGGCATTCGAAAACGACGATCAATATCACCGGATATCATCTCACCAGAATGGGCTGGTGTTCCGCCATTGTCGCGGAACACCAGCCCATCGCCATATTCGCCTTTCCCGCCTATCGCGGGAAGACTCGGGAAGGCTATCGTAGGAACCGGCTTGGTGTACGCCGCTGCCCGCTGGCGGCCTCCTTGCCGTAGGCGAAGGACACGTCGACGGTGTCCTCGCCGCGGGTCACCGCCACATAGAACAGTCGGCGCTCCTCCTCGAGCAGCGGACCGGCGGACGGCGAACCAAACGGCATCAGTCCCTCCGAGCATCCGATGATGAACACGTGCTTCCATTCCAGACCCTTGGACGCGTGGATCGTGGATATGCTCACCTGACCGGCCCGACGCGCCGTCAGATCATCGGCGGCTGCCTGCGCGGCGGCGGATGACGAATCGATCAGCGTGGCCTCGGTCTGCGCATACTCGGCACGGATGCGCGAATGAATGCCGAGCTTGCCGAGCGCGGTACGGATCAGCGGCCCCTGCGCGTTGATGCGCATGAGCACGGCCACATCATTGGGACTCACTCCCCTGTCGATCAGCGCGGCGATCCGTCGGGCGACGCTGGTCGCCTCTTTCTCGTCATTGTCATACGCGGTGACCATCATGCGTCGGCCGGTGTCACGGCCGGAATGAAGCACCAGATAGTCGCGGGCCTGCGGAGAGGCGGACAGTACGCGATTCGCATAATTGACGATCTGCGGCGTGGACCGGTAATCGGTATCCAGCCGGACGTCGGTGCACGGTCTGCGCCACTCCTGTGCAAAATGCAGCAGATAGTGACTGGTGGCTCCGGCGAACGAATAGATGGTCTGTGCGGGATCACCCACCACGCACAACGAATCACGCCCGCGCATCCACAGATTCAGCAGACGATGCTGCAACGGGGATACGTCTTGATACTCGTCCACGGTGATCCAACGGATCCGTGAGCGAATCGAGGACGCCTCCGGGTCGAACCGTTCGAGAACATGACAGGTCATGAGCAGGATGTCGTTGAAATCCATCTGATTGCGACCGGTCTTCTCCCGCTCGTAGGCCTCGATCACGTCGGCCATGGCATCCGGTTCGAGCCCGGCCGGCGGCTGCCGATGCGTGGCGGCGCACACGCGCGCATAATCCTGCGGCGCGATCAGCGACACCTTGGTCCAGTTGATTTCGGCGAGCAGGGCGCGAACCGTGGCGGCGTCGGGTTCGGCCTGTCCGCTCACCCGTGTCAGCGCGATCGTGGCCAGCTGTCTGGGATCCGTGACGATCGACGGGAAGTATGCGTCGCTCAGATCGGGCCAGACGCGCCTGAGCTGATGAAGTGCGGCCGAGTGAAACGTGGCGGCCTTCACCATGGGCACGCCGAGCGCGGCAAGTCGGGAGCGCATTTCGGTGGCCGCCTTGACGGAGAACGTGACGGCGAGCGTACGCATCGGATCCCATTGGTCCGTCGCGCATGCGTAGGCGATGCGTCGGGTGATGGTGCGTGTCTTGCCGGCGCCCGCACCCGCGATGATGCGCACGGGCCCTTCGATGCTCGTCGCCGCGGCCAGTTGGGCCTCATCAAGCCCTTCGAGGATTTTCTCGCCATTCGTGTTCACACGTCCCATTCTGTCAGGTTTCCTGACCGAATTGAACGCCATCGTGCATTAGAGTGGAAGACGTGAGTAAACGTTCAGTATTTACCTTGGCGGCTCTGGCGTCCGCAGCCATGCCCGAACTCGCCGTGGCCAGCACGCGCGAATCCGAGCAGTACCTGCTCTCCGGTCCGGACGATATCGACGTCGCCGTGGTAACCGATACCGCAGGCCGTGAATTCGACGTCAGCGTGTCCAGCAGCGACACCGGCAAACAACTGCTGACCTCCCGCGCCAAGGCATCATCGGCGTTGATCCGCGCCAAGGAGCCGGCGGGGCTCGGCTTCGCACTGGAACGCACCGTCGCGTTCCAGCCCGGCGAGAACGATCGTGGCCCCACAGGATCCACCGCCGTACTGATCACCATGCACAACGATGGTGCCGCCACGCCGCTTAGCCAGCTGACCGAAAGCCAGTGCGTATCGGTGGGTACCGCCATTGGCGCCATCCACCGTCTTCGCCCCGCCTTTCTTGAAAAGGAAGGCTATCCCGTGTATTCCGCCGCGCAGATCCGTCAGCAGCTGGTGGCGTGGATCGCCCGGCTCAAGGAGGCCGGTCACGTGCCGGACGAGATCACGTCGAGCTGGGAGCGCATCGTATCCACCGAAGGCCTGTGGTCCTTCCGTACCTGCCCGGTCCACGGTGGGTTCGACGACGGCGACATGATCTTCTCCAGCACCGGACTGAACGCGATCTACCGCTGGAGCGACATGCAGGTCAACGATCCCGCCCGTGATCTGGCCTGGATCTTCGACAAGCTCGATTCCAAGCGCCGCAATAACGTACTGTCCGCCTACGCGCGTCTGATCGGCTCCCGTCTGGATGATCTGATCATGCTTCGGGCCAGTCTCTGGCTGCAGATGGAGCAGGTGGGCGAATTCATCCGCGCCCTCGACCGCGCCGACAACGACAGGATCCTCGAATTCAAGGCCCATGTGGAGCGGCTTGCACACCAACTTTCCGTACGCACCTCCAAGGCGAACGCATCCAAGGGGCGGAATGGACGCAATCCGTCGACGATTACGGTGGGCACATTGCTTGATGATGGCGACAGCCGCAACGACGGTCGAACCAATCGTGATGACGACCGTCGCGTCAGCGAATCCACCAAGCCTCATCAGACGATCCCCGACGAGATGTCTCCCGCCCCCGCCGCTATTTCCCCGGTCTCGGACCGCTGGCGGCGTGACGACGAACATGCGGCGACGAACGAATCCGCCGGCGCTCGATTCCAGCCGCACACATCGCCACAGCGCGTGGAGTCGAACACCATTCCCGTGGAGCCGCCGAACACGCAGTCCAATGACGAGGAGACCATGGCGTTGCCCAAGCTCAGGCCCGAGGACTTCGACGATGACGGCAACCTTGTGGACACCAATCGTGCCGCAACGGAAACGGATTCACAGGAGACCACCGGGCAGACCACCGATACCAAGTCCGACAAGGAACAGGAACGCCCGGCAGGATACGTCTCGCTCATCGACAAGGACAGCGTGAACGCGGCGTCTGACGATGACTCCTCGACTGACGCCCAGAGCGAAGATGCGGACGGCTCGACCGGAGAACAGCAGTCCGCTCGCTAGAATCCCCTAGTAGCGAAACGTTCGCATATCCACAATTCCAAGGAGGAATCACATGGACGTTGAAATCGGCATCCGCAACGTGGCCCGCGCGGTCAATTTCGCCACCGACAAGTCGGCCGACGAAGTCAGCGACGCGATCAGCAAGGCCGTGGCAGACGGCACCGTGGTCGATCTGACCGACACCAAGGGCCGTCGCATCGTCGTCCCCGGCAGCGCCATCGGATACGCCATCGTCGGATCCGAAACCTCTCATCCGGTTGGTTTCGGCGCTCTGAACTAGCAGGGCAACTCGGCCACATACGGAAAACGGCTCTCCTCATCACGAGGGAGCCGTTTTCTCGTTCTCCGCTCCGCTCCCATCCAAGAAATCGGAGCACGAGCCGAACCATTACCACCGTCAGAACAGTGCGGGTCCTTCCTTGACCACGATGATCGCGACCAAAGCCAGCACCCACACCACGTCGACCATGAGATCGGCGTTGAGACGATAGTACGTATCGAGGCCACGACGCAACGATCCGAATCGTCCATCCAGCCTCGGCAGATCCTGCACCACCACGCTCGCATGCGTCAAGGCCATGAACTGGATCGTGGTGGAGAACATGAGTATCAGGCACCACGGGCACAGCGCGTGGATCACGAACACGGACTGCGTGAACAGCCAGTACGCATATGCCAACGCGGCCAGACCTCCCAGCCACGTGCACACGGCGAACCAGCGCGGTACGATCACGCGTGCCAGACCGATCACGGCTACGGTGATGAACACCGCCTCGGCGGCGATGCCGAAGAACGCATTCGGATAACTCAATCCGTTGAATTTGATGATCTCCGCCTGCCAGCTCTGCGCCACGGTGGAGCAGGAGACCACCGCGTTGAGATCGCAATCGAGCTTGGTTCCCGGGTCACGAGCGAGCTGCAACGTCTCCGCCGACAACACGAACGAAACGACGAGCGCCACTGCGGATGCCAGCAGCATGATCAGATACGTCCATCCGGCCGTATGGCGACGTCCCTGAGGCGCGCCAAGATATTCGTTCTCACCCATGTCGATGGTTCCCCTTGTATTTTGCCATCACAAACGACACGCATATGCCTTTGCCGACGATACGGCACACGTATATGCCGCACTCAGCTTACGATAGTCATATGACTGCTAACGAATCCGCTCCCGGTTGGGACCTGCACTGCCATACCGTATACTCCGACGGCACGGAAACCCCGGAAGCCCTGATCCTGGAGGCGAAGCGCCGAGGTCTCCATGGCGTGGGCATCGCCGACCACGATACCTGGGCCGGATGGGATGAGGCCGTCACCGCCAGCCGCAAGCATGGCGTTCCGCTCATGCGCGGCACCGAAATCACCGCCGACATGGACGGCATTTGCGTACACATGCTTGGATTCCTCTACTCCCCCGACGATGAGGTGCTACGCGATCTGTTTGAAACGACACGGACGAACCGCATCCGCCGCATGAAGAAAATGGTGGAGAACCTGTCCGCTGATTTCCCGATCACCTGGGACGACGTCGTCAACCAGGTCAAGGAGGGCGAGCATACCACCATTGGACGCCCGCACATCGCCGACGCCATGGTGGCGATGGGCTTCTTCGCCAATCGTTCCGAAGCGTTCGCGAAGACGATCAACAAAAACGGACCGTATTACGTGCCGATCGTTTCGCCTAGCGCGAAGAGCGTGGTGGAAGCGGTGAAGCACGCCGGCGGCGTGAGCGTCATCGCCCATCCGGCGGCCACATCGCGCAACAAACGCATCCTGTCCGATCAGAACATCGCCGATCTCGCGGCGGTCGGTCTTGACGGACTTGAAGTGTTCCACCGCGACAACTCCCCCGAACAACAGCAGCGTCTGCTGGGTCTGGCTTCCGACCTGCATCTGCTCACCACCGGCGGATCGGATTGGCACGGAGCCTCGGGCAAGCCGAACATCGTGGGCGAGAACGTCACCAGCGACGACGTGGTGGCGCAGATCGTGGAACGCGGTGCGATCGGCCTGATCGACTGATCATACGACCGGCTGCGTCGAACGAGCCGCCGCAGCCGGTCGTGATTACAGCAGTTCCACCTTGCCCACGATCGCGGCATCGCCGGTGAGCTCCACATGCGCATCATCCACGGCCACGCGCAGAGTGCCGCCACGCACGGTGATGGTCCAATCGCCGATGCCGGTGAGCTGACGCAACGTCACGGCCGTGGCGCACAGACCCGTACCGCAGGACAGCGTCTCGCCCACGCCGCGTTCGTTGACGCGCATGAAGGCACGGCCCGTCCCCGATTCCTCGTCGATGGCGTCCACGCGCACGAATTCGGCATTCTGGTCGGAGGCGAGAACGGGATCGACCACGGGCTTACGGGCGAGGTCCAGATCCTCCACGGCGGGCAGGGTCGCATCATCGGCAAGACCGCGACCGGACCGATCCTCAAGCACGGCGACCACATGCGGATTGCCCATATCGACGAACGTGCCCCGGGCGGCACCCTCATGATCGGGAATCGTCACCACGAAGGCACGGGACTCACCCGCCTTCCACGCGCCCATGTCGATGCAGAACACGTTGCGGCCCAATCCGGGGACTTCGCCGAGCGAGGTGAGCACCTTCACGCCGGCACGCGTTCCCAGCCGCAACGGCTCGCCGCCGGGGGCATCCATGTAGCCCAGTCGCTGGGCGAACAGGGCCGTGGCGCGCGTGCCGTTGCCACACATCTCGGCCAGCG
Organism: Bifidobacterium sp. UTCIF-39; assembly: GCF_006408715.1. Classification (NCBI taxonomy): domain Bacteria; kingdom Bacillati; phylum Actinomycetota; class Actinomycetes; order Bifidobacteriales; family Bifidobacteriaceae; genus Bifidobacterium; species Bifidobacterium sp. UTCIF-39. The sequence goes on along the minus strand of NZ_JEOG01000018.1, from coordinate 15,818 downwards.
AACCGTCCGCGTTGCGATAGTCCATGAACCATTCGGCGCCCGCTGCCTCAAGATCGGCCACCTGCTCCGCACTCAGATCGGAGACGTATCGGGGGTGGGTCAGACGCAGCAGACCGTCGCCGCCCACACCGAAATGACGATCATCCAGGAACCGGATCTCATCCTCCGTCGGCTCGTACTCGCCATCCGGATCGGCATACATCACGAAATCATTGCCGGTGCCGTGTCCTTTGTAAACAATCTGTGGAATGCTCATGGACACCTAGCGTATGTCAGCGAACAGACGAATCGACCGCGGAGGACTACGCTATGGTGTGGCTGTGGCATGAATATCCGTACCACGGCCTGACGCACACGACGAATATGCGGAACGGAACCATGCGAAGCGGAAAAGGAGTTGGAGCATGACGTCGAACGCACCCATCGGAGTGTTTGATTCCGGACTTGGCGGACTGTCCGTGGTCCGTCAGATCAGACAGGACCTGCCGAACGAATCCGTCCTGTATTTCGGGGACAGTGCGCATGCGCCATACGGCATCCGCGAACCGGAGCAGATCAAAGGATTCTGCTTCGACATCTGCGACCGGTTCATCGATCAGGGGGTCAAGGCCATCGTGGTGGCTTGCAATACGGCCACGTCGGCGGCGGTTAACGATTTGCGCGCACGGTATTCGATTCCGATCATCGGCATGGAACCGGCCCTCAAGGTGGCCTGCGACCGCGGTCATGGCGTCCGGCAGCACATCATCGTGGCGGCGACGCCGCTGACGCTCAGGGAGCGCAAGTTCGAACGGCTGGTCCGCCGGTTCAACGACGATCATGAGATCTTCAAGCAGCCGTGCCCCGATCTGGTGCGTATCGTGGAATCCGGCCAACTGTCCGACCACGATCTGGTGATGGACACGTTGCACGGATACTTCGACCGCTACGATCTCGCCGGCATCGACAGCGTGGTGCTCGGCTGCACCCACTTCGTGTTCTATCGCGACTACTTCCGCGAGCTGCTGCCGGACGACACCGCCATCATCGACGGCAATGCGGGCACGGTGAACCATCTCGAGGTCATTCTCGAATCGTTGGGCGCACTGGCCGAGGAATCGCACACGGGTACGGTAGCGATCTCGAACTCCGATCATGATCCGCGGGTCATGACGCTGTCGCATTCACTGCTTGGCGAATGACCCGATGATCATACCGGCGCGTATCGGCAACCATCGCGTATCGGCAACCATAAGGACGCCCTTCGCGCCTACAATGAACTCTTAACGAAAAGGAACTCGTAATACAAAGGTCCTGACGTAGCCATGGGGAGGCACATATGAAAACGGGAATCATCGATGTCGGGGGCGGATTCCGAGCGATCTACGGCGCTGGCGTGGTCGATCGTCTGCTGGAGGACGACGTTCATCTCGACGCCGCGATCGGCGTATCCGCGGGCAGCGCGAATCTGTCCTGTCTGCTCTCCAGGCAGAAGAACCGCTGCTACCGCTTCTACACGACCTACGCGTTCCGCCGCGAATACGCCAGCACGTACAACTTCATGAAGGATCGCAATTTCGTGGATCTCGACTACGTGTACGGCACGTTGTCGAATCATGACGGCGAGGATCCGTTCGACTATCAGACCGCGCACGACAATCCGATGGATTTCCAGGTGGTGGCGTGCGAGGCGGAGACGGGCGAACCGCATTACTTCCCCAAAAGCCGTTTCCGTCAGGACGACTACGACATCTGCAAGGCGTCGAGCGCGGTACCGGTGGCGTGCGAACCGTATGTGGTGGATGACGTGGCCTACTTCGACGGCGGCATCGCCGATCCCATTCCGGTGCAGAAAGCGTTCGACGACGGCTGCGACAAACTGGTGGTGGTGCTCACCCGCCCCAAGGACGTGCTGCGCGAACAACGCAAGGACAAAGGACCGGCCGCCATTCTCAAGCGCACCTACCCGGCGTCGGCCGAACGGCTGCTCAACCGGTATGCGCTGTACAACGAGGAGGTGGCGCTGGCCAAGCGGTACGAGGCCGAGGGTCGTGTACTGATCCTGGCACCGACCGATCTGTTCGGCCTGTCGACGCTGCACAAGAGCTACGAGGGACTCAACCGCATGTACCGTCAGGGCTACGCGGACGCCGCCGTGGTGGCCGAGTTCCTGGCCGAATAGGGCACGCGCGCACGCAGGCACGCAACATAACGACGGCGTTTCACGCGCGGCGCATCCCCGATTCCCCCGTATAGTGGTCTCTGGTACACACACAACAAAACATAGGAGTTTTGCCATGACCACGGTAGCCATCGTCGGTTGCACCCATGCCGGAACCTTCGCCGCGCAGTCGATCCTGCAGGCACATCCCGACTGGACTGTGCACGTCTACGAACGCAACGACACGCTGTCGTTCCTGTCCTGCGGCATCGCGCTGTGGGTGGGCGATCACGTCTCCGACCCCCAGCGCATGTTCTACTCCTCCCCCGAGGCGCTGGGCAAGCTCGGTGCGCGCATGCACATGCGCCACGACGTGCTCAATGTGGATGTGAAGGGCCGCACGCTGCTGGCGAAGGATCTCGAAACCGACGAGCAGACCACGCTCGCGTTCGACAAGCTGGTCGTCACCACCGGGTCCAAGCCGGTCATTCCGCCGATCCCGGGCCTTGCCGAAGGTCTGGAGGATGGCCGCGTGAAGCTGTGCAAGAACTGGGGCCATGGTCTGGCGATCAAGGAGATGGCACGCAACGCGAAGTCCGTGGCCGTGATCGGTGCCGGATACATCGGCGCGGAGCTGGCCGAGCAGTTCAGTGAGATCGGCGTGAAGACGGTGCTGATCGACGGACTGGATCGTGTGCTCGCGAAGAACTTCGACAAGCCGATCAGCGATGTGGTGGAGCAGGCGTTCACCGATCATGGCGTGACGCTCGCGCTGGGTCATATGGTCACCGAGTTCCGTCTTGGCGCGGACGGCAATGGCGTGACCGTGATGACCAGTGAAGGCGAGTTCACGGTGGACTGCGCGATCATGGGTGCCGGGTTCCTGCCGCGCACCAACCTGTTTGACGGACAGCTGGACATGCTGCCGAATGGCGCGATCACCACCGACGAGTACATGCGAGCGACGATCAGCGGCGAATCAGAGCCGTCGCAGGATGTGTTCGCGGCCGGTGACTCCGCCACGGTGTTCTACAATCCGACCGGCACGTACGATTACATTCCGCTGGCCACGAACGCGGTGCGTCAGGCGCTGCTGGTGGGCGCGAACATTGTGGAGCCGACGCAGAAGTACATGGGCACGCAGGCCACGAGCGCGGTGCAGCTGTACGATCTGTCGATGGCCGCCACCGGCCTGACGCAGGGCGGTGCCGAGGCGCGTGGCGTGACCACGCGGTCCACCACGCTGACGCAGGACTTCCGCCCCGACTTCATGCTCACCACCACGCCGGTGACGTGCACGCTGACGTGGGATCCGGAGACTCGCGTAATCAAGGGCGCGCAGTTCCTGTCCCGTCAGGCGGATGTGGCGCAGGCGGCCAACGCGGTGTCGATCGCCATTCAGGCCGGGTTCACGATCGATCAGTTGGCCAATGTGGATCTGCTGTTCCAGCCGAACTTCAGCCAGCCCGTCAACTACATCGCCGCGGTGGCCATGCAGGCCATTGCCGAGTCGTGAGCGCGAGGCATGGCTGACAGTAGCGCAGGCTGACAGCAACGCAGGCTAATAGCAGCGTGACGTAATACCAGTAATACGAAGAGGGCGGCATCGGTTAGTATCGATGCCACCCCCTTGTGTCCCTTCGCATTGCGTGTATCGCGCGTATCACGTACTGGTTGAATCAGTACTGCGCCGCCGAGACGTCGGCATCCGTTGCAGCCGACTCGTTTCGTGCCGCCGACGGCACGCCATCGGATTCCAGACCGTCCTGTCCGAACGCCTTCTGGAACGAGTCGGCGTCCACGGCGATGCGGTTGCGTTCCGTGGTGCGTACGGCGTTGCGTTCGGCGAGATCCAGCGCCTGGCGCAGATCCTCCACGAGGTCGTATTCGTCCTCGATGCCCACGGCCAGGCGGATCAGCTCGTCGCTGATGCCGAGCTTGAGCCGCTCCTCGCACGGCACTTCGAAGTGGGTCATGCGTGCGGGGAACTCCGCGAGGCTTTCCACCGCGCCCAGGCTGACGGCCAGTCGGAACACGTGCAGGTTGTTGAGCACGTCGGCCGGGTTTACACCCTTCTTCACCTCGAACGAGAGCACGCCACCGCAGCCGTGGAGCTCGCGCAGGGCCAGATGGTAGTACGGCGAGTCGGCCAGTCCCGGATAGTGCACGGTGGCGACGGCCGGGTGGTTCTGCAGGAATCGGGCGATGGCCAGCGTGTTCTCCTGCTGACGGTCCATGCGCAGCGCCAGCGTCTGGATGCCGCGGCGCACCGAATCGCATTCCGTGGGGGCGAGGATGCCGCCGATGCGGTTGAGTGAGTAGTAGAGGCGCTCGGCGACGTCTCGGGTGCGCGCAACGGCGAGTCCGGCGTTCACATCGGAGTGGCCGGCGAGGTACTTGGTGGCCGAATGCAGCACGATGTCCACGCCGAGATCGAGCGGACGCTGCAGGTACGGGGTGAGGAACGTGTTGTCCACGATGGAGAGCGCGCCGTGACGCTGTGCCAGTTCGGCGAGCGCGGCGGTGTCGTTGACCTTGAGCAGCGGGTTGGTGAGCGTTTCGAAGTAGATCGCCTCGACGTGGTCGCCGGCGGCTTCGATCTGGTCGAACACGGCGGTCACGGCGTTGAGATCGGTGGTGTCGACCGGATGGAATTTCAGTCCCCAGCGGTTGAAGTGTTCGTTGACGAGCGAGTAGGTGCCGCCGTAGATGTTGTCGCCGACGATGATGTGATCGCCGGGCTTGAAGATGGCGAGCGCCGCGTGGATGGCGGCCAGTCCGGAGGAGAATGCGAAGCCTTGACAGCCATGTTCGAGCTGGGCGATCTGCCGTTCGAGGAATTCACGGGTGGGGTTGCCGGATCGCGCGTAGTCCCAGCGCGGGGTGTCCTCCACGGAGGAGAACGTGTAGGTGGACGAGTTGTAGATCGGCGGGTTGACCGCACCGGTGTTGTTGTCGTCGACGGTGACTCCGTGTACGAGCTGGGTCCTGAATCGTGCCATTGTTCGCTCCCTTCGTCGGTGCGGTGCCTGATCGGTTGGCACCGTGCTGGTTGGTGTATTGGTGTCGTTCGTTTCGTCGTGTCCGCTGGTGTGCGGGAAAGTGTTGTGGTTTCTACATAAGCGCATGTGCGCACGGCTTTCAACCGTGTCATATTCGGGAAAATTTATATGCCGTTGCACGGGTGGTCGTGCTGCCATGCGCGTTGGGGGCTTGATAGCGGGGTATAGAAAAAACTGATGGGGATGTCGTCGTGTATCGAACACGCCAATGGAGGCGGATGATGAAGCGTGCGATTGGGCGCCGCGAACGGTGGGGTCATGAGTCGGCGGAGCGGCGTAGGTTCGGATGACATGAATGACGTGAACAACGACGCTGTGTACAACAACGATGTGAAACGCGCCGACGGTATGATCATCCGGCACGCGACGATGGCCGACCTGGATGCGCTGGCCGGCGTGGAGGCGGAATGCTTTCCACCCGCGGAGGCCGCCACCCGCGAGGACATCCGCAATCGTCTTGCGGTATATCCCGATCATTTCTGGCTGTTGTTTGACCGTAACGGTACCGTCGACGGGAATATCGGCGCGGATTCCGCGGACGGCCGACTGGTGAGTTTTGTGAACGGCATGACGACCGATACACCCGATCTTGCCGACGGCATGTACGCGGATGCGTCGTTGCATGACGATCATGGCGCATGGCAGATGATCTTCGGTGTGAACACGATCCCCGCGTATCGACGTCGTGGCTGCGCATCCCGTGTGATCCGTCACGCCGCCGACGAGGCTCGTGCCCAGGGACGTCGCGGGATGGTGCTGACGTGCAAGACCGGGAAGATCGCGTTCTATGCGCGTCTGGGTTTCGTGGATGAGGGGCTGTCCTCGTCCACGCATGGCGGCGTTCCGTGGCATCAGATGCGTCTGACGTTCTGAATGCCCGGCCAACGAATCCGATTCCGCAAACGATCGCAATACATCGCAATGCCACATACCAACAGTGGTCCAAACGCGGCGGCGCGAACACGATACCATCGTTCGCACTGTTACGTTTGGACCACCATCAGAACCGAATCCGGTCGGACTGCAGGACCGTATCCGGTCCGGATCACCGCATTCGGACCGCCTGACCGTCCGCAGAATCCGCTGATCCCCTAGCTCTTGGCTCCGCCGAGATAGGCCTCCTGCACCTGCGGATTACCGAGCAGATCGGACGCCTTGCCATGCAGTCGAATACGACCATTCTGCAACACGTACCCGTAATCGGCAATCGTGAGCGCCAGTTCGGCCTGCTGCTCAACCATCAGCACGGACAAGTCGAGCTCGTCACGCAACCGCGCGATCTGCTCAAGCACATCCTCCACCAATTTGGGCGACAGACCCATGGTCGGCTCATCCATGCAGATGATCTTCGGTCGACTCATCAGCGCGCGGGCGAACGCCAGCATCTGCTGCTCGCCGCCGGACATCGTACCCGCCTGCTGACCGCGACGCTCCTTCAGACGCGGGAACCGCTCGTACATGGAATCCAGATCCTCAGCGATACCCGCCTTGTCGGTACGCGTGTACGCGCCGGACAGCAGATTCTCCTGCACGGTCATCTGCGGGAACACGCGACGCGCCTCCGGCACGGACGCGATGCCCGACGCCACACGACGACGAGTGGATTCATGCGTGATGTCAGCGCCCTCGTAATGAATCGTGCCGCTCTTCGGATGATTGATGCCAAGAATCGTCTTCATGGTGGTGGACTTGCCGGACGCATTGCCACCCAGCAGGGAGACGATCGCACCCTTGGGAATGGTGATCGACACATCCTGCAACGCATGCACCTGCCCGTAGAACACGTTGATGTTGTCCAACGACAGCAGCGTCTCCGTGCCGGAAAACGGATCGGCAGCCGCGGACGATTCCGCACCGCCAGACGATTCCGGTTCGTTCACTGTGGCGACGCCGTCATGTTCGATGGCGTTCTGCATGGCGAGCACGTTCACCTGACCATGGCTGCGCGTCTGATTCGTCTCCTTGCGCTTGCCCAGATACGCCTCGACCACCTGCGGATTGGTACGTACCTCATCAGGGGAACCCTGCGCGATGATCCGTCCGCCATCCATGGCCAGCACACGGTCGGACAGTGCGGTCACCAGATCGATCTTGTGCTCCACCAGCAGAATCGTATGACCCTGCGCCTTGAGATGCTGCAGCTGCTCAAGCACCTCCGCGGTCTCCGACTGGTTCATGCCGGCCGTAGGCTCATCCAGCAGCAGCAGTTTCGGCTCGGAGATATGCGCGCGGGCGATCTCCGTACGACGACGGTTCGCATACGACAGCGTGTAGGTCAGATCGTTGCGGCGATCACCGAGGCGCTCGCGGAACCGATCGATCTCGCGGCCGACGCGCACGTCGACCTCCTTGATCTCGCGGACGGTTTTCGGCCCGTGAATCAGGGCCACGCCGGTCTCCGCAAGCAACGGGATCCAGCGGACGATCGGATACTTCTGCAGGTTCTTGAACGGACGCTGCGCCTGCAGTTTCTTGTGGTAGCCAAGGTTGATGTTCTCATCCACCGTCAGTCCGCCGAACACTCGACCGTTCTGGAACGTGCGCGACAAGCCGCGTTCGGACACCTCGGTGGCGGGCAGCCCGGCCACGGGATCGTCATCGATGTCGATGATGCCCGAGTCGGGTGTGATGAATCCGGAGATCAGATTGATCGTGGTGGACTTGCCCGATCCGTTCGGGCCGATGATCGAGATCACCTCGCCCTTGTGCAGGTCGAACGACACCTTGTTCACGGCGTGCAGGCCGCGGAACGACTTGTCAAGCTCGCGCACGCGCAGCACCACGGGAGCCTCGAGCACCTTGCGGCGATGCTCCTCGGGGCTCATCACCACATCGGGAACGTCATGCCCGTCCGGGACGACGGAAACGGAGTCAATTGCGGAATCGTGTACCGAAGTCATGATCTAGCCTCTCAAACCTTGCGCGCGAAAAGTCCCTGCGGACGGAACAGAATGATGACGACCAGCAGCACACCGTAGAGCAGCACGCGGGCGTCGGACGCCACACGCAGCAGTTCTGGACCGCCGATGAGCACGATCGAGCCGAGTACGGCACCGAGCGGCGAGTTCATGCCGCCGAGCACGATGATCGTCAGGATCAGGATCGACATGTTCGAGTTGAAGATGGTCGGATCGATGTACGTGTACTGGTGGGCGAGTAGCGATCCGGCGAGTCCGGCGAAGAATGCGGCCAACGCGTAAGCGAGCGCCTTGTAGGCACCGGTGCGGATGCTCAGCGCCTCGGATGCCTCCTGATCGGAGCCTACGGCCTCGAATACGCGGCCGAGGTGCGAGGAACGGATGCGACTGACGATGACGAGGGTCAGCAGCAGCACGATCACGTCAAGCAGGTATTGCATCTGCTGCGTGTACAGGGACTGGCCGAATATCTTGGGGAACGGAATACCCTGGATGCCGAGCGAACCCTTGGTCAGCGGCTCCCAGATGCGGATGATGGCGACCATGACCGCGCCCACGCCGATGGTGGCGATGGCCACGTAATGGCCGGACAGCTTCCACACGGGGAAGGTAAGGATGCTTGCGGCGATGGCGGCGACCACGCCGGCGACCAGGAACGCGGCGAGGAACGGCCAGTCGAGACGGGTGGAGAGGATGGCCGATGCGTACGCACCCACGGCGAACGGTCCGGCCATGCCGAGAATGGTCTGTCCTGCGGATCCGGAGATCAGCGTCAGGCCCACGGCGGCGATCGAGTAGATGGCGATCTGCGTGCCGACACCCGACAGGTAGTCGGAGAAGAAGAACGGCGTGGCGAGCGCGAGGATGGCGAGGCCGAGATTGCCCCACCACGGTAGGGCGATGGGTCGCCCACCGCCGAGGAATGTGCCGGTCAGCGGTTCGGATTTCACATCGTCGCCGCCGAGCAGTCCCTGCGGACGGATGATGAGGATGATGAGCAGTGCGCCGAAGGTGATGAGATCGTGTGCACCATCGCCGAGGAACGAAATGCCCACGGATTCGATGAGACCGAGGGCCAGGCCGCCGACCACGGCACCGGGGATGGAGCCGAGACCGCCGATGGTGGCCGCCACGAAGGCGGTCATGCCGATCGTGCCGCCGTTCATCGGGTTGATGTTGGTGTTGAACAGGCCGACGAAGATGCCGGAGACACCGGCGAGCACGGCACCGATGACGAAGGAGAGGTTGCGGATGGCCTTGACGGGGATGCCCATCTGGCTGGCGGCCTGCGGATCCTGCGAGGTGGCGCGGATGGCCTGGCCTGCCTTGCCGTATTTGAGGAACGCCCACAGACCGAGCATGGACAGGATGGCGAAGATGATCATGACTACGTCCGACGTGCCGAATCGCACGCCGGCGAGCTGCAGGTTATAGGTGGGCAGCAGTTCGGGGAATCGTCGGGTCTGTGTGCCGAAGATGATCTGCAGGCCGTTGTCGAGGATCTGGCCGACGCCGATGGTGGCGAGCAGTGCGGCGATGGGCTTGCGACCTTCAAGCGGGGTGATGACCAGCGCGTTCATGATCAGGCCAAGCAGGCCGGTGACCACGATCACCGCGATGGCCGTGGGAACGATCCCCCAGCCGAGGGAGGTGCCGAGCCACCATGCGGTCATCATGCCGACCGCCACAATGGAGCCCTGGGCGAAGTTGGCGACATTGGTGACGCCGAAGATCAGCGACATGCCGACCGCCACGAGCGCGTACGCGCTGCCGTGGATCAGACCGGCGAATATGGTATCAAACATGTGATTTCAATCCTCGTAGGGGATGGTTGGAGTGACGGGATTGTACGTATTGTGCGTGAGGAGGAATGGGATGGAACGTGGCGGCTCCCGATCCGGATATCCGGCTGAGGGGAGCCGCCACGTCATGTGGTTATGGATGTTGGGCGTCGGGCAGACGGTCACTTGACTATTCGACTACCCGGATACCCGACTACACAGCTACCCGACTATTCGACTACTCGACTACTCGGTCACTCGCCGTCGTACTGGACGAACTTGCCGTCCTTGACGATCAGCAGGATCGGGTCGATGTTGTCGGCGCGACGGGTCTGCGTGTTGAACTTGAACGTGCCGCCGTTGCCCTGATAGAGCGGGAAGTCGGTCACGGTCTGCAGGGCCTTCTGGATGCCTTCGCGGGTGGGTTCGGTCTTGTTGGCCGCGTAGGCGAGATCGATGATCGCCTGGTAGGCGGTGACTTCGAAGTTGCCCGGGTTGTTGCCGTACTTGGCGTTGAAGTCCTTGACGAACTGCTGGGCCTTCTCATCCTTGGTGCCGGTGGCGGAGAAGCTGCCGGTGATGATGGTGCCTTCGGCGTTCTTGCCGGCGTTGTCGAGGAACTCGGAGGTCTCCTGTCCGCCGAAGAACGGACCGGTGTAGCCGAGCTTGTCGCGCAGGGTGTTGACCACCAGGGCACCGTCGGGACCGTAGCCGATGTTGACCACGGCGTCGGGCTTGGCGTCACGCGCGGGGATCAGGATCGGGGACAGATCAGTGGAGTCGGGCAGGTAGGAGGATTCGTAGGCGATCTGGGTGCCGTTCTTCTCGGCCTCCTCCTTGAAGTACTGGTAGGCCTGCTTGCCCCAGTCGTTCTCGATGTAGACCACGGAGATCTTCTTGGCCTTCTTTGCCACGATGTCTGCGTTCGCCTTCTGGTAGATGTCCTGGCCGATCTGCGGCGTCCACACGTGATCGCCGGTCTCGGTGAACGTGGGTGCGGAGTTGTTGAATCCGTAGTGGACCAGTCCGGCCTGCTGGAAGATCGGGCTGGCGGCGGACGAGGCCGGGGATGTGTAGTCGCCGACCACGGCGATGATGGACTTGTCGGACACGAGCTTGGGTGCCACGGCGGCGTCCTGCTTGGCATCGGACTGGGTGTCGTAGTACTTCAGACCGAGCTTCTTGCCCTTGACGCCGCCATCCTTGTTCACCTTCTCGACGGCCAGATCGAAGCCCTGCTGGAACAGCTTGCCATATTCGGCGTACTGTCCGGTCTTCGGATAGATCACGCCGATGTTCACGGTGTCGGAGTCGGCGGACGACGATGACGATGCGGCGTCACCACCCAGACCGCAGGCGGAAACGCCCAGCAGAGTGGCGGCCACGGTGGCGGCCACGGCCGCGTTGCGCAGTGTTTTCTTCCAGATGTTCATGATTCTTCCTCTCCTGAACAGTGTTGACGAATGATGTTGACGAGTGACGAGTTTTGGATGAGCGCGGCGGATGGCCGATCGGGTCAGACGGTGTAGCGCACTCAAATGGCACGACAGACTCAGACGGCACGATGGGCCGCGAGCGCCTTGAGCGCATCCTCCCCCGCCGGCGTGAACACCGTACAGCTGGGGGCGAGCAGGAACGGCTTGCCGTCGCGCAGTGCGATGGTTTCGTCAAGCTCACGTTCCACGGCCTCGGGATCGCCGTCCACGTTGAACAGCAGCACGTTGGCGCCGCCAACTGGCACGGCCTTGAGGTCGGCGTCGATCTTCGGGTTGCCGGGCAGATACTGATCCCAGTGGATCAGGTCCACACCGAGATCGTCGAACCAGTCGGGGTGGGATTCGGCGCGGCAGGTGTGCAGCAGGATGGCCGCGTCGGGATTGGCCTTGCGGATGGCGTCGATCACGATCCGGTCGTACGGCTTGGAGAACTCCTCGTACTGTGCCTTGCTGAAGTAGCCTTCGCTCACGGTGCCGGTGACCGCGTAGAACACGCCGTCCACGCCGGCGCCTCCCTGGTCGGCCGGTGTGACGAGCGCGGTCGCGTAGTCGGCGAGCGTCAGGGCGATGTTGTTCAGGGCCTTCTTGGCGCGTTCGGGCTGGTCGAGAATCAGCTCCTTGACCGTGGTGTTCGGCGTGGCGTACTCATCGCCCGGGTAGAGCGGTAGGTCGGCGATCTGCAGCAGGGCGGACAGCGGCGAGAACACGGTCTGCAGCACGGCACGATCCTGCAACTGTTCGCGGATCAGCGTCGCACCCTTGATGTGCTCAGCGAACGGGGCGCTTTCATGCACATCAAGTCGGGTCACCTTCTCGATGTCGTCCGGAACGTCGATACCGTTGGTGAGCTTCTTCGGCAGGACGAAACCGTCGTAGCGATTCCGGTCGTACGTGGAGCCCCACGCTTCGGAATAGTAGACGGCACGAGGATTGATCTTCACCCAGTCCCAATCCCAAGTCTTGACGAAGTCCACGTAGGCTGCGGCGAACTCCTCGGCACCGTACTCGTGGCCGACGAGATGCTGCCAGGCGGCGGTCAGATACGGTACGGTTGCGGTGCCCTTGACGATGTCATGGAAGACTGCGCGACGATCGGTCATGATGGTTGTCCTTCTCTTGGGATGGCATGCCGTGACGAACCGCTCACGGCATGAGTGTTGGAAACGAGAGAATATCCGTTCCGATCCGAGGTCTGCAGCTCCCGGTCGATTGGATGGTTTTAAGAAAAGCGCACTTGATGTTTCAGCGCAAGCCGTGAAAGGCGTGTTGATTACAGGCTTTTCTTATAGCCATTCATCGATGCGAACGTTTTCCATAGGTTTTGCAGACCCTATCGAAAACGCTTATATGGCAGATCGCAGAAAATGCTGTCGGATCGACGCGCATTCGGGTATGAAGGGAATGACACAACATGTTCGAACTGCCGCATCCGGTCGATCTTCGATATCACCGTTGAAACTATCGGGGTGTGGCATCCGCAAGCGTAAGGGGACCGATTTTGGCAGCCAAACTGTACTTCATCGTCGGCGGCAACATGCCGACCGCGATCATCGAGGCGGTGCGCCGCAAGGCCGACGCCTACCCGGTGGATCACATCTACGTGGAGGAGATCTCCTCCGAGCGCAGTGATTATCTGGCCAGGATGTACGGCACCGAAACCGCCACGCCAACCAGCCGTGTGGATGCGGACATCGTGGTAATCGCCGTGCGCCCGCAGGACGATGTGGCCGGCGTGGCCAAGTCGATCTCCGAACGATTCGATCCGGCGAAGACCGTCGTCGTATCGATCGTGGCCGGATATACCATCGCCAAGCTGCAGGCCGTGCTGGGCGCGGACTGGCGTGTGGTACGTATCATTCCGAACACGCTGACCACCGTCGACTACGGCTATAGCGGAGCCGCACTGGGTGAGGGTGCCAACAAGGATGACGTGGACACGTTCCTCACCACGTTCGGCAAGGTGCTGTACGTGGAGGAGCGTCTGATCGACATCATCACCGGCTTCTATCCGCCGAACATCGTGTACCACTTCATCGACGCCTACGTGGACGCCGGCGTACTCGCCGGACTGCCGCGCGACATCGCCAAGGCCATCGCACTCGACACGCTGATCGGCGGCACCGAATTCCTCAAGCAGAAGGACGTATTGCCGCAGGTGCTGCTCAACATCAACAACTCCCCTGGCGGCGTGGGCATCACGCAGGCGTACACGCTCAACAAGACCGGGTTCGCGGCGGCCATCCAGTCGGCCGTGCTCGCGGCGGTGGAACGCACCACCGCGCTGGGATCGAACTCGAAGTAGCGGAGGATCGTCGCGGATAAGCGGCGAAAGGAACCGGAAGGGAATCCGAAAGGAAAGGGGTAAACGATCATGGCACAGCAATTCACATGGGATCATACGGTCGAATTCGTCAACGACCTCAAGCAGGCCGAGCAGGCGTTCGCCGAACAGGGACTGACCGCCAGCTACGGTGGCAAGCACGTGGGGCACGGCACCGAGAACTCGCTCGCCTACTTCAACGACAACTACCTCGAGTTTCTGACGCTGTACAGCCGTAGCGAGGCGTTGGCGGAAACGCTGACACGCGGTCAGATCTTCCACGAGGCGGGCGAGCTCCTGCCCGAGTTCGAGGGCTTCTACCGTCCCGCGTTGCATGTGCACGGCATCGAGGCGGCCGCTGAACGACTGCGGTCCAAGGGCGTGGAACTCGGCGAGATCGTGCCGGGCAACCGCACCACGGCCAACGGCGAGGAGATCCGCTGGCAGCTGCTCTGGCTGCAGGGTGACGATCACGGACTGCGCTACCCGTTCGTGATCGACTGGAATGCGGACGAGGCCACGCAGCTGGAACGCTACGAGCAGAGCGGTCTGCTGCATCGTCATGCGATCGGCGAGGTGAACACCCGTCGTGCGATCTTCGAAGTGCCCGATCCGGCAGAGGTTTCCGCGCACTGGGCGGACCTGTTCGATCTGGAACGTACAACCGGCGTTGACGCCGATGGACGCGAGTATTTCGACCTCGCCGTCGGCGGCGGACGCGACTGGCGTTTCGTGACCGGCGAGCGCAACGGCATCACCGAACTTCAGTACACTGCCCCGGCCGGCAAGTCCTTCGACATCACCGTCGGTCAGGCCCGCTACCGCAGCGTAGAGGCGTGATCGACGGATTATTCCGGTTTTCCCGTACTCCAAAACAGGATCTGGGTATTTCCGTATCATGAACACCCCGTCGTCAACTGGACTGCGGTCGTTGGACGACGGTGACTATGGGAACTATGCCCATCGAGACTGATGGCCATGGCGCATGGATAGAATGTGCATGCAAAGGAGGAAAGTCGCATGCCGGAATCCGTCAGGCTCGTCACTTGGCTACAGCGTGAACGCGAACAACGTGTTGACGGGGGCCTCTACGCCACCACGCAGATCCTGTTCTCATACAACTCGAATCACATGGAAGGGTCCACGCTCTCGCCCGAACAGACCGCGCAACTTTTCGATACGGGTGCATTGCTACCATCTGACGCGAACAATGAGATCAAGGCGGACGATGTCATCGAGACGACCAACCACTTCCGTGTGTTCGACTGGATGCTTGACCACGTTGACGAACCCGTGAACCGGGGCATGATCTGCACGATGCATGCCATGCTCAAACGCGGTACACGTCAGGAGCTCGACCCCGACAGGAACGTTGGCGGCTATAAGATCCTTCCCAATGTCATCAGTCAGCTTGTCGGCATCCATACCGCGTTACCTGAGGACGTACCCGCCGCCATGGAACAGGTCTTCCGCCTGTATGCGAGTCTCACGGATGATCCATATGCCATTGCCAAAGCGCATTGGATGTTCGAATCCACCCATCCGTTCTCCGATGGCAACGGGCGTATCGATCGACTCGTTATGTTCAAGGAGCTGCTCAGACTCGATACGATCCCTGCATTGATCCTTGACCAGCATCACAACCTGTATACGCTCGCATTGACGAACTTCCCCGACGAACCCGGGTATCTCGTTGACCTACTGCTCTCCGAGCGTGATCATTACCAACAGCTCGTCAGGCAGCTCGCGCCAGAACGCATCTCCTAACACCTACAACGATCAATGGGATCGGAGTAGTGTCACCGCGTCGGTTCGAAATCCCTATGTCAAGGACCGTTGGGACGAAGAAGAACTTCGTCGCGGGACGCGCTCCTAGCGCTATGGGTATTTCCGGACTCCAACAATCGGCTCTGGGTATTTCCGTATCATGAACACCCCCAACACAGGGTCTTCGTGATACGGAAATACCCAGAGCCGGTTATCTATACCGGTTCGACCCAGACTTATCATCCGGGAATACCCAGACCCATGTCCGGAAACACCCAGATCAGAGTCCATCGAGTCCGGAAACACCCAAACCCGTGTCCGCCGTGTCCGGAAA
>NZ_JEOG01000017.1:0-68919 GCF_006408715.1 Bifidobacterium sp. UTCIF-39 | reverse complement strand
GTGCCGCAGCAGAACGCATATGTAATCGAACGTCTGGGCAAGTTCCACACCGTGTCCACGGCAGGTCTGCATGTGAAGATCCCGATCATTGATCGGATCGCACAGAAGATGAACCTTCGCGTGAGCCAGCTGGACGTGAAGCTGGAGACCAAGACGCTGGACAACGTGTTCGTGACCGTGGTGGCGTCCACTCAGTTCCGCGTGGATGCGAAGAACGTGGCCGTGGCCTACTACGAGCTGCAGAACCCGGCCGCACAGCTGCGCAGCTACATGGAGGACGCGCTGCGTTCCGCAATCCCAGCCCTGACGCTGGATGACGCGTTCGCCCGCAAGGACAATGTGGCGCTTGACGTGCAGCAGACGGTAGGCAATGAGATGCAGCGGTTCGGCTTCACCGTGGTCAAGACGCTGATCACCGCGATCGACCCGTCCGGACAGGTCAAGCAGGCGATGGATTCGATCAACGCGGCCCAGCGCGAGAAGGAGGCCACGCGCCAGCGTGCCGAGGCCCAACGCATCGCCATCGAAACGCAGGCTCAGGCCGACGCCGAGAAGGTGCGTCTGCAGGGTGAGGGCCAGGCGAACTACCGTCGTGAGATCGCCAACGGTATCGTCGACCAGATCAAGAGTCTGCAGGATGTGGGCATGGATATCGCCGAGGTGAACCAGATCGTCATGTTCAACCAGTATCTCGACGTGATGCGCTCGCTGTCCGAGTCGCCGAACGGCAAGACCGTGGTGCTGCCAGCGAGTACGCCCGCCGGATTCAAGAACCTCTACGATGAGGTGACGAACGCGCTGCTGACATCGCAGTACACGGGTCCGGACGCGTACGGCGCGGGCAAGACGAAGTAATAAAAAGTAATGAAGCAATACGGCTCCCTGTATCAATCACAACTCGAGGATTGATGCAGGGAGCCGCCTGCGTTCACCTCTTCTTGCGGGGAACGTAGATGACCTTATCGATCAGATCGCGGTAATGGTCCACGATCACGGCGCGCTTGGCCTTCATCGACGGCGTGGTCATGCCGTTCTCCTCGGTGAACTCGTCGGGCAGGATCACGAACTTGCGGATCGATTCGGCGCGGGAGACCAGATCGTTGGCCGCATCCACCGCACGCTCCACCTCGGAGTGAATGATCGGATTGTGCGCGGCCTCATCAAGATCGGCCACCTGTTCGGCACCCTGCGACTTGAGCCAGGCGTTCGCATCAGCCAGATCGATGGTGATCAGCGCGGCGATGAACGGCTTGCGGTCGCCGATCACCACGCACTGGGCCACCACCGGGGAGCTCATCACCGACGCCTCGAGAACACCGGGGCTCACGTTCTTGCCGCCCGCGGTAATGATGAGATCCTTCTTGCGTCCGGTGAGCTTGATGAACCCGTCGGCGTCGATGTCGCCCAGATCGCCGGTGTGCAGCCAGCCGTCCACGATCTGCTGCGTCGTGATCTCGGGATGATTGTGGTAGCCCGCGCACACGCTGTCGCCCTTGATGCACAGCTCGCCGTCGTCGTCCACGCCGAAGCTCATGCCGGCCATCGGCAAACCGATCGTGCCGATCTTATAGCCGACGGTCGGATTCACACACGCCGGGGCGCAGGTCTCGGTCATGCCATACCCCTCCAGCAAGGGCAGTCCCAGACCGTTGAAATAATGCGCGATCGACGCATCGAGCGGGGCGCCGCCGGAGATCGCGTACTCCACGTTGCCGCCGAACACGGCGAGAATCTTGGTGTAGACGAGCTTCGAGTACGCCAGATGCTTCACGCTCAGCCACAGCGGGATGCGACCGCCAGTCTCCAGCGCCTTCTGCTGCTCACGAGACCATTCGCGCGCCACGTCGGCGGAACGGGCGAACATGCGGCCCATCGTGCCCTGACCGGCCTTCTGACTGGCCGCGTTGTACACCTTTTCGAAAATGCGCGGCACCGCCAGGATGAACGTCGGCTTGAACGCGTTGAAGTCCGCGAGAATCGTCTTGAGATTGCTCGACAATCCCAGCGTCACGTTGCCGTAGAAGCAGACGAACTGCATGTACCGGGCGAACACGTGCGCCAGCGGAAGGAATAGCAGCAGGCGACGGCCCGGCTTCATCACCACGTCATCCATGGTCTCACTGCCGTTGGCGACGATGGAATAGAAATTGGTATGCGTCAGTTCGATGCCCTTGGGCGTGCCCGTCGAACCGGACGTGTACACGATGGTTGCCAGATCGGAACCGGTCACGTCGTTCGCACGCTCGCGGAACTCGTCGTCGCTCACGCCACGGCCGAATTCCTTGATCGTATCGATCGCGCCGAGATCGATGACGTACACGTCCGTAAGATACGCGCACTGGTCACGTACGGAGTCGATCTTGTCGCGCTGGCCGTCGTCCTCGGCGAAAGCGAGCGTGACGCGGGAGTCGTTGAAGATCGTGCGGATCTGCGCCGCGGAGTTGGTCTCGTACACGGGGATGGTCAGCGCGCCGATCGACATGATCGCCATATCGAGCGCCGTCCACTCCCAACGCGTGTGCGAGAGGATCGACACGGCATCGCCCTTCATCACGCCCTTGGCGATCAGCCCCTTGGCCAGGGCAATCACCTCGTCGCGGAACTCGGCCGCGGAAAACGACTGCCAACCGTCGGCGTTCTTGTACTCCACCAGCGAGTCGCCGGGGGCACGGTTCGCGCGCTCGTCGAGGATCGAGAAAATGGTCTCCGAACCGGTCACGTCCACGAGAGCCGGCCTATGGGTTTCCTTACGCATGTTCCTCCCTTGTCTGGTCAGATGCGCCACTGATTAGAACACTATCAGCACAACCGACAAAACCGCGGAGAACGTCGTCCTTCCACACCGGCCGCGACACCGCGAAACACCGAACGTGACACCCACCGCGAGATCTGCCCGACGCCGCGCTCATTTCGCGTTTTCGCCTGCATACGGTATAGTGGAACGCCGTTGCCCGGGTAGCTCAGGGGATAGAGCACCGCTCTCCTAAAGCGGGTGTCGTGCGTTCGAATCGCATCTCGGGCACAGAGAAAGAGCCGAAGATCATGGTTATGGTCTTCGGCTCTTTTGCAATGCATCACCATGCCACCACTGTGTGACGCGCGTGACGCTGCGTGACGCGATATGCGGCAGGCGGGTCCGGGTACGAAACCGGACCGGCAGCTCTACGAACGGCAACCCGGCAATCCGATGTCTCTAATCCGAAGGATGGCGTATCGATGAACAAAGGCGCGATGGGCAGGATACTCTGCACGGCACTGGCCGTGATCCTCGCCGCGGTCACGGCGGTCGGCACTGCGGCCCGTCTGCTGCCAATCGGCATGTCGACCATCCCCTATGTGCCGAACATCGTCGCCGCCACGCCCTGGTTCGCACTCACCGCCGCATTGGCGCTGCTGTTCGCATTGCTCGGCCGACGGCGTCTCATCATCGTGCTCATGGTGGCGTGTCTGGGTGCGCAGGTGTACTGGCAGGGGCCGTTCTTCTCCAGCGTGGTCGGCTCGAACTCGTCGAACTCGTCGTCGTCGGACGCATCGGGGGCGTCAGGGTCGTCGGGAAATGCGACGATGTTGCGCGTGATGACCTGCAACGTCTACAAGGGCCGGGCCGACGCCGGGCAGATCGTGCGTCTTGTGCGGGACGAACACGTCCAGGTGCTTGCCCTGCAGGAAACCACCGCGGCGTTCGTGGACGAGCTGAACAAGGCCGGCATCGCCGACTATCTGCCCTATGCCAAGACCGCGTCAGCCGACGGCAAGTACGGCAACGGCGTATGGTCGGCGACCCCGCTCGCCGATACCGTCAAGGACGAGGTCAACTCCAGCGCATCGTTCATGCCGGCCGGCACGGTGAGCCTTTCCAATGGGAAGGCACTGCGATTCGTGTCCGTGCACACCACCTCCCCCGTCAATCGTTACTGGAATCTATGGAAGCGCAGCATCGATGAGATCGGCGCGCTGGACAGCCGGTCCAACACCACGTACGTGATCATGGGCGACTTCAACGCCACCTATGATCATGCGCCGTTCCGCGACATGCTCGGAGATCGGTTCACCGACGCCGCGCGGCAGGCCGGTCATGGATTCACGTTCTCCTGGCCGAGTGACCGGCCATATCTGCCCATGATGTTCTCCATCGATCACATCGTGCTCGACAAGGGGCTCGTCGCATCGGATCTGAAGAACGTCAAGGTGGACGGCACCGACCACGCCGCGCTGCTCGGCACGATTCGCGTGTCCTGATCGGAATCCGGACACTGGGTCGAACCGGCCCATATAACCGACTCTGGGTATTTCCATGTCATGAAGGACCGTTATTCGAGGTCCTCGTGATACGGGTATACCCGGAACCCATTTCTCGAGTCCGGATATACCCAGAACCCTTGGACGGGAATACCAGAAAACCACGAGACAAACGTGGGCATCGACTTTACAAGCAGAGGAAAGAGGATTACTACAGGAATTGCCGGTTTTGTGAGCTCGGTCCGACGACAACGCCCGCCGCGATCGCAGGGACGGCATGATGAACAATATGTGAAAAAAGGAGTTCTCATGGACGAGAAGACACTGGTCGAGAAGCTCAAGAACGTCGTTATCGTGGATGACGTGCTGGCCGTTGCCAAGGAAGCCGGTCTGGACTGGACCTACGAGCAGGCCGACGAGGCTCTGGGCAAGATCAATGCCACCAAGAACGACATCGCCGAGCTGGGTGGCGACACCCTGGAGAAGGTCGCCAAGGAAGTCTTCGGCATCTGATTCCCGATAGTCGTTATTCACCCTTTCGCCGACGGCGGTCCACGTGACCCCGTCGGCGTTTTCGTTCGCGATCAAACGGTCGTCGGCCATCTTCGACCGGTCATTGCACAATGGAGTCATGACCGATACGAATCCCGTCTCCGAATCCGTCTCCCCAACCGCAATCCCCAACCGCCCTCTGGGTTCCCCGCTCGGCGAATCCGCGCCATGCACGCGCGTGCTGCTGCTCGGCTCGGGCGAACTGGGCAAGGAGATCACCATCGAACTCATGCGTCTCGGCGCACGCGTGATCGCCGCCGACTCGTACGCCGGCGCCCCCGCCCAGCAGGTGGCCCACGAATCCCGTGTGCTCGACATGGCCAACGCCACCGAACTCAACGCACTGATCGCCGACGTCAGGCCCGACATCATCATCCCCGAGGTCGAAGCCATCGCCACCGCGGAACTCTCCCGCGCCGCGGACAACGGCGTGCAGGTGGTGCCCAGCTGCCAGATCGCCCAGATCTGCATGGACCGCGAGCGCCTGCGCCGTCTCGCAGCCGAGGAACTCGACCTGCCGACCACCCCCTATCGTTTCGCCGACTCCGAAGAGGAACTGGCCGCCGGTGCCGCCGCAGTCGGATTCCCCTGCGTGGTCAAGCCGGTGATGAGCTCGTCCGGCCACGGCCAGTCCGTGATGCGCGCGCCCGAGGACGTAGCCCACGCCTGGCATGTGGCACAGACCGAAGGCCGCACCGCCAAGGAGCACACCGTCAGCCGCGTGGTGGTGGAGGCGTTCGTCCCGCTCGACTACGAGCTGACCGTGCTCACCGTCGCGTCCTCGTCGGGCATCGTGGCGTGCACGCCGATCGGCCAGCGTCAGGAGAACGGCGACTACCGCGAATCCTGGCAGGGTTCCCCCATTCCCGAGGATGTGCGCATCAAGGCCGACGACTACGCCGTGCGCATGGTGCAGGGACTGGTCGACATCGCCCGCCGGAACGGCGAGACCGGCTGGGGCGTCTACGGCGTGGAGCTGTTCGTGCTCGTCGACGGCCGCGTGCTGTTCAACGAGGTTTCCCCCCGTCCGCACGACACCGGCATGGTCACCATGATCTCGCAGAATCTCAGCGAATTCGCACTGCATGCACGCGCCGTGCTCGGCGTGCCCGTGTCCGCCCGATCCGTGGCGTTGCGTGATCCCTCCACGGTGGGTGCCAGCCATGCGATCGTCGTGTCCGGCAAGGGCGAGGTGACGTTCGGTTCGATCGCACAGGCGCTCGCCGAGCCCGACACCGACCTGCGGATCTTCGCCAAGCCCGGCGTTGACGGTCATCGACGCATGGCCGTGACGCTCGCCGTGGCCGATACCGAGCAGGACGCGCGGGCCAAGGCCGGACGTGTGGCGGACGCACTCGCGATCGACGTGTTCTGAGGCGTGTTCTGAGGCGTGTTCTGATCGACGTTCCGCTGCTCTGATCGCATTGTGGGACCGATGCCGCATGGCGGTGGCGCGGCATCGGTGTTCCTTTGGTTTTGTAGCCGCCGCTTGATACTGTGAAAACGATCATTCACCCCAAGTTTCCACTCCGATAACGCTGTGAGATACCGTTGTGAGAAAGGCAATGATGGAGAAACTGGAAAAGCTCTACGAGGGCAAGGCCAAGCAGCTGTACGCAACCGATGATCCCGAGGTGCTCTGGGTCGAGTACAAGAACACGGCCACGGCTGGCGATGGTGAGAAGAAGGAGGACTTCACCGGCAAGGGTCGTCTGAACAATCTGATCACCACCATCATCTTCGATCTGCTCAAGAAGCGCGGCATCGACAGCCATCTCGTCAAGCGCGTGGACGATACCGCCCAGCTGGTGCGCAAGATGGACATGTTCCCGCTGGAGATCGTGCTGCGCAACACCGCCGCCGGTCACTTCTGCTCCCGTCTTGGCGTGGAGGAGGGCCTGCCGCTCAAGGAGCCGGTGCTCGAGTACTTCCTCAAGAACGATGATCTGCACGATCCGTTCGTCAACGACGACGATCTGGTCGCCCTGGGCGTGTGCACCCGTGAGGATCTCGCCGAGATCGCTCCGCTCGCCCGTCGCATCAACGAGGCTCTGATCGACATCTTCGCGAAGATCGACGTCAAGCTCGTGGACTTCAAGATCGAGATGGGCCGCACCTCCGACGGCACGCTGCTGCTGGCCGACGAGATCACCCCGGATTCCTGCCGCCTGTGGGATCAGAAGGATCACAGCGGCAAGGTCGAGCATCTGGACAAGGACCTGTTCCGCCGCGGTCTGGGTTCGATCATCCCCGCCTATGAGGAGATCGAGTCCCGCCTCGCCGAGCTGGCCAAGTCCGAAGGCATCGAAGTCAAGTAACCCGTAACCAACCGTTTATCGTGGCTCCCCTCCCATCGAGGGGAGCCACACGAGTCTGATAAGGAAAAACCGCAGTGGTCTTTCGCATCTATGTGGAAAAGAAGCACGGCTTTGACGTGGAGGCCCAGCAGCTGGGCAACGAACTGCGCACGATCCTCGGCATCGACGCGCTGACCGGACTTCGCATCATCAACCGTTACGACGTGGAGGGCATCAGCGAGGAACTGTTCGCCGAGGCCACGCCCGTGGTGTTCAGCGAGCCGCAGGTGGACGACGTGTTCTCCGACCTTCCCGACTTCGGCGACGCCAAGGTATTCGCCACCGAGTTCCTGCCCGGCCAGTTCGACCAGCGCGCCGACTCCGCCAGCGAATGCATCCAGCTGATCAGCCAGGGCGAGCGCCCCGATGTGCGCAGCGCCAAGGTGTACGTGCTCGAGGGCGCGCTCACCGATGAGGATGTGGCTACGATCAAGCATTACGTGATCAACCCGGTGGAGGCCCGCGAGGCCTCGCTCGCCACGCGCGACACCCTGAAGATGGATGTGGCCGTGCCCGGCAAGGTGGAGGTCATCGACGGCTTCCTCGATCTGGACGAGGCCGGTCTGGAGCAGTTCATCGCCGACCGTGGTCTGGCCATGGATCTCGCCGACATCAAGGTGTGTCAAGCGTACTTCTCCGAGGAGAAGCGCAACCCGACCATCACCGAGATCAAGGTGATCGACACGTACTGGTCCGATCACTGCCGTCACACCACGTTCGGCACCCAGCTGACGAACATCGAGATCGACGACGCCGTGGTCAAGGACGCGTTCGACAAGTACATGGCCATCCGCCATGAGCTGGGCCGCGACGCCAAACCCGTGTGCCTGATGGATATGGGCACGATCGGCGCCAAGTATCTCAAGGCCAAGGGCGTGCTGAAGAACCTCGACGAGTCCGAGGAGATCAACGCCTGCACCGTGAAGGTGAAGGTGGACGTGAACGGCGAGGATCAGAACTGGCTGTTCCTGTTCAAGAACGAAACGCACAACCACCCCACCGAGATCGAGCCGTTCGGTGGCGCGGCCACCTGCATCGGCGGCTGCATCCGCGATCCTCTGTCCGGCCGTTCCTACGTGTATCAGGCTATGCGTGTGACCGGTGCCGCCGACCCGACCGTGCCGGTTTCGCAGACGCTTGAGGGCAAGCTGCCGCAGCGCAAGCTCGTCACCACTGCGGCCGCCGGCTACAGCTCCTACGGCAACCAGATCGGTCTGGCCACCGGTCAGGTCAACGAGCTGTACCATCCCGGCTACGTGGCCAAGCGCATGGAGATCGGCGCCGTGGTGGGTGCCACGCCGGCCGATCACGTGCGTCGCGAGACCCCGGCCCCCGGCGACAAGATCATCCTGCTCGGCGGTCGTACCGGCCGTGACGGCATCGGTGGCGCCACCGGTTCCTCCAAGCAGCTCGACATCGACTCCCTTGAGGAGTGCGGCGCCGAGGTGCAGAAGGGCAACGCCCCGATCGAGCGCAAGCTGCAGCGACTGTTCCGTCGCGGTGACGCCTGCCGTCTGATCAAGCGCTGCAACGACTTCGGTGCCGGCGGCGTGTCTGTGGCCACCGGCGAGATCGCCGACGGTCTGACCATCGATCTCGACAAGGTGACCAAGAAGTACGAAGGTCTTGACGGCACCGAGCTGGCCATCTCCGAATCGCAGGAGCGCATGGCCGTGGACGTGGCCGCCGACGACGTGGACGAGTTCCTGGGCTACGCCCGCGAGGAGAACCTCGAGGCCACGGTCATCGCCACCGTCACCGAGGATCCGCGCATGGTCATGACGTGGAACGGCGACACCATCGTGAATCTGAGCCGTGCGTTCCTCAACTCCAACGGCGCTCCCAAGTACATGGACGCGCACGTGGAGCAGGGCGGCACCTACGCCACCCCGTGGAAGGGGGACACGCTCGCCGATCGCATGCGCGATCTGGTCACCGACATCAACGTGGCATCCAACAAGGGCCTGTCCGAGCGCTTCGACTCCACGATCGGCGCGGCCACCGTGCTCATGCCGTTCGGCGGCAAGCGTCAGCTCACCCCGTCGCAGGCCATGGTCGCCAAGTTCCCGGTGTTCGGCGAGACCACCACCGCGTCCGCGATGGCCTGGGGCTTCAACCCGTACATCATGGAGAAGAACCAGTTCACCGGCGCGTACCTGTCGGTGGTGGAATCCATCTCCAAGCTGGTGGCCGCCGGCTTCCGCCGTGAGGACGCCTACCTCACGTTCCAGGAGTACTTCGAGAAACTGCGCGAGGATCCGAAGCGCTGGGGCAAGCCGATGGCCGCCGTGCTCGGTGCGCTCATGGCGCAGATCGACCTTGGTGTGGGTGCGATCGGCGGCAAGGACTCCATGTCCGGCAGCTTCGAGGATCTTGACGTGCCGCCCACGCTGGTGAGCTTCGCCGTGGCCGTCGGTCCGATGGACCGCGCCACCTCCCCGGAGTTCAAGCAGGCCGGTCACCCCGTGGTGCGTATCGCACCGCGCTACCAGGCCGATGGTCTGACCCCGGACCCGGAAAGCCTGATCGAGGTGCTGGCCGCGGTTGAGGACCTGATCGAGGACGGTCAGGTCGTGTCCGTGTCCACGCCGGGCTACGGCTGCACTGCCGAGACGCTGTTCAAGAACACGCTGGGCAACCGCATCGGCGTGGCGCTTGACGATGCGATCGCCGTGGATGATCTGTTCGCCCCGGCCTACGGCAGCTTCATCGTGGAGCTGGTCGACAACGGCAAGCTGCCCGCGGTGTCGAACCTCGTGTGCATGGGCAAGATCGGCGAGACCACCGAGGATTACATGCTGCACGCCGCCGGCGAGGATCTTGATCTGGCCGTGCTGCAGGAGGCCTGGGAGCACGGCATGGAAGATGTGTTCCCCTACCGTGGTCATGGCGACGCCGTCGAGGCCGTGAGCTTCACCGCCTCGAAGAAGACCGTGTACGTGGGCGCTCCGGTCGCCAAGCCGCACGTGGTCATCCCCGTGTTTCCCGGCAACAACTGCGAGTACGACACGGCCGCCGCGTTCGAGCGCGCGGGTGCCGATGCCACCACGCTGATCGTGAACAACCTCACGCCGGAAGCCGTGGCCGAGTCCACACAGGCTCTGGTGGAGGAGATCAAGCGCAGCCAGATCGTGATGATCCCCGGCGGCTTCTCCGGCGGCGACGAACCGGATGGCTCCGCGAAGTTCATCACCGCGTTCTTCCGTGCCCCGGCCGTCACCGAGGCGGTGCGCGACCTGCTGAAGAACCGCGACGGTCTGATGCTGGGCATCTGCAACGGCTTCCAGGCGCTCATCAAGCTGGGTCTGGTGCCGTATGGCGACATCGTTCCGATGACCGCCGAGTGCCCGACGCTGACGTTCAACACCATCGGCCGTCACCAGAGCCGTCTGGTGCGCACCCGTGTGGCTTCGGATCTGTCCCCGTGGCTGTCCCGTACCGAGGTCGGCGACATCCATACGGTGGCGATCTCCCACGGCGAGGGGCGTTTCGTGGCTTCCGACGAGGTGCTGGCACAGCTCAAGGCCAACGGCCAGATCGCCACGCAGTACGTGGATGAGAACGGCGTGCCGAGCATGGATCTGGACGTGAACCCGAACGGATCGTTGCTCGCGGTGGAAGGCATCACCAGCCCCGACGGCCGTGTGTTCGGCAAGATGGGCCACTCGGAGCGTTCCGGCAACGGACTCTACGTGAACGTGCCCGGCGACAAGTACCAGCCGCTGTTCGAGGCCGGTGTGGAGTACTTCGCCGCCTGACCCCGATACGGGGCCCGATAGTCCGATAGATTGACATAGTCGAGTCGTCGACTGCATTGGAAAGGGTGTGGAATCCGCTGCGGTTCCACACCCTTTCCGTTTCTTGCCGCCCCGCTTCCTGCCGTTTTCCCATTGCTCGCCTACGCATTTGCGTTCAAGTGGACTTGAAGACATAATCTAGTTTTGTAACCGATTACAAAACGTAGAATCACCCAAGGAGTCCATATGAAATATCGCAGCGTAGGCAAATCGGGGCTGAAGATCAGCGAGATAGCACTGGGCAGCTGGGTCACGCAGCTCAACGACACCGCGGAAATCGACACTGCCCGTGACATCGTCCGTCTCGCCTACGATTCCGGCATCAACTTCTTCGACTGCGCCGACGCCTACTCGGGCGGCGACGCCGAGCGCTTCCTCGGCGAAACGCTCAAGCAGTTTCCGCGTAAGGAACTCGTGATCTCCAGCAAGGTCTACTTCCCCACCGGGTCCGGCGTGAACGACCGTGGTTTGAGCCGCAAGCACATCTTCGAAAGCATCGACCAGACGCTGAAGAACATGCAGACCGATTACATCGATCTGTACTACTGTCATCGTTTCGACGAGACGACCGATCTGACCGAGACGCTGCGCGCGATGAGCGACCTCGTGACGCAGGGCAAGGTACTGTACTACGGCGTTTCGGAGGAATGGGGCGGCGCCCGACTCGAGGAGGCGCAGCGCATCATCGACCGGTACAACCTCTACCCGATCACCGTGGTCCAGCCGCAGTACAATCTGATCGACCGGTACATCGAGCACGAGATCATGGGCGTCTGCCGTCGCCATGGCATCGGCATCACCACGTTCTCACCGCTCGCGCAGGGACTGCTCACCGGCAAGTACCGCAAGGGTCAGCCGCTGCCCACCGGATCGCGCGCCACATGGCAGGCCGATCATCAGATCAACGACCTGCTCACCGACGAGAACCTGGACAAGGTGGAGCGACTGCGCAAGGTGGCCGACGAGCTTGGCGTGAGTCTGGCGGTGCTGTCGCTGGCGTGGATCCTGCAGCACCCGGAGATCAGCTGCGTGATCGCCGGTGCCAGCAAGCCGAGCCAGCTGGAAAGCAACCTCAAGGCATCCGGCCTGACCATCCCCGCTGATGCGATGGCCAAGATCGAGGAGATCCTCGGATTCCACCGCTTCGAACGCCACGTGGGGTGATGCGGTCGTTCTCGCACATCATACGCTGTGCGAAGACGATTGGCCTCGTGCCGTTGCCGGGTCGGGATGCCGGCCCGGCAACAGTTACTTCAGCCTTTGCCACTCATTGTTGACGGACCGACATCATCCTATCTATAGTTGATAGCAAGATGATCGACAGGAGGTTCCGCGATGGCTACGGCAACCGTTTCCGCAAGCGTTGACGTCAATACGAAGACCATAGCCAACGCTTATATCAAAGAGGCCGGCCTGACGCCCAACGAGCTCATCCGCCGACTGTGGGAAAGCATCGCCAACACTGGCGTGGTGCCCGAATTCACCGACTCGGATAACATGCGTCGACAGGCACGGCTGCAAGCCTACGAGAAAACACAGCATCTGATTGCCGAACTGCCGCACGGTACGGCGCTCGACACCATGAGTTACGAGGAGATGCGTGAGGAGTTGGAGAACCGTGCCATCTAGACTGCTGCTCGACACGAATGTACTCATCGACTACGCGGTTGAGGGACGACCAGAACATGCTTCGGCCGATGGCCTGATGAGGAAAATCGCCGTTTCCGACGTGCTCGGGTACACGACATCCGGCTCATTGAAGGATTTCTACTATCTATGCCGCAAACCATTGGGAGAACCGGAATGCAGGGAACTCATCAAACAGTTCCTCATACTGCTGACGGTGCTGCCGGTCGGACAGGAGGAGTGCCGAGATTCGGCCTATTCGGACGAACCTGACTTTGAAGACGGCCTGATCCGAGCCGCCGCGGAAAAGAACGACATGGACTTCATCATCACCCGCGATTCCGAAGCGTTCTCGCACTCCCCCGTAAAATCCCTGACCGCCGCACGATACCTACACCTGTTCTCCTGATCCATCTCCCACCTCGAACGGGAACATTCCAATCGATATCTGCAGGTGTAGATGATCGTCACTGCGAATGGACGATAGATAATGGGAACGGCGTTGCCGCCGCCCGACAGCGGCACTGGAAACGTTCCCGAAACCGAAAGGACGATGATCATGACCAAGACACTGGTACTGGTATTCCACCCAGACCTGAACGGCCAATCACGCGCCAACAAGGCACTCGCGCAGGCCGCCGCCGAACTGCCCGACATCACCGTACGCGACGAATACGCGCTCTACCCGGACGGAGTGATCGACGTAGCCGCTGAACAGCAGCTCGTCGAAGCGCATGACCGCATCGTATTGCAGTTCCCGCTCTACTGGTACTCCTCGCCCGCACTGCTCAAGGAATGGGAGGACAAGGTCCTCGCCTACGGCTGGGCGTACGGTCCCGACGGCGAGGCGTTGAACGGCAAGGAGATCATGGTCGTCACCACCGCGGGAGGAGACACGGGCGAATACCAGGCGGAGAACGACGGTGCCACCATGGATGAAGTTCTTTCACCGTACCGGATGATGGCCCGATACACCCACGCCGTCTGGCGCGAACCGTTCGTCATCTTCGGCGCGATGGAACTCGACGACAACGCGCTCGCCGCAGCCGCCGAGCGCTACCGCGAGGCGTTGCTCGCGTAGCGGCGATCGCGGCTGCGTGTCCATGATCATGAAACCGATCCGATAACGGTTGAGCACCCGCCGCCCGACCGCTATCGGATCGCGGTGAAGAAGAAGCGCGGGAACGGGAAGATGATACTGCCGTCGGATTGCACGGGATAGGCGTCACGAACGCGGTCGAATACCTGCTTTTCGAATGCTGCCCGTTCGGCGTCGTCGGGCATCGCCTGCAGATAGGGGCGCAGACCGGTGCCCCGATACCAGTCCATGATGGCTTCGTGTGATGGCAACGTATGCATGTATGTGGTTGTCCACATGCGGAAGCTCGCGGCATGCCGATGCAAGAGCTCCCAGTATTCGGGCGGGGTGAGGTTGAAGAACTCCCGCTGCTGCGGCAGACGGTCGGCGTATTGCGCGGAATGGACGATCTCAGCGATGATCCGATGGATGGGCTCCTCGTAGTTCATCGGCGTCTGCACGGCGAGCGTACCGTCCTTCCGCAGCAGCCCCAGCATCGCGGGGATCAGATGCGCGTGATCGGGCACCCACTGGATGCACGCGTTGGAGAACACAACGTCGAAATCATGCGGCAATGCGTCCAGCTGGTCCTGACGTGAAACATCGCATAATGCGAATTCGATGTCCGGATGGGTGGCCTTTGCCGCGTCGATCATCTCCGGTGAACTGTCAACGCCTAGAATATGCGCGTGCGGGTAGCGTTCACGTAGCACGGCGGTGCTGTTGCCCGGACCGCAGCCGATGTCAAGCACCCGCGTGACCGTACCGTCATCGGCGGGCAGTTGCATCGCCAGATCGCGCGACGGCTGCGTGCGCTCGTTCCTGAACCGAAGATATTGCGCGGAATCCCAAGTGACCATGCGATTCACGCTAATCTTCCGCAGCACGATGTCCATAAATGCGTCCGCATTTCGAGCATCGCCGTGTGGTTCATAATGCGGCGGCGATGCGACGGACGGCTTCGCGCAGTTCGGGTTCGGATTTGAGCAGACTGAGACGGATGTAGTCACGGCCGACCGTGCCGAAACAGGTGCCCGGCAGCACGGCGACGGACGCGGCGGACAGCAGATGGTCGGCGAGACGCTCGCCCGTCCAGACGCGCTCGTTCTCGCCGCCGTTACCGTTGCCGACGCCGCGCTCGCTCTCGCCGTCATGCCCAGCCCCAGCCGCGCCCGACCCAAACTCAGGCACACGGGCCCACACGTAAATCCCACCGGCCGAATCGAACACATCCAATCCCGCCGCACGCAGACCGTCGGCGACGATACGCCGACGCGCCGCATACCGCTGCGCGAGCTCGGCGACGCACGACTGGTCGGAACGCAGCGCCACAACGCCGGCGTCCTGAATGCTGCCGGTGATCATGGATCCCATCTGATAGTGGTAAAGCTTCAGACGTGCGATCACAGCCTCATTGCCGGCCACGAATCCGGCACGCCAACCCGCCATCGCATACATCTTCGACAGCGAGCACACCTCCACCGCCACGTCGAACGCGCCAGGCACCTCAAGAATGCTGTACTGCTGCGCGCCCGGGGCATCACCACCCACACCCAGCCCCGCGTAAGCGTAATCGTGCACGATAACGAAACGATGCTCATGCGCCAACTCAACAGCCCGCTGAAGGAACTGCAACGGAGCCTGTGCGCCGGTGGGATTATTCGGATAGTTGAGCACCAGCATCTTGACCCGATCCCATGTCTCCGCGGGAACGGCGTCAAGGTCGGGCAGGAAACCACGATCGGCGAGCGCGGGCAGCAGCACCTCATGCGCCCCATGCATCACGGCCATGCAATGGTAGGAGGGATAGTAGGGATCCACGAACGCGACGGCATCGCCACGATCCACGAGAATCGCGTACAGTCCCGCCAGTCCGTCGACCGCGCCTTCCACGGCGAACAGCTGCGTGGGCCAGTCCAGCGCAACGCCATGCACGCAGCGGTACCAGTCCGCCGCCGCCTCAAGAAAGGCCGGCTTGCCGTCGAACGGAGTGTATCGGGCGTTGGCTGGATCGTCGACGGCGCGTTTGGCGGCGTCGCGGATGAAGGCGACCGGGTAAGCGTCGGGATTGCCCTTGGCGAGGTCGATCACGTCCGCACCCGAGGCCACGGCCTGCGCCACCTTGCGATCCATGACGGCGAACACGTTGGGTGGAATCGACTCGGCGATCGGTGCGAACGGCACCGGGCATTGGACCGTCTGGTTTGCGTGCCCGGCGCGGGGCGCATGACCGTCGCGGGGCTCTAACTGGGACCTCGATTGGGGCTGCGAGCGCTGCGACTCGTTCTGTGATACGGACATGATGCTTCCTCCCCTACCGGCAAAACCGCGCTTGAATATACCCATTTCGACAGTATTTCGCATCGGCGTTGTTATAGGAATTGATTATCGGATGCGCACAATCGTAGGTCGTTCCAATTCATCGCGCACTCAGCGAATCGGTATTCGAAGAGTGTGCGGCACATGACCTAGATCTGCTCATCATCCTGATTCCGCACCCGTGCCGCGACCTTGGCGATGGCCTCGTCGTAGCCCGTGAGCGCGGCGAACGGCATGAACTGGGCCGCGCGGTTGTGCATCGACATGTGCGGGTGACGCGACGACTGGTGATGCGGCAGGTCGATGATGTCATCGTAGCGATGGGTTTCGGCGAATGTCATGCCGCATGGCCTCCGATCTGACTATTGCGCAGACGACCGGTGGCCCCTTCTTCGAGGTTCATGGCCTTGATCACGGCGTTCTTGCCGAATTTGCGTTTGATATCCAGCAATGATTGCTGGATGATGCGCTCGCGATCCTCGTCGGCTCCGGAACCTGTGTCTGCGGGTCCGGTGATTCCAGAGGCCTTAGCGGTCCTGGCGCTCGTGACGATCACGCGTTTGTCGGCGGCACCGCGGTCGACGGCATTGCGGTCGACGGCATTGCGGTCGACGGCATTGCGCGTATTTTCCACCGACGTATTAGCAGCTTGTGCGCGCTCGTCATCCTCGTCCCCCATGGCCGAGAACAGGTTCGGCTGTTCGTATCGGCGGTTTGCCGGCAGAGGCTCTCCGGTCCGATGCAGTCGTTCGACGACCACGGTGATGCGACGTATGGCGAGGTTCGGGTCCACGATCCGCTCGAAGATGTCGGTCATGGCGGCGATGATCCGGCGAGTGGACGACGTGTATCCGCCGAGATCAGCGGAACCATGCACGGGTTTGGGAACGGTTCTGCCGTATCGGTCGATTTTGGTGGGCCCACCGTCGATTGCGCGCTCTGCCGATTGCACTGGCAGTGACGACTGTGCCGACTGTGTCGACCGCTTCGGAGCCACGCCGCTGACGTCGTACCCGATCGCCAATGTCACGCGGTCGGTTTCCAATCCCTTGCCCACCATCTCAAGCACGAGCAGATCAGTCATCTCCTTGACCACCAGTCGCGCATGCGCGTAATCGTACGGCTGTTGCAGCACCTGACCGGAACTCAGACTGGTGTCGGCCGGCTTATATGCCTTGATGTCGGCGATGGTGCATGGTTCCCATCCCCATGCGTGGTCGATGAGCAGTTCCGCGTTCACGCCGAAGAGCCGGTAGAGCAGGTCCTCGTTGTAGTAGTCGGATGCGCGGCCAAGCGAACATCGGGCGATGTCGCCCATGGTGTTGAGCCCGTGTGCTTCGAGTTTGCGCGCGTATCCGCGGCCTACTCGCCAGAAGTCGGTGAGCGGCATGTGCGACCAGAGCAGTCGTCGGTATGAGTGCTCGTCGAGTTCGGCCACGCGCACGCCGTCCCGGTCGGCGGGCATGTGTTTGGCGACGATGTCCATGGCGACCTTGGCAAGGTACAGGTTGGTGCCGATGCCCGCGGTGGCGGTGATGCCGGTCTGGGCGAGGATGTCGCGCACGATGGTCATGGCCAGCTGGTGCGCGGTCATACCGGCGGCGCGCAGATAGCGGGTGGCGTCGATGAACACCTCGTCGATCGAATAGACGTGGATGTCCTCGGCCGCCGCGTATTGGAGATAGATGCCGTAGATCTTGGCACTGCAGTCAAGATAGTGGGCCATGCGCGGTTTGGCGGCGATGTATCCGGCGGCAAGATTCGGGTTCGCGGCGAGTTCGTTGGCGTTGACCGATTCGCCGACCAGTCGTTTTCCCGGTGCCTGAAGACGACGATCCGCGTTGATCTGCCGCATTTTCTGCACAACCTCGAACAGTCGGGCACGACCGGGCAGCCCGTATGCCTTGAGCGACGGCGACACCGCCAGACAGATCGTCTTCTCGGTGCGCGACACGTCCGCCACCACCAGATTCGTGGTCAGTGGATCCAGTTTCCGCGCCACACACTCGACCGACGCATAAAACGACTTGAGATCAATGGCAATGTAGGTGCGATGTGCGTTCCTTGTCGTCTCACGTGTCGTTTCGCCGATCATCACACCTCCGTCATTCAAACATCTGTTCGATTATAACATTGACGAGATTTCTGCTATCCTCACTGATAGCCTGCTTTGATGATTAAAGCTGGGAATTAGCATTCACCCCTCTTGATAGACTTGACGTCATACATCCAACCAACCAACCGGTGCTGGGAATTAGCATTCACCCCTCTTGATAGACTTGTGAACTGTTGAAACACCTAAGCCCCAACGCTGGGAATTAGCATTCACCCCTCTTGATAGACTTGATATGACGTTGGATGTCGCGTTGAGAATGCTGGGAATTAGCATTCACCCCTCTTGATAGACTTGGGCGTGTGGCTGACGCGTTCGACGATTTGCTGGGAATTAGCATTCACCCCTCTTGATAGACTTGCTATCACCTTACACGTCTCGATATCGAGGCTGGGAATTAGCATTCACCCCTCTTGATAGACTTGGAAGATCGATAGGGGGATGCGCGCGAGGGCTGGGAATTAGCATTCACCCCTCTTGATAGACTTGCTTCCGGGGGTTGCGCCTTTTCTTTTGCGCTGGGAATTAGCATTCACCCCTCTTGATAGACTTGCCAACGTTCTGCGCAAACTCGTCGATCTGCTGGGAATTAGCATTCACCCCTCTTGATAGACTTGTATACAGGTTTTGAGGTTCTAGGTCTACGCTGGGAATTAGCATTCACCCCTCTTGATAGACTTGCACCGTGACAGCGGTCGTCGCCGTCTTCGCTGGGAATTAGCATTCACCCCTCTTGATAGACTTGGCATTTACGCGACTGACAGATGATATCCGCTGGGAATTAGCATTCACCCCTCTTGATAGACTTGAGGTGTGCGTGTACGGACGGTA
Organism: Bifidobacterium sp. UTCIF-39; assembly: GCF_006408715.1. NCBI lineage: Bacteria > Bacillati > Actinomycetota > Actinomycetes > Bifidobacteriales > Bifidobacteriaceae > Bifidobacterium > Bifidobacterium sp. UTCIF-39. Next base: position 50,007 of record NZ_JEOG01000017.1, on the reverse strand, counting down.
CCTGTAGCTGGGAATTAGCATTCACCCCTCTTGATAGACTTGCATCCCGCCGGCCGTCTGGCGCAGCAGGGCTGGGAATTAGCATTCACCCCTCTTGATAGACTTGACAGGAAACCGCCCACATCCGCCTGCCGGCTGGGAATTAGCATTCACCCCTCTTGATAGACTTGCCGACGGCCAGCGTGAACGGCGTCACCCGCTGGGAATTAGCATTCACCCCTCTTGATAGACTTGGGGCCTCATTCTCTACGACATAGGTACGGCTGGGAATTAGCATTCACCCCTCTTGATAGACTTGACATGCGGCAAACCGAAGAACCGCAATAGCTGGGAATTAGCATTCACCCCTCTTGATAGACTTGCCAGCCGTGAGGACGTGCTGCGCGATGCGCTGGGAATTAGCATTCACCCCTCTTGATAGACTTGATAGCCAGTCAAGAGGGGCTATTTTTCAAGGTTTTCAGGGGATCCTACGCTCAAAAAAGCGTGAAGACATCAGGCGTTTCCTCAGACTCATCCCTCTGCATACTGGAAAATCGCAAAGCTGACGACCACTGATGATCACTGATGTGCAGAATGCGGACCATACCTTTAGACGGCAGATTCTCCTTAATGGCACGGACCGTTGCACGGTTACCTGCTTGAGTCGGAGTGTATCGAGCATACACGGAGAACTGCACCATGCAGTATCCCATGTCCAACAACAGATTACGGAAGTCAGCCGCAACTTTTCGCTGACGTTTTGTCTTCACAGGAAGATCAAACATGACCAAGCACCACATGCCACCACTATCCTCATCCGTCTTCATGGCACACCCACATACTCAGGTACCGGCAATCGATCGATCTTCTTTTCGCAGTACAGACCAAATTGTTGGGAGAAGTCATTCAAGGAACTCGGTATGGTCAAACCACTGCCATTGAACTGCTGATTCACCGAATCAACCAGGTACTTCTTCACGGCTCTATCTTCAAGCGAATCAGTAGCGGAAAGCTGCGCAACGGCATAATCGATAGCGGGACGGTATACCTCGAGCAAATCATCCGCTAGACAGAAATAGTTTCCTCTGCCACGATGATTCACTCCAATCGAGGGAATCAAACCTGCTGAAATAACTGCTTTGACTGTGAACCCGCGCAAGACCATGTATGCGTAATCCAGTTGTGCGTTCCTTCCGCTTCCCTTGCCAGGTACTCGGGAAAATGAAGTATCTTTCGGAAACACACGTTTCCAATACTCACGAGCTGCCTGTCCCTCGCAGTTCGAAGGATCACCGGAACGCACGGCAGCTGCAATTCCGCGGATAACGCCGCCTCCATCAATGTCCAGAGCGTCCAGGCACGCCGCTTGTCCCCGAATTTTCGCCTGTACGATACGCGCCCACGCGTTCTTCTTCCTCGGCACCGACATGCCCACCTGAGCAAGCTGACGTTGCGTAACGGTCGTCGGCAAATCGGTCCACGCGTGAAGTGCCGCATCGGGCACTCCACGCCAGTCGCACAGCATGACGGACACGCCGAATCGTGCCATCTCATGCAACACTGATGCCGAACACGACACACGAAGCCCCAGCAGAACGACAGCAGTCTGAGCCAGTGGGATATCTGCCACATCGTCTTCGCCATCCTTGCGTATCCGCATATTGCCACGAACATACGAGATACGGCCTTCAAGATCGGTGCAATCGATCACTCGCCACTGGCTCTGCATGATTACCTCATTTCAACGTCGTCAATTCCATGACCAAGAAGTCGGCAGACCCGAGGATGACGACCATCGCGGCTCACCGAATGCGTTACGGCGAATGATGCGTGGATGATACTGACCAATCGGCCCTACCGAGGGGAGCCAACCCTTATCCAATATTTTGATGACAGCCTGAGGAATTTTCAGATTCCTTACATCAGACAGCTTCTCCAAGCCCTCTGAAGAAATCATTCTCGGCCGCAGTCTTAGAACTGTTGAAGAAAAGAAACCATCCAAAACCCATCGGGTATAGGATAATTCCTCTGTCAGGGAGTCCAATTCACTGAAGAATCGAATAAATTCATCAATCTGTCCGTTCGTAGACGTATTCGAGAAGTCCACTTCGATCTCGTCGCCGACGACCAGATATCCCAGATACTCCGCTCGGCCTTCCTGTACGGCTTTCACAGTCCTCGGTTCTCCATACCGCATAGAGATCGTCTGAGGAGGAAGAGTCACAGAGAACAGGTCCTCATGCCGAGAGCGCATCAGATCAGTCTGGAATACTCGAATCATGCCGAAGAAGTACTTTCGAACACCCTTCGCGTTCGTCGTCCAGCATTTATATACGCGCGCGTGATGAATGGTGGAACCGATGTCAGCGGATCCGCCTTGCACGGCGATCTGAGCCGCATTAGACGCAAAAAATCCAACACAGTCATCAGCTTCTAACCGTTCACCATTGACTACAATGTGACGCGCATCATCAGTAGGGAGCCCCTTCTTCGAGTCATAGTCCGGCAACCTCGTAAGAGCACAGTACAGTGCCGGTGTAGATGCGCGACGAATCAAATCCGCCTCCATAGCATCTCCCAAACGCACCCTCAGCAGCTTGTGAATGGTGGCATCATGGGCGATGGAATTGCCAAGAGAGTACCGCTGCCATTGAACGACTGGAATACGGTCATCATCCAAGGCATCGTTCATAAGAAGCAGCAGTCGCTCCATGGATTCCAGCCAACGATGATACACACCGTAACCGCTATCCGATGGTCCCGGATAATCCTTCCAATGAACTTCACCCGGTCTCACTCCCGTAAGGAATTGAGCCGATCGCATAGAGTCTCGCTCCACCAGAGTCTGGGCCACAGAGTGACACATCATCGCAATGACTGCGGCGTCAACCGCATGATGACGACGGTCCAACCGCGTTTTTGCATGAGCACCAATAAAGTGGATTCTTCCCTCGATACCACTGGCCCTACGTGCGAGCGCCGTAACCTTTCCCTGAAAGACGCGAACCTGAACCTTCGCTGGTATGACTTCACCGAAAGAATTCACATTCTGATAACTTGCTGCATTGAAGTACCAATCAATACGACGATGCAGCTCATCCGCCATCCAAGCCACCGACTCGATCGAACGATTGTCGATCGGGGGATCCGCTTCGGTCTGTTCCAACCGTCCTTTGACGCCCTGCTTGAATGCGCGCTGCTCGCGGGGGTTATCAGATCTGGGATCAAAAAGGAACATGTCAACACGGTGCTTTGCGTCAGTCAAACTCACTCCCCTACTGCGCGCTGCAGAGGTCCGCGCCCACACCGCAAAGGGGATGTTTGACTTCAACCGGTTGCATTCTGCGCAGACAGCGGCCAGATTCGTTCTGGTATTCGTGGATCCCGCACCCTTACGCGGAACAATATGGTCCATCTCACAGGTACGGAAAGTGATTCCCGCACCGCAATACAGGCACTGCCCGTTTTGCCGTTGCACGGTTTCCAACCGTCGAAGGTCAGAGTTTCTTACGCTTTCAAGATTCTCGCCTTTACGGAGTTGTCCTTCAAGGTCCTGCCGATATCCGAACCGCTTCTCATTCTGCCGCTCATAATCGCGTTTGTCCTTCCGAGCCGATGCAACGGACCCAAGAGCATTCCTGACGTGCTCGATCTGCACCGATTCAGGGTCGCCCCATCGCTGCTGACAGTTGACGATATACCGATTCACGATCTTTAACACACGATCCACGGCCGGATTGCCGAGAGGCGTACCAATCGGATCAGTTGGTGGACGCCAATTGTCGGATACTCCGAACATCGCTTTTCGCGCTTCATGCAGGTCATCATCCGTGTTCAGCATGCGTTCGGTAAGTTTCACCAACGTGTCTTCCGAATATGCGGCCCGACCAGCCGGAAGGTCAATGGAGTCCAGACGGGTCAGACCATCGTCATCAAGCTCATCGATGAATTCAATGGCCTCAGCATAATCAAGATCGTCGCGAACTCGGTCGACGTCTACCGTATTGGTGAGCAACCGAATCATAGCTTCCCGAGCGGCTTCAGGCGCATTGTTCCACCAACGCAACAACGGTTTGCGAATCTTCGCATCAGCATCGTATATCCGCTGGATGGAGGTCAGACGTGGAGGACGCGTGGCAATACGCTCGTCACCATCCTCCGTCAACTTGCCCACTCCGCGGATTTGCGATCGTTTCATCCCTAGAAGATCAGCCACATCAGCCCATGTAATGTCATCCTTTGAAGGCGAGCATAGGTTATCAAATACCGTTTTCTTCTCGCTCACCGTCAGAGGTCGTTCAGCGCCATGCTCCACGACTCGTAGATTGGTGATGACATTAATGATGCGATACCGCTGGAATACCAGAGACGCCTTCAACGCACGTGGTTTGCCTGGAGCCAGTGGATCGCGGCCGACACGGGATTCAGCCGAACCGCGCGGCGATATCACGTGGAATACTTCGCGGAATAGTGGAAGCCATTCGTCTCGAGGAACTCGTTGCACCGCAAAAATACGTTTCAGCTCATTCGCATTGTCTTCTTGCATCAGACGAACCGGCAACAGGCCTTCCACGGCTACCTTTTCTGCCGAGTTCACCTTGGTCCGCAACCGCGGAGCCTCCGCGAATCCGTTAGCAAGAACCAAGCACACTGCCTGAGCAGGAGTGCAATCCTCAGGCAGAGGCTCTCCCGCTCTCTCCTCGGCACGGCGGAACAGCTCTTCGCATTGTTCTGAATACGGATTATCCACAAGCAGAGAATCAACTCGCTTGTATGAGTTCCGCCAGCCACGGTGACGAGCCATATGACGAATCGCAATAGAAAGGTCCTCCTTGCGTATCTCGTCATCGTCAATGAAACGTGTCGCCAGATTGCTACGAACATGCCACTCTTCAAACGGGCCAGTCAATGACTCTGGATCGATGATGGGGTAACCCGCAGCCTCAAGTAGCGTGTCGATCTTTTTCAACCTCGCACGACGACGTCGCTTCATTCTGCGCGCACGTCGAGCAACACCCGATTGTGCTTTGCGGGTGATCGCTTCCTTGTTCTTCTCCGGATCAACACCACCGTCATGAATGACACTCTGCATATTCAGAATACGAACCGGCATGCCTTCGTCATCGACCTGAATTGCTGCCAAGCCTACTGAGTTGAGTCCGACATCAATGCCCAATTTGTATGGTTGTTTAATCATCTATAGCCTCCTCGCTGATTTCATTATGCACGATAGGGGCTGAAAAACAAAACAGGGCAGGTCTTTCGACCTGCCCCTGCAGAAATCTGCTTAGCATTCAAAGCGGCTAACGAGTCCGCTCTTACTGAGAATTAGCTTTTTCAATATAACTCACGGGAACGAAATGACACTCGGAGAACGGAACAGTTGATCATGAGAAACGAGCAGACGAAAGTTCGTCGTACGAAACGTCAGCGATTCCTCTCCTTTTCGACGGAATCATAGATCAGCACGTCGCCGTAGGAGTCTCTACCGGTCGGGGTCTGACCGAGCTTGGGATCGCGGTTGAATGAGATCAGCAGGCAACGGCGACCGTCAGCGTCCTCCGATGAATCCGGCAACGGCACCACCAATGGCCACACACTTCTGCCGTCCGGCTCCTGATCGAGATGCAGGAATCCGATCCTGCGCAGACCGTCATCCGGATCCATCGCAACGAATCGTCCGCTGTCGCCCAGCCCGGCGAAGACGTATCTCCGTCCGTCGACCGTTTGCAGGATCGGACCGGTCTGTGCGTCAGACGGACCGGCAATGTCGGTGTATGTTCCATTCCATGTATCGGAGCGGGCAAGGAAGGTCTCGTACTTGTCCAGTTTGAGGTTTCTTCGCACATAGGTCATAAGCCATTCCCCGGTCCGTTGGTCACGGACAATATGCGAATCCTCCTCATTGCCGATGGATCGATAGTGCATTCGCGAGGCTTGAACCTCCATGAACCCGCCATCACGCGGATCACGCGGCAGAGTCCCCTGCCACAGCCCATGATCATCCCCGTGCGAGGTGACTGTGAACAGCCACCCATCTTTGTCACGGTCATACAAAAGACTGGCAGCATGCCACTGACGATCGGTACTACTCAGGTCATGGCCATCGATCGGGTCATCGGGACTCGGGCGAAAAGCCAGAATGGAGACCAGCTTCAGACGGAAAGAACGCAGATCAAGTTCGTACACGCCCTGACAGCTGTCTTCGACACGCATGTAACCGCGAGTGGTCATGGACAGCCAGATGCAGTCACGGTCCACGATTGGCTCTCCGCCGACGGTTTGCAGCACACGAGGATCGGCCTGTCCCGTCCCGCAGGTCAGATACTGACGAACGGCACGAACCGTGGCACGACCGCCGGCGGGGATTCGCACGCCCCCATAGAGACGAAAACGCGAACGCAACGCATTGTCACGGAGATCGAAGATGTCACCAATATCAAGACTGCCGCAATAGTCATGCCCTAGTGTTTCAGACGTCACCGATTCACTGGCACCTTCACCATCCATAACCTCCCGAGACGGGACATGCACGCTTAGACACCGTCCGTTGAGTCTCACTCGCAGCACTTTGGAACGGAGTCCCTCTGGCACCGGAAGATCCCTGGCAATCATGATCGTTCCTCCGCGGGCAATCTCCACATGAATGCCTGTGGCTAAATCACCACAATGACGCTGAATCACGTCAATGCGATCGTTATTCCCACCACGAATTGACACGATCGCATCCACATTCGTGGACGATTCCGCAGTTCCGGCAACATCGACATCGATAACTCCATACGGGCAGACATTCCCCCGTCCCGGCATCCACAGACACACGGCATCGTCAGTCGAAGCGTTGTCGACTTCCACTCCCTCCGGCACCGCACGTAGAGACACACTATCGAGATCGCCGACGACAAGATCGAGCTGATACGGATCCCATTCATCGAGCGGCACGGAGGAATCGAAGTAATGCCTGCGCTTGCTACGCAACGTCCACGTTCTCCGGGTCGTCACATCGTCGGGATTCCTCATATCGTTCATCGCATTCGCCTCGCTCATTTCATGCTCACACAAAGAGGTCGATGACGAGGACGGCGAGGAGGCCGACCACGGAGTTGATCAGCTCCAGCAGACCCCACGTCTTGAAGGTGTCCTTCATCGAAATGCCGAACGTCTCCTTGAACAGCAGGAAACCGCCGTCGTACATCAGCGTGATGGTGTTGGAGCCGCAGGCCACGCAAATCACCATCAGCGCCGGATCGAGTCCGAACTGGGTGACGAGCGGGGCGACCATGCCGGCAGCGGTGATGGCGGCCACGGCACCCTGACCGGTGAGCACACGAATGATTGCGGTGATGATCCATGCGATGATGAACGGCGACACCGGAATCGCGGACACCAGCTGCACGATGTGATCGGCGGCACCGGATTCGATGATGACCTCCTTGATGATGCCGCCGGAGCAGATCACGATCAGCACGTTACCCACCTGGCCAATGGCCTCCTCCATCTTGCCGGTCAGATCGGCGATGGTCTGCCCACGGCTCCGCATCAGCAGGAAGAACGCGGCGAACAGTGCAAGCAGCATGGAGATCTCGGCGGAGCCGATGAACCCGAACACCTTGTATACCGTGGACTTCTCGTCGAAGAACTCCTTGACCACGGACGACGCGATCATCACCACCGCAGGCGTGAGCGGAATGGAGATGGAGGACGCGAACGACGGCAGCTGATCCTCCGGCATGGTCGGAGCCGGTTTGAGCATGGAGTTCAGAGGAATGCTCTTGATGCCGGGAAGGAACTTCGGCAGCAGCAGTCCGGCGCACAGCAACGCCGGGATGATGGCGAGAATGCCGTAGATGTACACCTTGGAGATATCGGCGTCGAACGCGGCGACCAGAGCCACCGGGCCGGGCTGCGGCGGGAACAGCGAATGGCCCATCGTGCAGCCGGTGACGATCGGAATGACCAGCTTCATGTACGGAACCTTGGCCTTCTTGGCCACGGCAAGCACCAGCGGCACGGAGATCAGGAAGGCGACCTCGTAGAACATGGCGATACCGAAGATCACACCGATGAACATCAGTCCCACGGGCAGGAATCTGGTGCCGCATTTTTCGATGACGGTGTCGGCGATGCGCTGGCTGGCACCCGTATCGGTCATGATCTTGCCGATGATGGCACCGAACAGAATGATGATCGCCAGTTTGCCGAAGATGCCGCCCACGCCGGTTTCGACGGCGGTGATGATCTTGTCGATCGGAATGCCCGCCGTCAGAGCGATGAACAGACCCACCAGCAGCAGCGACAGCATGTTGTGCATCTTGAATTTCAGATTCAGGACGACCAGCAGGCATATGCCCACCAGCACCCAGATAAGTTGAATCATCTTCCCAACTCCGTTCAGTCGCGATTCATAGGATCAGCGACATCTTGACTATTGCCCAACCTTGTGCGGCTCAACGGTGACGCCGACAACCTCATCAGCATCTTCGCCGAGCAGACGACACGGCGTCCCTGCTTGCCGTGCCTGTGCACAATTCGCCATTATTGTCGCTGCATCAGCGTCGACATCACCTGTTGCCATGTATTGCTCGACGCAGACCCCCGTAGCGAGTCGCAAGGACGCGTGAACGGCGGAATGTAGCCCTTGCTTGGTAAAGTCTTATGAGCGATAATCCCTTGACTTTTCCACGGAAGGAGCGGTTGCTTGTCCGCCGAACTGGAAGAAATTCATGAAGAATGCGGCGTATTCGGCGTCTGGGGACACCCCGATGCGTCACGCCTCACCTACTTCGGGCTCCACGCCCTGCAACACCGCGGCCAGGAGGGTGCCGGCATCGTCTCCAACGACAACGGACATCTGATCGGCCACCGCGGACTCGGTCTGCTCACTCAGGTATTCGGCGACGAACGCGAGATCGCCCGACTCAAGGGCAACCGCGCCATCGGCCACGTGCGCTACGCCACCGCCGGCTCCGGCTCCACCGACAACATCCAGCCGTTCATCTTCCGCTTCCACGACGGCGACATGGCCCTGTGCCACAACGGCAACCTCACCAACTGCCGCACCCTGCGCCGCAATCTCGAGGATGAAGGCGCGATCTTCCACTCCAACTCCGACACCGAAGTGCTCATGCACCTGATCCGTCGCTCCAACCAGCGTACGTTCATGGACAAGCTCAAGGAATCCCTCAACACGGTGCACGGCGGATTCGCCTATCTGATCATGACCGAGGACGCCATGATCGGCGCGCTCGATCCGAATGGATTCCGTCCCCTGAGCCTCGGCAAGATGAAGAACGGCGCCTACGTGCTCGCCTCCGAAACGTGCGCGCTCGACGTGGTGGGCGCCGAGCTCGTGCGCAACATCCGCCCCGGCGAGATCGTCGTGGTCAACGATCACGGCTACAGGATCGTGCAGTACACGAACAAGACGCAGCTGGCGATCTGTTCCATGGAGTTCATCTACTTCGCCCGCCCCGACTCCGACATCTACGGCGTGAACGTGCATTCCGCACGCAAGCGCATGGGCGCCCGTCTCGCCCAGGAGTCCCCGGTGGATGCGGACATGGTGATCGGCGTGCCGAACTCCTCCCTGTCCGCCGCATCCGGCTACGCGGAAGCCAGCGGACTGCCCAACGAAATGGGTCTGATCAAGAACCAGTACGTGGCACGTACGTTCATCCAGCCCACGCAGGAATTGCGCGAGCAGGGCGTGCGTATGAAGCTGTCCGCCGTGCGCGGCGTGGTCAAAGGCAAGCGCGTCGTCGTGATCGACGATTCGATCGTGCGCGGCACCACGTCGAAGCGCATCGTCCAGCTGCTGCGTGAGGCCGGAGCCGCCGAAGTGCATATGCGCATCAGCTCGCCGCCGCTCAAGTACCCCTGCTTCTACGGCATAGACATCTCCACCACCAAGGAACTCATCGCCGGCAAGAAGAGCGTCGAGGAGATCCGCGAATACATCGGCGCCGACTCGCTGTCGTTCCTGTCGCTCGACGGACTGGTCGAATGCATCGGACTGAACACCGACGCCCCGTACGGCGGTCTGTGCGTCGCCTACTTCAACGGCGACTACCCCACCGCGCTCGACGACTACGAGCAGGACTTCCTCAAGTCGCTCACCGCCGAGGATCGCGTTCGTCTGCCGAAGTTCGCGCTGTACAAGAGCAAGTACATCGGCAACGAGTACTCCTGCCAGCGTGCCGGCGACGTCGAAGATCCCAACGAGACCAGCGCCGTATCAGACGACGAGTAGACAGTCTCAATTCATAAACAATCCAAGTAATCCAGGTAATCCAAGTTTTTCATAACATCGATCCCATCGATAAACCACTATTATCACCCAAGAAAGGTGCATCATGCCCCAAGCGTATGAGAATGCTGGAGTCAGCGTCGAGGCCGGTTACGAGGTAGTCAACCGCATCAAGTCCCATGTGGCCCGCACCATGCGTCCGGGCGCCGGCGGCATCGGCGGCTTCGGCGGTCTGTTCGACCTGTCCTCCCTCGGCTACAAGGAGCCGGTGCTGGTCTCCGGCACCGACGGCGTCGGCACCAAGCTCATGGTCGCCAAGATGGCGAACAAGCACGACACCATCGGCCAGGACTGCGTCGCCATGTGCGTCAACGACATCCTCGCCCAGGGTGCCGAACCGCTGTTCTTCCTCGACTACATCGCCTGCGGCAAGAACGATCCCGAACTGCTCGAGCAGGTCGTCAAAGGCGTGGCCGACGGCTGCGTGCAGGCCGGTGCCGCACTGGTCGGCGGCGAAACCGCCGAAATGCCCGACATGTACGACCCCGACGAGTACGATCTGGCCGGCTTCACCGTCGGCGTGGTCGAGAAGTCCAAGATCATCGACGGCAGCACCATTGCCGAAGGCGACGTCCTCATCGGCCTGCCGTCCTCCGGCATCCACTCCAACGGCTACTCGCTGGTGCGCAAGATCCTGTTCAAGGACCACGACCTGAGCATCGACGCCAAGCTCCCCGAGCTGGAAGGCGAAACCCTCGGCGAGGAGATCCTCAAGCCCACCCGCATCTACGCGAAGGCGCTCAAGCCCCTGTTCGCGGAAGACGATCTGCTGCACGGCGTGGCCCACATCACCGGCGGTGCCTTCATCGAAAAAGTGCCCCGCATCATCCCCGAAGGCCTGGCCGCCGCATTCGACATCACCAGCTGGGACGTGCCGCCGATCTTCCGCCTGCTCCAGCAGCTGGGCGAGATCGACGAGCTGGAAATGTACAACATCTTCAACATGGGCATCGGCATGGTGCTGATCGTCTCCCCCGACAAGGTCGCCGACGTCGAACGCATCCTCGATGCCGAAGGCGAAGTACACCACACCGTGGGCCGCATCGTCAAGGACATCGACGGCACGCGCGTCCAGCTGCACAAGGGTCTGTGAGCCTCGTACCATCCCCACATCGAAATAGCTGAAATAGCGTCGAACACAGTTCGGCCGGCGACCGTTCCTCCGTCGTCGGCCGAACCCATTCCCGCAGAAAGGAACAGAACATGGGACAGAAAGTCCTCGTCATCGGCTCCGGCGCCCGCGAACACACCATCGCCCACACCCTCCTCAAGGGCGACACCGTCAGCGAAGTCTCCTGCGCACCCGGCAACCCCGGCATGCAGTCCGACGGCATCACGATCGTCCAGATCGACGAATCCAACCACGCCGCCCTCATCGAATACGCCAAGCAGAACGCCATCGACTGGGTGTTCGTCGGCCCCGAAGTGCCGCTGATCGAAGGCCTCGTCGACGACTTCGAAGCCGCCGGCATCAAGGCGTTCGGCCCCAACAAGGTCGCCGCCCAGATCGAAGGCTCCAAGACCTTCGCCAAGGAACTCATGGAACGCCACAACGTTCCCACCGCCGCCTACGCCACCTTCGACAACCTCGCCGACGCCCGCGCCTACGTCGCAGCCAAGGGCGCACCCATCGTCGTCAAGGCCGACGGACTCGCCGCCGGCAAGGGCGTCACCGTCGCCATGACCGAAGACGACGCCTACAAGGCCCTCGAAGACATCTTCGTCGATCACCGCTTCGGTGCCGCCGGCGCCTCCGTCGTCATCGAGGAATTCCTCGAAGGCCAGGAATTCTCCCTCATGAGCTTCGTCCGCGGCAAGGAATTCTGGGCCATGCCCATCTCCCAGGACCACAAGCGCGCCTATGACGGCGACAAGGGCCCCAACACCGGCGGCATGGGCGCCTACAGCCCCGTCCCCCAGATCCCCCAGAGCGTCATCGACCAGGCCATCGACACCATCGTCAAGCCCGTCACCTCCGCCATGGTCGACGAAGGAACCCCCTTCAACGGCATCCTCTACGCCGGCCTCATCGCCACCGCCGACGGCCCCAAGGTCATCGAATTCAACGCCCGCTTCGGCGACCCCGAAACCGAAGTCGTCCTCCCCAAGCTCACCTCCGACCTCGGCGCCGGCATCTGGGCCCTCCTCAACGGCGACACCCCCACCTTCACCTGGGATGACCAGCGCGCCACCCTCGGCGTCGTCCTCGCCTCCGACGGCTACCCCGTCAACGTTATCAAGGGCGCCCCTGTCCCCACCATCCCCGTCGACCCCGACTCCCACGTCTACTACGCCGGCGTCAAGCAGGACGGCGACCGCCTCGTCGCCAACTCCGGCCGCGTCCTCCTCGTCGAAACCACCGCCGACACCCTCCAAGCCGCGCAGGACAAGGTCTACAAGATCATTGACGCGCTTGAAACACCGGGGATGTTTTATCGCCACGACATCGGTGCCAAAGCCCTGAAGTGAGATAACGGAGTGTCGTCTACGTTGCAGAACACTCGACGTATTCATATACGCCTTCGCGTTCTGCGCCTTGACGACACACGCGTTATCTCACTTCAGAAACGAGAAAACTGCAGTGTCGCCTGCGTTACGGCAGACTCGACGTATTCATATACGCCTTCGTCTGCTGCGCCTTGACGACACACGCAGTATTTTGTTTCAGGTTTCTGGACAGGCGTGGTTGCGCTGAATGCCGGCGCAACCACGCCACAGGAAGGAACGGCATCATGGAACTGCGCGTGCTGCGGTATTTTCTGGCGGTCGCCGAGGAAGGCAACATCACACGGGCCGCCCAACTCCTACGCCTCTCCCAGCCCACGCTCTCCCGGCAACTCAAACAACTCGAAGAGGAACTCGGCGTCACCCTCTTCCATCGCGGACCACACACCATCACCCTCACCGACGAAGGGCAACTCCTCCGCGAGCGCGCACAATCCATCGTCGCCCTCACCGACAAAACCGTCGGCGAACTCAAACGATCCGCCCACGAACTCACCGGCGAAATCGTCATCGGATGCGGCGAAGTACGCGCCATGACCTACCTCTCCCAGCACATGAGCGCCTTCCGCGCCCTGCATCCCAACGTCAAATTCCACGTGACCAGCACCACATCCGACCTTATTCAGGAACGGATCGAACAAGGACTTATGGACTTCGGTCTGCTCACCGAACCAGTCGACGTCGACCAATACGACTATCTGCGTCCCGGAATCCCCGACCATTGGGGTGCGTTCGTGCCCGACGACCATCCATTGGCCACGCGAGAGACGGTCACGCCCGACGATCTGCGTGGTACACCGCTCATTCTGCCGTCACGTGCATCCGTACGTCGACTGCTCATCAACTGGTTCGACGACAACGCCCACGACTCCCAATTCAACAGTCTCACCATCGCCGGCTACTGCAATCTCCCCGGCAACGGGGCGAATATGGCGGCCAACGGCATGGGCATCTACCTGTGCTACGACCTCGGCAACACCTACCCCGGCGTACGCATGATCCCGCTGAGTCCGGCATTGGACTGCGAAACCGTGTTCGTCTGGAAAAAGCAGGGTATGCGATCACCTGCGGCCATTGAATTCGCGCGATATCTCGGATAACCACTCAAACGGCAAAACGGCAATTATCCGCAATTATCCGGACGGCGGAAGGATGGCAGACGTATCCAGACGCGTCTGCCATCCTCCGCATATCCGCAATGCAGTTCCGCGCGTATTCTACGCAAGCAACGCGTCGCGGCGGGCGATCAGCGCGTCGATGGCGGCATCCCCTTCGATCACGGTGAAGGTGATCGTCTTGCGTTCGCTGGTCTGGGGCGCGATCATGTGCAGATCGCCGCGCTGCTCATGCCAGCCGCGGCCATGCACGCTGGAGTTCGACGGTTCGAGACCGACCACATAGTCACCGGAGCCCATCGACTTCCACTCCATGAAATACGGGAAGTCCTTGGCCGCGAAGTCGATGACGACGCCCAGTCCAAGCCCGCAGTTCACCACGGCGGCGAAGCTGCGGCCGTCCTTGTCCGCGGCCAGATCATGCAGGTATACGCTTTCCGGCTTGTTCGCCTCCGGGGCGCCGATCTCGTTCCACGGGGTGGTGTCCGCGGCTGTGGTGTCATCGCGCGGCGTGGCCTTGCGGCTAGGAATGATCACCTGCGCGCCGTTGTCCAGCAGCGGCCAGCCGAAGTTGCAGTGATACATCCACATCAGCGGTTCGTTGCGGAAGCTTTCGTTGGTCACCTCGTCCTCGACCGTGATCGACGGGGTGCCGTAGACGCTGGTGATGCGACGGCGCAGCACCATGTTCTCGCCGAACAGTTCGGCCTCGCGCATCTCGCCGCTCAGTTCCAGCACGTAGTCGCCATCGGCGGTCCAGTGGGCGTCGGAGCAGATGTGCTCGGCGGGCGTGGTGCGGATACGGCCGTGCATCGGATAGCTGCCGGCCGGGTAGTCGCTGCCCTCAGGCGTCACGTACGGGGCGCAGATGTTCTCGAATCCGCAGGTAAAGAACAGACCGCCCATAATCGAACGCTGTGCCTCCAATCCGTTGGTGTCGAACTGGTTGCGGCCGTTGAGTCCCGGCTTGGACAGGAACGTGAGGTTCTCACCACGGTATTCGATCTGGGCCACGTCCAGCGCACGATCCGCCATGGACATGAACCGCAGCGGACCGTTCTTCACCTCGATGGCGCGCAGCCCGTGGGCGCGTCCCTCCTGATACTCGATCGGACGCACGTAGGCGGCCTGCTGAATGCTGCCCATATGGGCGAGCATATCGACGCGGGTGGGTTTGTCGGTACCCCGTACCGGGGCATTGTTCGTTGGCATGATCCTGCCTTTCATCTGATCATCTGGTGAAACCATCGCCGGTTCGTGGTTCGTACGGCATCCACGCCGGCGAATCCAATCCCCACAATACTAGAAACCGGTTTCACAATCTGCCGGGAAATGAATATCCACGCTTTTGACACCTATCCCCCGTTCACTAGGCAGATTCGGAGAATCCTCGGGATCTAATACGCCTTCGCTAGGCACTCGCCATAATAGCCCACAACAAGAAAACAGAGAGTTCTGCTAGAACCTATCCCATGAAGCCAATACACGGAGTAAATCACGTAAGCCATAATTTCCCGACAACCTAGGGAAGCGAGGATAGATGCTTGCAAAGATCACAATCTGCCTAGGGAAAGCCATATAGACCGCCAGACCGGAGCCCCCCTCCCCAAAAACGCGTTTGCCTCCGCAGACAGCCGCCCCCACCCACCCTGATCCCCGTTCGGGCTTGTCCACAGTGCCGATAGACTATTACGCGGATTTATGGGAATCCTCGCGGGGGCTACGTCATCAATCCGTGTCCGCGTCCGGCCAACAGAACCGGATTCCGCCGCGTCATCCGCTGTCCGTCCGTCATACGACACGGCACGCGGAATCGACATCGCACGGAGACACCAATGACGACCGAAATCGGCTGGATTCCATTCATGCACTACGAATACGACACGATCCGAGATATCTGCGAGGTGCCCTATGCCGACCACGCCAACGACCACGCCAACAACCAGCCAGAAGACCAGCCAATCGAAAACCCCGATCCTTCCCATCATCATCATGATGGTCGGCTCGTTCACCGCAATTCTCAATCAGACGCTCATGACGTCAGCGCTGCCTCATCTGATGATCGAATTCAACATCACCAGCAACACGGCACAATGGCTGAGCACCGGTTTCATGCTCACCAACGGCATCATGATCCCGATCACAGCCTTCCTGATCCAGCGGTTCACCACGCGTCAGCTGTTCTTCTATGCGGTGGGCATGTTCCTGTTCGGCACGATCGTCTGCACTGCGGCCCCCGGATTCTGGGTGCTGTTGGCCGGCCGAGTGCTGCAGGCGTGCGGGGCTGGCATTCTCATGCCGTTGCTGCAAACCGTGCTGTTCCTCACCTTCCCGCCAGAGAAGCGCGGCACGGCGATGGGCTGGTTCGGACTGGTCATCGCGTTCGCCCCGGCGCTGGGTCCCACATTGTCAGGTCTGATCATTGACTTCCTGCCATGGCGCTTCCTGTTCGTGCCGTTGATCGTGATCGCCGTAATCGTGCTGGCCGCCGCCATCCCCACGGTGCGGAACGTGACGGAACAGACCGATCCGAGCATTGACATTCCGTCGATCATCCTGTCCACGCTTGGTTTCGGCGGTCTGCTGCTTGGCTTCAGTCTGGCCGGTCAGGCGGGATGGACGTCGCCCGAGACGCTGGGAACGCTGATCGTGGGCGTGGTGGCGTTGTGCGTGTTCATCTACCGACAGATGCATCTGAATCAGCCGATGCTCAACTTCCGCGTGTTCTCCCGACCGATGTTCAGTCTGTCGATGATCGTGGTGGTATTGGTGTTCGTCACCTTCATCACCTCGATGAACATCCTGCCGATGTACATCCAGAACTCGCTCGGCATGACCGCCCTGCAATCCGGTCTGCTGCTGATGGGCGGCGGCGTGGCCGAAGGCGTGTTCAATCCGATTGCCGGCAGACTGTTCGACCGGTTCGGCATTCGCAGGCTCGCTCCGCCGGCAATCGCACTGGTCACGATCGCGGCGTTCGCCTTATCCCGTATGACCGCAGACACGCCGGCGTGGTATCCGGCGGTGTTCTTCACCCTGATGATGGCCGGCGTGGCGTTCTGCCTGATGCCGTTGACCACCACGGCGCTCAACCAGTTGACCGGACCGCTCATCCCCCACGGCACCGCCATGAACAACACGCTTCGTCAGACGATGGCCGCCATCGGCATCGCCCTGTATTTCACGATCATGACCATGAACACGCTGCCCGCATCGCAGGCGGGCTCGGCTCAGGCCGGACTCGCGCATGGCGTGGATGCCGTGTTCACCGTGTCTACGATCGTGGCATTCACCGCGTTCGTGTTGTCGTTCTTCGTTCGGGAACGGCCGAAGACGAACGCCTGAATTGCCTCCGGCAACCGTCGGCGAACTCCCTCCCTCGCCTACACCTACGCATACGTCTACGTATACGCCACCCCCGTCGAGGGGTGTGCCGTATGGTGAGAGATTATGACGTTGACTGGTACTTCATGCCCGGTTGATTCGGGCGGTTTCATTGGCGCCATCTCCCAGTGGCTGGTCGGTCTGATGAGCACGCTGGGAGGATTCGGCACCGGATTCGCCGTATTTCTGGAAAACCTGTTCCCTCCGATCCCCAGCGAGGTGATTCTGCCGCTGGCCGGACTCACCGCCGCGCAGGGTCACATGGGTCTGGCCGAGGCGATCATCGGCGCGACCTGCGGTTCG
Source organism: Bifidobacterium sp. UTCIF-39 (assembly GCF_006408715.1). Lineage (NCBI taxonomy): Bacteria > Bacillati > Actinomycetota > Actinomycetes > Bifidobacteriales > Bifidobacteriaceae > Bifidobacterium > Bifidobacterium sp. UTCIF-39. Next base: position 32,412 of record NZ_JEOG01000017.1, on the reverse strand, counting down.
GTCGCCGGCGCACTGGTGCTGTACGGCATCGCCCGGGCGGTGGGCGCCGACCGCATCCGTCGCCTGTTCGACCGGATGCCGCTGACCGAGGCCTCCGACATCGACAAGGCGAACGCATGGTTCGACCGCTATGGATCCGTTTCGATTCTCGTGGGCCGCGTGATTCCGGTGGTGCGCAGCCTGATCTCCATTCCCGCCGGCATCGCCAAGACCAACCCGCTGCGTTTCACCCTGCTCACCGCGATCGGCTCGGCCGTGTGGAACACGTTCCTGGTGATGGCCGGATACCTGCTCGGTGGCCAGTGGTGCGGCATTCTCACGATTCTCGACCGATTCGAATACGTGGTGATCATCGCCGCGGTCGTATTCGTAATCTGGTACGTGTCGCGCAAGCTGTTCACGCGACGAGGCCGGCACGCGCGCAAGTAGCGTAGTGCTTCACTAGCAAAAATACGGGCTGAATAAGACGGTTCCCGCGATTCGTAGTGTGGTACGGACGGTTTCACCTCCGAAAACGTCCGGTAGCCTCTACGAATTGCCGATTTCGTCCTATTCAGCCCGTATTTCGTAGTCGGGGCGGCTTTCCCGATGACGTGCATCACTCGGGGCTCTTCAGAGCGCCCACCATGTCGATGCGGTCAAGCGACTTGTTGGTCGCCCATTCGACCATGAGCGTGAACACGAGCGCGAGCAGCGCGGCCACCGCGTAGCAGTACCAGGCCACGTTCGGCACGATGTTCATGCCCGGCAGATCAAGCTGGCTGAGCAGGAATCCGAGCAGCCCGCGTCCACACGGCAAGCCGATCGCAATGCCGATGACGCTGAGCAACAGCAGCTCCTTGTTCACGTAGCCGTGCACCTCTTTGCGTCGGAAACCCAGCACCTTGATGGTGGCGAGCTCACGCTCACGTTCGGAGATGTTCGTGGAAGCGAGCGTGTACAGCACCACAATGGCCAGGATCGCCGCCATGACCACAATGAAGCCGATCATCACGAAGAAGATCATGAAGCTCTTCGAGAAGTCGCGCGTCTGCTTGGCCGTGCTCACCACGGACAGGTATTCATCCTGCGTAGCAAGCCGGTCGGCGAACGAGATCTGCGCATCATCATCGCCGTCCACGGTGATCAGATCGGCGTTGAGCTGCAGATCCCCGGAATCGCTTCCGGCATCGGTCCCGGAACCGGCATCATCCGCCATGAACGCCTGCCTGTAAGCGCTTTCGGTCATGACCACGATGTTGCCGGTGTAGTACTGCGCCACGCCGGTGACGGCGATATCAGCATCGTCCATCATGGCGTCGGCGAGGTTGACCGTGCTGTTGTTCTGCAGTCCCAAGGTCTCCGCCGCGTTGGCGGTCACGATGGCCGCAGCCTTGCCGGATGCGCCGCCGGTGCCGGAATCCTTGAGCGTCAGCGGTTCGCCGTCCGTGGTGTGCAGATCGAGGTAGCCGTCGAGCGATTCCCCATCGGGCACCACCATAAGCTGCACGGTGAGCTTCTCGTCGGAGGTCTCCGAAGACGAAGACCCAGAAGACCCGGATTCCCCATCCGCAGCGGACAGCGTAGCGCTCTCGACATGCAGCGGCAGCGTGGACTTCACCGCGGAATCCTTGTCGAGATCGTCCTGCACCTTGTCATAATCAGCCGGCTTGGTCACGGCCATCACATCGTAGGTGGCGATCTCACTGAACTGCCGCGGCATCAGCGTCAGCGCGGAGTTGCCCATGCCGAAGCCCGCCGTCATAAGCGCGGTGCATCCCACCACGCCGACGATCACCATAAGCGCACGGCTCTTGTAGCGGAACAGATTACGCGCGGTCACCTTACCGAGGAACGACAGATGGTTCCAGATGAATCCGATGCGCTGCAGCAGAATCGTCTTGCCGGCCTTCGGTGCCTTGGGGCGCATGAGTTCGGCCGGTTCGAGCCGCAGGGATCCTCCGCAGACCACCATCGCGCTGCCGGTGATAAGCACCAGGAACAGCAGGATGCCGCCGATGCCGATCGTCCAGTCGATGATCAGCGGGTAGGTGGGGATCACGTAGAGGATGTGCAGCATGCGTTTGGTGAACACGAACGGCAATCCCAGCAGACCGATGAGATCACCGATCACACCGCCCGCGATCACCGCCGACGCCGAATACAGCAGGTACTTGAGCATAGTCTCATGCCGCGTGTAGCCGAGCGCCTTGCATGTGCCGATGAGCTGGCGGTCCTCCTCCACCATGCGCGCCACGGCCGTCAGGCTCACGAGGATCGCGATGACGAGGAACAGGATCGGGAACAGCTTGCCGAGACGGGAGATCATCTCGCTTTCGGTCTTCACATCCGCGTAGCTGGCGAGCGCGTTGCGGTCGCGGATGATCCATTTGGCCGTGGGAATGGCGTCGAGCTTGCTGCTCAGCTGCGCTTCGGCGTCGGCGATCTTCTGTTCGGCGACGGCCTTGGCGGGGTTGGTGTCGGGCAGGGCGTCGATTGTTGCCTTCTGCTCGTTGAGCTTGTCTTCGATGGGCTGGCGGATGGCATCCTTGACCGTGTTCGTGCGTGCCTGTTCGCGTTCGGATTGGATGGTTTCGATGGCCTTCTGGGTATCGGCCACGCGGGTGGTGTAATCCTCGTGATACGTGTTCAGTTCCTTGGCACCGGACACGGATACGATCACGGATGTGTACGGGGATTCGGTATCGACGACCGCGTCGGAGGACACGAAGAGCGGGTATACGGTTTTGGCTCCGGATACGAGTGCCATCGGACCGGACGGGTTGACGATGTCGTTCGGGTCGATGACCGTGCCGACGATCATGTAGTCGCCATCGTCGAAGGTGCCTGTCGTACTGTCCGTGTCGGACGTATCGGATTCGGACGAGTCGGTTGTCATCGACGTATTGTCGGCAACGGCCGTCACCGCGGTCGCGGTCGTTTCGGGGGTGAAAGTCATCGTATCGCCGATGTGCTTGCCGCTGTCGTCGAGATACTGCTGCGTGACGGCGATCTCATGATCGCTCTTCGGCAGTCGTCCGTTCTGGAGATACGGTTCGTCGAGGTGACGATCGTTGAGTGCGCTCACCGTGGCCGAGGCCTGTGCGCCGTCGATTCTGGTGTAGGCGCTTTCGGTGCGCTGCCCGGCGGCGTCGGCCACGCCGTCCGCGTTGCGGATGGCGGCGATGTCGTCGTCATCGAATCCTAGGGTCGACACGATGGTGAGATCGTGCATGGACGTGCCGTCGAAGAAGTCGTCGAGACCGCCGCGCAGATCGTTGCCGATGGACGACAGGGCGCCCATCATCATCACGCCGACCGCGCAGATCACCGCGATGGCGGCGAATCGTTTGCTGTTGCCGGCGATGGCCCGCCATGCGTCCTTCCACAGGGCGCCGTGTCCGCCACGGCGCCGGGTGCGAGTATGAGTCTGTGCCATCGTATGTCACCTACCATTCGATGTCGGCGATGGGGGTCGGGTTCGGATTGGCCGTGATCTCGGTGACCTTGCCCGACCGGAAGCGGATCAGACGGTCGCCCATGGGGGCGAGCGCGGAGTTGTGGGTGACGAGCGCCACGGTGATGCCGCGTTGGCGGCAGGAGTCCTGCAAGAGCTGGAGGATCTGCTTGCCGGTGTTGTAGTCGAGTGCGCCGGTCGGCTCGTCGCACAGCAGCAGCTTGGGGTTCTTGGCGAGGGCGCGGGCGATGGACACGCGCTGCTGTTCGCCGCCGGACAGCTGTGCCGGGAAGTTGGCAAGGCGCTCGCCGAGGCCAACCTTGTCGAGTGTTTCTCGTGCGTCGAGGGCGTTGGGGCAGATCTGCGACGCGAGTTCCACGTTTTCGAGTGCGGTGAGGTTGGGGACGAGGTTGTAGAACTGGAAGACGAAGCCGACGTCAAAGCGACGGTAGTCGGTCAGCTGCGCTTCGGTGGCCTTGGTGATGTCCATGCCATCGAGGATCACGCTGCCGGATGTGGCGCGGTCCATACCGCCGAGGATGTTGAGTGCCGTGGATTTGCCGGCACCGGATGCGCCGAGGATGACGGCGAGTTCACCCTGTTCGATGTCGAAGGTGGCGTGGTTGAGCGCCAGAACAGCCGACTCGCTGCTGCCATACTGACGCACGACGTCATGGAATTCAAGGAATGACATGCTGGTTGGTTCCTCTCGTTAATCACTCGACACTATGTCGTCGGATAACACGATAATGAGGCAAGCATCAATCATCAACCGACAATTTCGGCGAACCTATCGAGCGATTCGCAACGAATACAGCAAGCACCGCCAATCAGCGTTCACCAAGGAGCGAGACCATGGCCAAGAAGAATCCGGAACAGACCGGGCAGACCATTCGCAACATCAAGGAGGCGTTTTGGAAGCTCTATGAGGAAAAGCCCATCGAGAAGATCAGCGTCAAGCAGATCACCGACCTAGCCGGCTACAACCGGGCCACATTCTACCTGTACTTCTCCTCGGTGCGAGACGTGCGTGACCAGATCGAGGACGACCTGATCGCCCAGCGCAACGCGATGCTCAACGCATCAATGCATGACGGCAAACTTGCCATCACACCCAAACTCACGGATGTGCCCATGACGCTGTTCCGCTACGGCAAGGTGCTGCTCGGCCCGCACGGCGACCCGAAGTTCGTGGAGCGCGCCGAAAACAGCGTCTGGCCGTACATCCAGCCCATCCTCTTCCCTGACACCCCGGATATCGAGGACATCAGCGACCCACAGGAGCGTCAGCGGCTGGAACTACTCAAGCATTTCTATCTCTCGGGCATCCTCGGCCTGTTCCGCGCGGCGCTCAACAATCCCGACCTCATCAACCCCACCAAAATCGGCCGGTTCATGTCCGAAGAGCTCCTTCCCCGCATCGTGCCACAGGACGCGAGCACGAGCGCTGGCGAAAGCCAAACATCCAAGCCCAACGAGCACGCCGAAAGCACCCGCGCATAACCGGAGCAAAAAGACTAGGCCCAATCTTCATTCTTCACAAGAGAAGATTCACATCAATCTTCATCTTCGGCAAGTGAAGACCGGGCGGGATATCAGTCGGCATATCGCTTTCGTTGTTTGCACAGAAGACAACTGGTGCGATCATGGTACAGCCGTCATTGAACTGCTCATCACATATGCGACTTGTAATTTGTGGCGCTATTGCCACCATCGGGCAACTGTTGTGCGATCACTACGTTTTCGACGCCGGTGCAGGAGATTGCCTGTTTGACCATATCTTCGACCACGGCGTTGCTTTTCCCTCGACTTTGCAGAACCCGTCTTCGTGGCCATGCTCCCCCATAATCTTCTCGTTTGTACGGTTTGGGCTAACGGATAATGTTATAAGACACTGACGATATGACGCACGCCTGGCGCACGACATAGATTCAAGCAAAGCACAATCATCCGTAAGTGCATCCGCCACCCCCCTTTCAGAGAATGCGGAGCTACCACACGGAAGACAATCTCAGCGGTCAAAATGGTAGTCGGCGCCGAAGAACAACCGCCATGCAACGAGAACATCCTGATAGTTGGCGGTGAGGAAGAACTGAAGCCGGCGAATGCTCTTTGCCGGGATTCCGCCTTTGTTATGGGCGAGGGAGACCGTTCCATCGGAATTCAGCACAAAACGCGCAAGATCATGACGGGAGCCCTGCGCAATATGAACGTGCACGCCGTGGTCTCGATCAAGCGCCGTGAAATAGATGGAATAACCAGCGAAGCTGAAAATCTCAGGCATTGGCATATTCGCGATCAATGGCACGAAGCCCATCCACAGTGGGCTTCACCCGCATGAACCAGTGGTGGAGGAACGATTCCCCTTCAGTTCCGAACGTGGAGGAAAGAATCTGCCCATCATTGTTCAGCACTGCTTTGCGAGGATAGCCGTCTTCGCTGATGATGATGTTGTCGTCATCCCACTGTGTGGTAATCCCCATCATGGTGAAAGTGTTCTCAGCGTTCATCGCATACTCCGGTCGCTTGCTTGCCTGTAACGATACTATCTCGATTGCATCCGCAATACGAGAGTCGCCCCGAAAAAGCATGGCACGCATGAAGGCAAGCGCCTCTCTGGGACTCAACCGGGTGTCGGCGGCATCGGCATCTGACCACTGCATCCAATCCCATGCTTACTTCTCCTCGGCGGCGTCGTCTTTGAGGGCTCGCAGCAAGGCTGTGTCACGGTGGGCGACCACCTTGCGGCCGTCCTCGCCCTGCCAGGAGAAGAAGCCTTTGCTGGTTTTCGCACCGAGGTCGCCGGCCTTGACCTTCTCGGCGAGCAGCAGGCTCGGGCCGGTGCCGTTGTTCATGTCGTCGAATTTGTTTTCAGCTTAATCGCACCCAGAACAGCCAGACGCGATTCACGCCGCGTACGTCGTCAGTCCTTGCGACACACCACGAAGACGATGCCGGTCAGCGCGTCGCCGTAGGTGTTGAACACGCGACGCATCTCAATCACGCGCGCACGCAGATCCGGATGCGTCAACACATTGCGCGAGGCCGAGCAGCACACGACCATCGAACGCGCTAGACTCACCGGCAAGCCGCGCGGTTTTCTTCATTTTCTCTTTTACACAACGAATGAAACCGCACGACCCCTACACACCAAAATACGAAGAGCCACTTTGCAGGAAAGTGTCGAGTTTACGGCCACGCTCTCCGACGACGAACAGACAATCACCATCAGCCCGGCGCACGGCGACAACGCAAAAGGGTGGCGACCGCACCATCACGATCGCCACTCTCCGGCCCTCGCTTCAGGGGAATTCCCCAGAGGAATCACAAGGAATTGAATAATACCCCCGAACCAAGCAATGGAATCAGGGGACTATCCTCGCATCGGCGGGATAGCCTTGCATCAGTTCCTCCGTGGTGAGCGTGTACTCGGTGTAGGGGATTCCCTCAGACGACGCGGAACCGCCCCAAGCCTGTTGCACCATGCCAATCAACTGGGTTCCGTCGATCAGATGCACCCTTTCCCGCTGGCCCAGTGCGATGGCCTGCGAGGAGTATCCGCCCGTGGTCATGTACATGAGCTCCTGCGTGCCCTCCAATACGTTCGCATCGACGAGTTTACGCACCGCTGGCAGACCCACGTTGGAATGCACGTTCAGACATGAACAGGCCACCAGACCTTCCACGCCACCAAGCTCGGCGGTGAAATCGAATCCGGGCTCATTGTATTCGGTCACCTCATATCCCTGCTGGCGGCACAGATCGGCGCAGAAATGGCTGAACAGGTCAGGCTTGCCATAGAACGTCTGAATCAGCTCGGCCAGACTGGTCGCATGACGTGCCTGTGACATGACCGAGCCTTGGTTCATCTTCGTCTGCTCCTGCGGAATCAGACTGATATCGGTCCCCTTGGAACGCAACTCGGTGATCAGCGAATACAGATGCACCGGATTGGGACACCTGACCTCCCACGCACCGACGGACAGCGTGCTGTCTCCCCCGATCAATGAGTTCGAGCTCCTTCGTGCGTCCTTGGTGCCATCGGCCTTGGCATACTCCCAGTGCGGATAGACAAGGGTGAACTCGTTGACCGCCACCGGCTGACCGCGTTTTTTCAGCTTGAATTTTCCTACCGGGAAAACAATGTTGAATTCACTTGCGAAATCACTGCGCTTCTTTCTGCCATACGCCCAGATGCCGATGACGATGACGGCGATGATGATGATTGCTTCCATGGCTTCCTCTCATTGATTGGAATGATTGATCGCGATCCAGATCACACGGCCGCCAGCGACCGGTTATGAATGAAGAATCCATCCGTATCGGTATAGACGACCATCCACGCCATGAACACGAGCAACGTGATGGCGATCTGTCCGATGGACGGACCTGCGGTAATGGATGCGACGACGGCGATGATGCAGACGTTCGTGATGAACGCGTACAGGCAGCTCTGCGCGAAGTTGCCCAGCATACGGAGCATGAGGTCATGCACGGTCTGCGAGGTAACCACGAACGGCACCACCACGATGGCGGCGACCACGGCCACGATGGCGATGTATATCAACACCCGCCAGACGATCATCTGGGCATTCACCCACCCAAGCGCGTAATCCACCAGCCATGCGGAGAACAGTGCGATGCAGATGGTGGCAATCAACGATCCCAACAGCTTCCAGACCTTCGACATCAGCTTGTTCTTCGTGCGCTCATAGTCGGAATCACCTACGATCGAATATCCTCCCCGCTGATAGGGGGAGAACAGGAACGGGCCGAACAGCATGTTGAGCATCATCATGAGCGGTGACTGAATGGCTCCCTGCACGATGAGCACAAGGATGCTCACCAGGACAAACGGACTGGTCGTGATATTGAACAGACCGGTATCAACGTGCATGAACGCGTTGAGCAGAGCAAATATGCCGCCCGAGAACGGCAGGGCGCTCAGCCCCTGCGCGAATTCCGCGCCGGTCTCCGGATCAATGCTGGTGCGGATCATGACCGCGATCAGCCAGAATCCGACAATGAACCCGACAAGCAGGTATATCTTCTTTTGCATAGTCTCATCTCGTTTCCAGTTCACATACGGCTATCTGAAGGAAGCCGGCTATCAGCCGATGGCAGAAAGCGCGATCACGCCGGAGGCACCAATCATCACGATCGCGCCCAGCACATACACCGCAACGCGCTTCACCCTTGCGGTATCCGGAACATTATCGGCAACGTTCAGCAGCAAGGCACCAACGAACAGCACCGCAGCAGGCACCAAGGCGGACATCATGGCCTGCCACGGCAGGAGCCCTCCCGTCAGAGTGAGCCCGCTGGTACCGACGGCATTCGAAACGGCATTGTCCATCCCGCCGATTCGTGACAGCAGGAACGTGGCCACACCCGTCATGACGATGTAGCAGATTCCGCTTTGGAATCGATCACCTGCCGTCAGGACGCGAACATATTTCGTGCTCAGATACAGTGCGATGAACGTGCAGAAAACCACAAACGAGAACAGCGCTCCCCTGCCCGGCGTCATGGCTGTCATGGTATAGCCGTCGGGTAGCTGGCCCATAAGCTTGGCGACCACCTGAGTCTGCACGATGGCGACAAAAGGCCCGACCAACAAACTGCAGATGAGTCCCAGACCGAGGGACAGGAAGGTGATTGGCGTAACGTGCAGCGACTGGGATGACGCGGCCGTTGCGGCGGAGGTCGGTGCGGGGGCGGCGGCGAATTGTGCGGACGTACCGGCAGCGTTTCCTCCGGCAGAGCCGGCACCATACGGGCTGCCTGCCCCCTGCGCTGGCGTGCCCCATGACGATGCGGATGACGACGATGGCGAACCGCCGGAATATGACGTCGCGGCACCGGAAGGATTCATTGTCCCCCAGCCGGATGACGCTCCCGCCGGCTGTGGCGTAGGAGCCGGAGCGGGCGAGGGACTAGGACTAGGACTACCCCAGGCGGAACCGTTCGAGGCGGAGGACGAAGGACCCGGTGCCGGAGCGGGGCTACCCCATGGGGATGCGTTCGACGCAGAGGACGAGGGAGACGGAGCGGGAGCGGGGCTACCCCATGCAGAACCGCTCGAGGATGCTGACGAGGGAGCCGGAGCGGGCGAACCCCATGCAGATGAGGATTTACCCTGCGCGCTGTGGCTCTGTTGCGATTTCGATGACGTCTTGGAGGTATTCGCCTTGTTCGGATTCGGGGTCCCCCATCCTCCAGCATTCGACGTATACGGACTGGACTGGTTATTGCGTGGCATGGCGTACGCTCCTTATCTCCTTAACTCCCCGCTGCGCCACCGGGCACAGCGCTCATTCTGCCTTCGGCCGACAGGCGCTCTCGCATCGGATCAGTGCCGACCGAACGGCAGGAATTTCTTCATCTTGTCGATTACGCTCGGGTTGGCCGCCTCGTAAGCAGCCAAGCCGTCGATGATCATGCCGAACAACGCGGTGAAATGGCCCTTGGGAAACGCGGTACCGTAGGTCTGCGAGAATCTGACGGCCACATGCTTGTCGAATTTGCGTTCATCCTCCACGTACTTCGTCAGTTCGGAGGACTTCATATGCATACCGGTCAGCTGGCTCGTCAGGAACCGTGCCAGATCGATCGCCATGGCGTTCTGGTGAAGCTGGTCGGCGGATGCCCCGAAGCAACACGAATCCAAGGCCATCAGCAGCAGAATGTCATCGATCCGCTTGGAGCTGACCACGTTGCCGGCCACCTGCTTCATCACGGTCATGTCATACGTTGACGGCACCGCTTTCAATTGCAACGTGGCACCCGATTTCGACGTAAGCACCACCGGGGTGATGGCGTCACCGACGGAGGCGACGAAGGCATTGACCTGATTCCCGGCCGCGCTCAACGGCAGACGCGGCCCAGTCTGCATAAGCGCATTGCACAGACCGTCGATGACCATGGGATCGGGATTCCGCTGGGCATATGCGTTCGCCAGATTCGTTATGTGGAATTGATAGTCGATCAGTGTCAGACGCGCAGGCAACGGCAACGACACGTCCTTGCACAATGCGACGATGGCGCGATAGTCATCGTATACGCGGTTGTCCACACGCAGGATGGGAAGCATCGCACTGGCCTGATCGATCTTGGTACGGTACCAGGTAAGGGGCATCGGAACCATACTGCGCACCGTCTGCGCGCAGACGCACAGCAGCGCGGCGGAAGGGGTGTTTCCGATCGTCCGCTCGCATACGGCAACGACGTCCCTGGCATGGTCCTGCCAAAAATCCTTCGGCAAATACGGCCCCGTTGTTTTCAGGAAGGCAAGAAATGCTCCCGGATCGTGGGAAGTCCGCGCCTGCTCCGCGAGCAGCGACACAACCAGCGATTGCAGACCGCTGGCGTAGCAGGACTGCAGATACCCGATTCGCGTCCGGGAGCCTTCCCCATCGGAGGACATGTACAACGTGTGGAACGCCGTGTACGCCATCGTCACACTGGACGGCAGACCGGAGGCGGCGGAACCGCCCATAGCGCCCGCACCGGTCGGGTCTCCCTCCAGAATGATCAGCAGATCGACCATGCATCCCAACCGCGGGTCGGCACTGAGGGAACCCGCGAAATCGGTGACCAGACGGCGCGTGCCATTACCATCCGGATGATGCACCACAACCTTGATGATCTTGTCGAGCGCCGTCGCATTACGCGTCCCCAATGCGGCTTTCATCTGCGCTGCGGACATGCCCGGTCGCAGATCAATGCCCTTCGCCACGGCGTCAAGCACCGCCTGTGATGTCCATTGCGCGTAAGCGTGCACGGTCCACGGCAGCGATGTTCCGGTGCCGCCGCTGAGTCCAAGATTCACATCCGGATTGCCGGTCAGCTCGTCGAACAGCACCACGTCGACCTTCTCGCCCAGCTGGGCGAGCACCGTATCGGCGAGCGCGTGCGACTGCGCATACATGTCCTGGCTCGGTACCGCATTGGTGAACACACCGAACAGCAGATCCAGCGCACGCTCCCGCGCGGTCAGCGCATACGTCTTGTCGCTTCTGGTCGCATACCCGAACACGTCGGCGAGCAACGTGCGCTTGTCCTCGGGGAACACCGTCGTGCGGCATTCGTCGAAGAGACGATCGGACACCTTGCGGAGTACGTCGCCGCCGCAGTGGTCTCTCATGAAGACCAGTGCCCGTTCGGCAGCGGATGTGTCGAGCTCATCGAAGGCGGTCAGTCCCTGCACCAGTTGGAACAACGTGTAGGCGTCGGCGATCACGATGTCGGCCGTCGTATGGTCGGTGGCGTTGAGGAAGTCGTGGAATCGATGCAGGCTGTCCGGTACGGTCTGCATGGCGTCCACGAGGAAATCGCACAGCTGCCGAACGGTTTCGTCGACCATAGGGTTCGGCAGAGGTACTTCGCCGCGTTCGTCGAATACGTAGTTGCTCATGGCGAGCTGCGGCAGCGAGCCGTTCATGCCGTCCACGCCACGCATGATGTGCGCATCGGCGGCCATGGGGTCGTATTCGTAGGTGGAGAATGAGTAGGTGTACGCCTGCCGCAGCGGCAATGCCATCTGCAGCGCGGCGACCCACAGGTTGAAGTTTTCGGCGCTGTCCCGGATGATGATGCGACGCAACGCTCCTCCCTGCTCACGGTTGAGGAAGCAGGCGAGCATGAGCTTGAGCATCTCGTCACGGTCATCATCCATGAGGAAGTCCTGCACCGCATCGAAGGTGATCTCGTCGTTGGGTTCGATGTCGAGCGTGCCCAACATCGCGGGACGTTCGTCGCTGCGCGCCTTGGTGATGTCCATGGTGCGTTGGAAGCTCGGCGATTCAAGGTACTCGCACGGATAGGTGCCGGTCTGCATCATCGTCGCCAGCGGCAATGCGACGGCGTGGGCGATGAAGTTTCCGCCACGGATGGATCCCTCCGGGTAATCCCGTCCGATATAAGTGGATAGCGCCATGCCGTAGAGCGCGTCCGGACCGGACAATGGTCCGCTGTAATCGCGCTTGGGATAGCATTCCTCGATCTGTTCGGGGGTGGGCAACGGCGGGTACTGGTCTCCCACGGGTGCCTTGTACTGTTCGAGGACGCCGATGGCGTTGCGGTTGGCGATCCACTGTCGCATGCCCGGCGAGTACGAGTACACCTGATAGCCGGATGATTGTCCCTCGATGCCCTGTCTGCATGAGGTGTAGATGATCTGTTCGGTTTTCATCGATCAATCCTTCCGGTCAGAGTACCTTGTTGAGGTGCAGCAGCCAGAACATGGCGTCCTCGATGCGCTTGGGAATCGGCGGGGCGATAGTGCCGTCGCTCGCGGGTTCGCGACCGTATGCGGAGAACGCGAAGCAGTGGTTGGTGGCGTAGTTCATGTCAAGGGTGTTGATGAAGCTGCCATAGTCCCATCGGTCGAGCATCGACCTCACTTCCTGATTCACCGAGTCGGCGTCGGTGTCATCGAACATGCCGCGCTGCACGTGCGGCGATGGCTGGGACAGTCTTCCTCCCGGAGGCAGCAGATTCTTGTCTTCAAGCACATCGAGCTTGGAGAATGCCGCAGCCACGGGGATGGCGATCTTCTGGCTTTCCTTCAACCCGTTCTGGTCGCGGATGAGCCTGGCAACGTCATTGATCACCTTCGTGGGGTCGGAGTCCGGCTCGTAGTCGGCGGAGATGGACGCGCGGATGGACGCATCGTCACTAATGGCATCACGGACATGCTGATTGGCCAGTGGATCGATAAGGAACACGATGCCGGATGACTTGGCCACGTATTTGGCCACGACCTGGATGGTATCCATATTGGTCCAATCCTCACCGGCGGAATCGAAGAACACCAGCATCTTCGGCTTCACCTTGCCGAAGAACCCACTGGACTGCATTTTCAGCATGCCAAGGATGGGCCTGTTCTCCGTCATGGTGTTGCCGGTTAGATGTGTTGTGGTCTGCGGGATAGGCTGCCCCTTGTACAGGTAGTCCTCGAACCGCGTGCGGTATTCACGCTGGTCCTCGCTGCCGTACAGCTGGAATGTGCCATGGAACGGGCCGAACAGGTGCTTCATCATCTCATGGATGAGCACGCCCACGTAGGTGCTCTTGCCCGAGCCTCGGGTACCGATCAGGGAGATGATCATGGCCTCGTCATTGTCGATGGTGGACGGCAACGTGTTATGGCATGACGGGCATACCCTTGTGCGACTGACCTGACGGCACCAGTCGCAGACCGCGCTATCCGGCATGGAGAATTTAGGCGTCTTGTGAGCGCGGAAATGATGAGGTCCAAGCGGGGCCTGACTCAGATGCTTGTATTCCTGCATCTTCTTGTCGGGCTCACCAGCACCGGGAACACCCACGATCTTCCCGCTGGGGTCGCGCTGGGCGCAGATCATACGGGAGTCGCAGGCGAACTCCACGTCACCAATGGCATGCTCGGCGAAACAGAATGGGCATACATACTTCAATTTCATGGTGATCATCCAATCTCCGGACTGGTTCCGGCGGCTTGTGTGAGTGATGATGTCTGATAGATGCTGAGGTCCTTGAAGAACAATTTGGCGAACATGCCCTTATTGAGCGAGCCCGCCGGCAGTTCGATACGATGCGTGCCGCCGCCGTTCTGCGCCGGAATGGACGCAACGAGCAGTCCTTGATTGCTGTACGCCGGTATCACGCCCATCTGTGCGCGGAGTTCCATCTCCGGGAGGCTGTCCGTGGATTCGATGACCAGCGTGGCGCTTTTGATCTTGCCGAGCAGGCTTTTGCGCACCTCCACGTGATAGGTGGCCTTACTGGCCTTCCCGAAGGAGAACATCCTGTTGCTGCCGGCCGAGTAGGAGGCGGAGTCGCCGCTGCCGAGCCTGGCAAACAGACTGAAATAATAGGGGACGTTGGGCTGGATTCCCTTGACAATGATCGCCTTATGCAGATCGTAGGTTCTGCGGTTCACGCTTGTGACCGTGGCACCACGCTCCTCCGCCGAGGCGGGATATCGATCGGTACGCCATGCCAGCAGCACACGGTCGGATTCCTCGGGCCAGTCGAACAGCACCACGGCGTTCGCACCACTGGCCGTGATGTTCGTGATCTCCACCGCACGTCTGCTTGACACCGTGGCGCTGGCGCCGATCACGGCCTGACCGTTCTTCACGGTGGCGGCGACGATATGGTAGATGGAGTCATCCGGCAGGGTGAACGTACCGGTGTCGTCCCCGGTCGCGGTGATCGGCAGCGGCATGGTCTGCGCGTTCAGCTCGCTTTCCGCGACGATATCGCCGTCCTTGAAGGGAAGGTCTCCCGTGGTGTAGGAGAACCGGGCCTCGCCGCCCTCGGGCACCTCCCATTCCAGCGTGAACGAACCATCGGCCTGCAGCTGGGCGAACAGGAAGTCGATGGGCTCGGGCGGAGCGGCGGGAATACCGGAGCATTGCACGCCCTGCGAATAGACGGTTCGGCCGTTCGCGAGACGATAGCTCACGAAGATCGCGTAGTAATAGGTGACGTCGTTCCTCAGCCCCTGATCAAGCAATCCGGAGCTCACGACATTCGTCACCTGTTCGCCGTCCCCGGGCCGGGTCGGCGCATGATCGGTGCGACGCCATACCGCCACCACCCCGGTACCCGGTATTCCATTCCATGTGATCTGAATCGTCGATTGGCTGGGCGACACCTTGACGTTGGCCACGTCGAACAGCACAGTGACGGTTTTCGACGCCGTAAGTGCGGATGACAATGGCCCGAGTTTCACCACGACCGCATAACCGTATGGCTCGCCCGCCTCAACCGTACGATCCACGAAGCTCGTACCGGACGTTTCCGCAAGGCGCTCGCCGTCATGCTCGTCCAGAGGATGGCTTCCCTGCTTGCGCAGCAGCACATAGCTGACCTCTTTGCTCGACGATGCGGGCCACGACACATACATGCAGTGGGCGGTGCCATCCGGGCGCACGGTGACATCGGCAACGGGTTTCGGCGGGTTAGCCGCCAAGGCTGCGGCCAATCCCGGATAATCGTGACAGGCGTTGTACGCTTCCAACACGCTGGAGATCGTGCGCGGAGCAGCCTCCATGGCGGCCTTCGCACGGGCCACACCGGCGTCGATCGCGTCCCGAAGTTCCCGGTTTTCGAATTTGGGAGAACGTCGACGGATGCCGTCGTATAGTTTGCCTGCCTCGATGAGATTCAGTGCCTTCACGGCGTCGGTAAGCCGCCGTGCAGATGGCCCGACCAAGGTGCGCTGTTGGGCGATGGTCTGTTTGACGGCCTTCGCCTCGGCAAATCCCGGCCATAGATTCGCCGCCTGATCGGCAAGCTGGTCGGCGTCGTCGAACCGCAGGGCTCCGGCCAATGATTTCGCCTCGTCGCACATGGCGGATGCCTGGGCGAGGTTGGTATAGTCGAATCCGCACTGGCCGCAGTAGTGCACGTCTGCACGGTTGGTATGGTGGCACTGGGGGCAGTTTTCGAGAATCCTGCCGCCGCAGGATGAGCAGTTCACCGCATCGGGATCCGCCAATGCGCCACACCACGGACACGGCTTCGGCAGCCTCGACTCGTCGGCATGCTCGGCCGGCGGCATATAGAGGATGCTGCTCTTGCCACAGAACCACAGCAGATAGCCACTGGCCTCATCTCGGGTGATCGGATGACCGTTCTTCGCACCGGCCTCATACAGACGGTCAACGTACTGGTCGGCGAGCGCGGAGTCGAGCTTCTTGGTGACGCTTGTGATCTCCTTGACCTCGTCGAGGATACCCATCAGGGCTTCGTACGCAAGGTACTCGTCATAGGCGGCACGGCTGGCATCATCCTTGAACGTGGTGCCGATGCACAGGTTGTACAGCTTCTGATGATCGGAAACGTCCATGTTCACCTTGTTGGGCAAAGCCTTTTTTGCGGCTTCGGCCTTGGCCCGCCATGTGGCCGTGGGCACGCTTCTCACCTTGGTGTTGCCCGGGTCAAGCATGTCATAGAGGTTGGCGTGGCCGTAGACCTTGAGCTTGGACTCCTGACCGTGGTATTTGCTGTATGACTTGGGTCTGGCCAGCTCGGTGCCCTTGGGCCCTTCCTCCTGCTCCTTGACGGGTACGCCATGTACGCGGCTGCGCACATCGGCGTCGGTGATGGTGCAGTTACACTGCTTGCTGACCTTCTGTGCGATCTTGGTGATCTCCCCGGTGAGGATATATCCTCGGGCGGCATACAGTTTCACCTGCTTGGTGATGGACTTCTCCACGATGTTCTTGGCCTCAAGAAACACCTGCTGGCGCTGTTCCGGTGCGTTCAGCGTATTCGCTGTCTTGAGCAGTTCGAGAGCCCGCTGGGCGGCCGGGTCGCCGCCTGCACGGTTGGCGCGCTGCGACAGTTTGGGCCGCACTGCGGCGACCGCCTGAGCGATGCGCTGTTCCGGTGCCGGGTCGGATTCAAGACTGTTGGCGAAATCGAACAGTCCGAGAATCAGATAGAGGTTATCCTGTGCCAAGGTTCATTCACTCCGTGTGATGTCGTGTGCTTCCATGTGATGTGTGCTTATGCGGCCAACGGTCAGCTGATGGCTCGCGCGATCTTGGAGAAGCTTTCGCTCAGGTGGCTGAGATCGGTTAATCCGGAAAGATCCTGGATCGAGGAGATCTTCTGGAGGAATTGCTCATCAGCCTCGCCGATGCCGATGCCGATGGTGTCGATTCCCATATCGTTGCACCGCTGTGCTTCGCTCACTGCGGATCTAGCATCGAACCAGATGCCGTCCGTGAGGATGATGATCAGCTTGGCCCCGTCGAATTCGGAAAGCAACGGAGGCATATGGCCCAAGGGACTCTCCGTGCCGTATCCGGTCTCGCGTCCCACTTTCAGACGGTTGATGCAGTCACGAAGAGCACGCTCGTCGTGTGTGGGTGAACAGAAGTTCGCGAATTCATCGCCGAATCCTCCCACACCGATGGCGAATATCGACAGGTCGAGCTGGCTGACAAAATCGTTTGCCGCCCTGATCGCCTCCTGTAATGGATGTCCACTCATGCTGCCGGACAGATCGATCAGCAGATACACCGTCCCCGGTTCCGCCACGGATTCCGGCTGGTTATCCGCCGGACTGCCGTCGGTCCAGCTCATATCCTCCGAGATGGGTTCGCGGTGCATGACCAGCTGCCGACCGGTCTCCTGCTGGACCGCGGATACCTGGATCACACCGTTTTCGTCGTACCGGTAGCTGACGTTGATTATGGTCCGGCCACCTTGCACGTACGGAATGTCTGAGAACACGTACTTGCCGGCCACCTCGTTGTCAAGCGGTCTGGTCTCGGCCCCCTGCAGCAGATACACCTCCAGTTCACCACCGGAACGGGGCACACGCAGCTCGGCGGAACGCGTGTTCTCCGCCGGAATCGACGAGTTCTTCGGGATGAGCACGCCATTGACATATCGACTTCTATCCGTCGACTCCAGAATCATGCCGAGAGCGTGCGACGTGGCATCGGAAATGCGTTTGCCGCCGATGAGCATCCGCGGGGCCGCAGCCGTTCCCCCGCCTGTGGTCGCACGTCGGCCAGCACCGATCGTCAGCATCGGCGACGCGTGACCAGCCGCGTCCTGATTGGCGCGGATGGCCGCACCAAGGGCCACGGCCTCGTCCACGTTCACGCCTCCCAGCGGTGGCTTGCCCGACATGCGCGTGATGTAGTCGCGCACCTGCAACATGCGGGTGGAACCGCCCACCAGAATGGCACCGTCAACGTCGGCCCATGTGACTCTGGGCCTGACGCTCGCAAACAGGCGGTCGACGATATCCGAGGTCTCCTGCAGCATGAAGCTCGTCACATCGTCGAAGGTCTCGCGATCCAGCACGTATTTGCCACGGTGTCCTTCGAAGTTTACGGCGATCGTGGCGGACGGCGCCTTGGTCAGGCGCTTTTTCGCGCTTTCCGCCATCACCGTGAGCCGGGCGAGTTCCTCATCGTTGTCGGTCAGATCGATGTCGAACTCGTCCGAGAACTGTTCGATGATCCATCTGGCCACGGCATCGTCCCAGTCCTTGCCGCCCAGGATGTGACTGCCATCGGAGCCGAGCACGCGGATGGAGTCGCCGTCCACCTCGGCCAGTGTGACGTCGAATGTGCCACCGCCCAGATCGTAGATCAGCACCTTCTGATGCGTGTCTTTACCGTTGAGACCATAGGCGAATGCGGCTGCGGTCGGTTCGTTGAGAATGCCGAGCACGTTGATGCCGGCGCGGCGGCCGGCCTCGATCGTGGCTTCGCGTTCGGAGTTGCGGAAGTATGCCGGCACGGTGATGTATGCACCGTCGATCTTCTCTCCGCCCACCTGTTCGGCCTGTCGGACAAGCCCCTGCAACAGCATGCCGGACAAGTCAATGGGAGTATAGTCACGGCCGGCCATGCGGATGGTGTAATCCGACTGCCCCATATACCGCTTGAAGAACGCGGCGGTGTTGGTATCGCCGAGCTCCTGCTGCTCCTTGGCTTCCGTTCCGAACAGGATTCGCCCGTCGGGGGCGATGCCAACCACGGATGGTGTCACGGCACCGCCTTCGGCGTTCGGAATCACCTCGGCTCGGCCTGTCTGAGGATTGATACGGGCCACCGCAGAATACGTTGTACCTAGATCAATACCAACCGAAATACCCATATCTTGTCTCCTACCTGCTCGACTATTGCTCAACGAACCGATGTGCCATCGATCACATGGTCATCTGCAGACCAGTGCTCACACGGGCCTTGGCCTCTTCGATCTCCTCCTGTGTCATCACGTTCTCGCTCTTGAAGACGGCGTCGACCTTCTCGCCCGTGTCAGGCTTCTGCGCGTGCAGGTTGATGGTGCCGTCCTCCTGCAGGTCGAGGGTGATCTCAATCGGCGAGTTGGCGGGCGTGTTCGGCGGCAGGATCAGCTCGGCGTCACCCAGCTTGAGATCCTCGTCCACCTCATAGGAATCCACCTTCTCCGGGGTTTCGTACAGCTCGATCGCGGCGAGGGGCTGATTGTCCTCCTGAGTGGCGAAGGTCTGCGTGGCGCGGGCGGGCAGCTCATCGTTCTTCTTGATGATGTTGAAGATACGAAGCTGATTCGTCTCGGGGTTGAGCGCCTTGATGCCGAAGCTCTTGGTGGAGACGGAGATCACCTTGGTATCAGCCGTGATGTTGGTGGGCATGACGGAGCCGCCACCGATGGTGGGCAGGATACGGGTTTCGCCGGTGGTGGTGTCACGGGCCACATCGTTGCCTTCGGCGTCCTGTTCCTTGACCTCGTTCTCCTTGACCTCGCTCTGCTTGGTGGCCTGCAAGATCGCGAAGATTGCGGCGCCCTTGGCCACGGCCTCGTCCGGCTCGAAGTTCTTGGTCTCGATGTCGAACTCGCGCTTGATCATCTCCTGCACCTGCGGCATCTTGGTGGAGCCGCCCACGAGCAGGATCTCGTCCACCTTCACGCCTTCGGCCTCGGCATCGGCCATGGCCTTGCGTGTAAGGGAGACGGTGGTATCGAGCAGATCCTTGGTGACATCCTCGAATTCCTCGCGAGACACCTCAATGCGGGCGTGGTTGCCATTGTAATCAAGGATGGTCTTGGCGGTGGTCCTGTTCGACAGCGCCTGCTTCATCTTCTCGGCCTTGAGCGCCAGATCCTGCAGGAACTCATTATTGTCCTCATCGGTGAACGGATCGCCATCATAGCCGCTGCTCTCCAGGAACTTGTCGACCATGACGCCGGAAAGCGCATCATCCCAGTTCTTGCCGCCCAGATCATGATCACCTTCCGTAGTGATCACGCGGATCTCACCGTTGGTGATCTTCATCACGGTGATATCGAAGGTGCCACCACCCAGATCGTAGATCAGCACGTTCTTGTCCTCATCGGCGCGGGTCACGCCGTAGCAGATGGCGGCGGCCGTGGGCTCCTCGATGATCGCCAGCACATTGAGTCCGGCGATCTCGCCGGCCTGCTTCGTGGCGGTACGCTCGGCCTCGCCGAAGTACGCCGGGCAGGTGATCACCACGTCCTTGACCTCGTCGTCCAGCTGCGCGCCAGCCTGCTTGGCAAGCTCACGCAACGTATACGACGACACCTCCGTGGGGGAAATGTCCTTGCCGTCGATGGTGATGGCGACCGGGCTCTTGCCGATCAGGCGCTTGACGAAGGCCGACGTGCGTTCCGGTTCGAGCACGGCGGTGTCCTTGGCCTCCTGGCCGACGATGACCGTGCCGTCCTCGCCCCACTGCACCACGGAGGGCGTGGTGTCGGAGTTCGTATCCATGTTCTTCACCACGGTCGGGCGGCCATCCTCATCCTGATAGGCGATGCAGGAGTACGTGGTACCAAGATCAATGCCGTATACATACTTGGACATGATGATTCTCTTTCTTTCTGTGTGTTGTGATTGGTATGGTTGGAGTCACTCGCCGGCGGTCGTGACCGTCGGCGCCGCAGCTTGAACAGCCGGAGCGGCCGGAGCGACGACCTTGTACACGACGACCTTCTCCTTGAACAGTGCGGTCTTGCCGAACAGGTAACCGGGAGCGAGCGAGCGTACGACGGTCTTGCGCTTGGCTGGATCATCGGTCTCCTCGTACCTGACCATGCGCTGGCGTGACGCGTTGAACGCGTCTCCGGGCTCGCTCGCCACTTCCTCGACATCGTTCTTTTCGAGGATGTCCAGCAGCATGTATTCGATGTCCTCGAACGCACGATCCGTCTTCTCGCCTTCCGCTGACAGGTCGGCACGCATCTTGCGCACGGTGTCCAGAGCTTCGGCCACGTCGTATAGCACCGGCTGGATAAGGTTGTCCTTGAGTCCCTCACGCAGCTTGAGCAGTTCCGAATGCTGACGATCGATGATCGTTTCCTTCGTATCGTCATACTGGAGTCGCTTGGTGAACTGCTGTGACAGTGCGTCCAAGGATTCCTTGATATCGGTAAGTTCCGTTGCAGTGCTCTGCGCGGTCTGCAATACCTCCTGAACGGTGTTCAGCACCTGTTCGTCGGCGACCCTCTGTACGGGGACTTCCTGTGCAGACTCCGGCGTATCGGAAGATTCCGCTTCGGAAACGGATGGTGTCTCCTCGACGGGAGTTTCCTGTTCGACCGCGTCCGGCAATGGCATCGTCCGTTCCTCGGATTCGGTGGTCACCGATGGGGCAGCCGCCGGAGGCGTTGGCGGTACCGGAGGAAGTTCCGTGGATTGCGGCATTGCGCTGAATGCGGACGGACTGCCGTCGTATGACGGTTCCACCAGAACATCGTCGGCTCGTCCGGACTGCGGCGCGATGCTCGGAGGCATGGAACCCCACTGCGCATTGGCCTGGGGAGCGATCGGTTGCTGTGGCTGCTGCGGTGCGGCCCCGAGCGGGGATGGCCAGCCTTGATTGTTGTTAGTGCTCATATGCTGTCCTTTGCATGGTGAGAGGAAATGTGGACCGGATCAGTGCCGCTTACGCGGCTGGGGACGACGGGGAGCCAGCGGGGAAACCGGACGTTTTGGTTTCGCCGGAGGGGTTTCCGGTTGCGCCGGGTTCTCGGGACTGGAACCGACAGGTTCGACAGGCCGGGCAGGCTGGGGCTGAAAAGCCGGTTCGGGCTGCGGATTGGGAGCGGTCTGGCTCTGGGCATAAGACGAGCCCCATGCCGACGGTGTTGGAGTAGCTGCCGTCGGCTGCTCCGGCACGCCCGTAGTGGCTGACGAGGATTGGGTGGGAGTTGGCATCGGCTGCGACGCCGCCTGCGAAGGAGCGGCCTGAGGCTGCGACGCCGCCTGAGCCTGAGCCGCGGCCTGGACCCTGGCATTCTCCAGAATCTGGTCGAACAGGCCATATAACGGTTCCTTGACAGGAAGATCCGCCTTGGCATACGTCCGGGCCCCAAGGGCCTTGCCGAGGGCTGGGTCCTGAATGTCCAGAATCCAATCGACGACGTCGGTCACGTTATATGGCTCAAACCCCTTGCCATTGCCGGCGGTGTGGCCTATGGAACTCACGGCGAAGAAACGGGATGTCGCAAAGTCCTGTTCAATGTGAGCCACCACATCACCCATGTCATAATCCATAAGGAACTGCCGACACAGGAAATCGGTGGTGTTCGCCGGGTCGGTGAAGGTTTCGGGATCGGCCGCCATGACTGCATTCACGGCTTTGCTACCGATCCGCTCCTCCAACAACGGTGTGGAGTCGATCTTGTTGATCACCACGGCGAGAGGAGTGCGGATCCTACCGTTTCGGTCGGTGTCCGAGACGTTCTGCAGCTTGATGTGCAACGCGCTTCTCACATCCTCAAGAGGGGCATTGCTGATCGATCCACTGTCCCCGGGATCAAGGCTGTCTTTGCATTTCGCGGCAAAGTCCCGAATACTCAACGGGTCGATGACGAGGACAATGCCTTCGCAATGCTCATACTGGTTCTGTTCCTCGTTCTCGTCGTTATTCGTGAACGTCTCACCGGCGATGTCGAGGATCTGCATGAGGCGGGAGGGAACCAGACCATCGCCTTCCAGGAAGAAGCTGAACGAGATCGTACTGCTACGCCCCTGTTCGGTGACCGTCGAGGTCTTTTCCACTACACCGCTGCGATACGCGGCGGTCATGGACTGATACATGCGTTCACGATCGTCGTCGTAGAACCGTACGTGCAATCCGTTCTTCGGAGCCCTGTCATCGATGACGGATTGCGCATACGCGGTAATGAACGCGCTCTTGCCGGCCGATGCTCCACCGACCACGGGAATGCAGATGGCACGGCTATTGCTGGAAAGGACGGACTCCTCACGACCGGCCTTGTAGCAGAACGGGCACAGGGCCTGCAAATCCCGTCGGGGATGCTTGCGGTCGAGCACACTGCATGCAAGTTTCTGCCCGCATGTGCAGGTGTGATGCAGAATACCGTACTTGCCAGGTAGCAGAGCGAGATGCTTGGCTCCGCATTGGTCGCACACGTAGACAGGCAAAGCGAATCGGTTGTGGCATGTGTCGCAGACATTCGACACCTTGCGGATCTGGAAGTACAGCAGGTCGAACAATCGCGCAATCTGACTGAGCACTATGCCGATGATGTCGATCAGCACGAAGCCGATCACATGAGGCAACAGCATGGCCAGACAGATGAACGCCGAGGCGATCACCATCGAACCCGCGGAGAACAGCCAGTAGATGTAGCGGAGCGCCACCTGAGGCACCATGATGATGAGTGAGGGCACGATCGGCTTGCTTGCTGCCTTGGCGGTGATATCCTCAATCGATTTGCCGATGTTCGCTTTGGTGGTAGTGATGACCCTGACGATATCGCCGAACCCCGGACCGTAGAAATACGATGTCCGGGAAGGTTCCTGTTCCTTCGTGTTGCCCATGGTTTCCTCTCAACGTTTCCGACTGGTGAATATCCGCATCCGATGAAGGGTCAGCTCATCTGCGAGACGGTCTGTGACAGTTGCTGGTATTGCTCGATCAGGCCAAGTATCGCCATGCGGCCGAGGAATACGATGACGCCGATCCAGACAAGGGTCAACACCACGCCGATAATCTTGCCCGCCCGGGTTCCGTACACGTCGGTCAATGTCGAGTAGTATTCCTTGAACCCTTGAGCCAAGCCCCTGATAACGCCGAACGCCAACGCAAGTGCCATAAGGCCGACGAAAAGCGTCATAATGGTTCCCGCGATCATCGGGACGAGTGACAGCAACCAGATGATCAGCTTGATGATCAACCAGATCGCTATACCTATGAGGATCAAAGCAATGATATATTGCATGGTCGTGTTTCCCTTCTTTCCCCTACTATTCCCTGTGTCTCATTCTTCTTTCAAAGTCTGTATTCGCCATACTCGCGGCAGACCCGATTCCGTCATGTCAGCCGCCAAACGGATATCGCTCCTTGATGGCTTCGGCATTCAGCGCATGGAACCGGATGTTCTCGCGCAATCCATCCGCTGTGATCATGACTGCCGTGCCGAAATCCGTCTCCCCTATGGCGAGCGCCGCCGCTGTTGCCTTCCGTGCCAAAGCGGCGTCCACTCCGTGCAGCATCGCCGTGGACTGCCCCTTCACCCCGATTCGGTAGAGGATTCGGGTCTGCGCGGATTCCACCAGATCGGCGGGAAATGCCTTGGCTGACGGGTTCTGTGTGGACAGCACCACGCAGCATCCGGCTTTGGCTCCGTTGTCGATGATCTTGCGTAGGTAACGTCGGATGTCGGAGAGCTGTTCGGCGTCCGTTTCGTCGATGTCCGATTCATCGTCGGCATCGAACTTGTCGAACAGGTCCTCACAGCCATGAAGCATCATCACGTCAAGCGGCATTCCAGCATGATCCGGATCGGACCAGTAGTCGGAGATCCCCGCCTTGCGGAGCTTACGCAGACGCGAATTGAGCGACGTATAGGCATCCTGCACCGCGCCGCCGACCAGATCAAGCCCATCGCCCAAACGGGCATAGGAATGGGCACGCTCGGCGAACACGGAAAACTGCGAGGTCCGTTTGCAGTCGATGATTCGCAGATCCACGTCATTGGACTGATCAAGTGCCGCCGCCAGCGCGAAGGTGCGTCCCACTTCGCCGGATCGGTTGGCACCGGCAATCGTCATGCACGAGACCCCGCTGAAGGACACCGCCACGGGATTGCCGTCGGAGTCCTCTCCACAGGTGACGGACATCGTAGCGGGATCGACCGTGGGAATGGATGACAGATTGGATGCCTTGCGGCGGGTTTTCGACTTGCCGCGGCTGGATGAGGGGGAATCCGCAGCAGTGGAACCCCGCTTCGTCGCCGGTTTCCGCGTCTTGGTTGCCGCAGCCGACGACGACGAGGATGATTCGCCACGGGTATCGTCGTGACGACGACTTGCACCGGCCTTCCCCTTAGCGGACTTGCCGGTGCCGCTTTTGGCCTTGCCCGCGCGTTTGGGGTTCGGGTATTCGATGCCCTGTGCCCTGTCGCAGGTGGGTCGCGGCCATAGGGTCCGGTCACGCGCCTCATCCGGAGAGAGTGTGGTCTGGTGCTCGTATAGCTTCACCAGAGACGCAAGATATCCTTCCTCCCATGTCGGCTCAGTCGACGCATAGGAGGGGTCCGTGGAAAACCGCTGCTGGATCATCGCCACGAACGAGGAATACGACATGGCGGGAATGCCACCCGGCCAGCAGATGTCGGCATCGAGCGTGGCCTCGCCCGCCTGACCGGGGACCAGAACCACATAGGATTCCACGGTGCAGTCGGATCCGCTGTCGGACAGGTACTCGCTCATGTGCTCCTGCGCGATGCCCATGTTGCAGCTGAACACATAGGGGTCGTTCGCCACCACACGTGCCACCGGATATACACAGAACATGGCGTGCCCTGGAATCAGTGTGTGGTAATCAAGACCCGCACGATAGTTTTTCACATCCACCAGAAAGATGTGGGATCCGAACTTCAATACACAGTCGATGTCGGTGCCGTAGTCGTTTTTACTGCCATCGTCTTCGATGTTCCAGACGGACCAGAATGATACGCAACGGTCGAGCACGCCATCCCATGTCAGCAGTTTGGCGAATACCTCCTCGCCGCGGGAGCCGCTACGCACCTGCCTGCTGCCGAAGCCGGACTCGGACAGTCCTGAACCGGGATGACCATAGATACGTTCGCCGTGGATATCATGACCGAGTGTACTGCGATATGCCTTCACCCACTTCTGCTCGGCTTTGGGCAGTAGATCGGCGGTGATGACCGGAGTGCCATCAGGATTCGTCTGCAGACCATATTGTGCAATTGCCGCAGGCCATGCTGCGGCAATCTCCTCATCGGTGGCTCGGCGCAGACGATTGACATCCATGGAAACAGGACGCGGAGAGACTTGAGATGACGGCGCGAAAGGCTGGCCTCTGAAACGCGAAAACACGTTAGCCATGTTCGTGTCACACCTTCCTTCCCACCAATCACACACCGATGCGCGATCAATACCAACAAGCTAACCCCCCCCCCATAGACACTGGCACAATTCTGCCGTCACATCGCCATCATCGAACCGACGAACGAAAGGATCAAAATTTCGATACACTGTTGAATTATTGAATTCCATCAGCACACAACGAAGGAGCAGCCCATGGCACGGCCGAAAGCCGCCGAGCAACCGGCAACCATAAAGATGCAGAACGCGTTCTGGGAACTGCTGGAGGAGAAGCCATACGCCAAGATCACCGTCAGCGATGTCACCCGAGTCAGCGAGCTCAACCGCACGGCGTTCTACTATCACTACACGAACATCACCGAACTGGCCGACGACGCCATCGCATCCATCTATCAGGATCAGGACATCATAGGATACGTCACTCGACTGATCCGCCAGCCGGACGACATCGATTTCCGTAACGAATACACCAGATTTATCGATATACCCCGATACCTGACCAGCGCCCATCGAATCTCACTGATCACCGGACCACACGGGTCCACAAGCCTTTCCAAGCAGCTCAGGGAATTCGTCATCGACATCTGGCTGGATCTGATCGGACTCGACCGGCAGAACCTCAATCCCGGCCAGAGGCTCGTTCTGGAATTCGCTTCGAACGGCGTCCTTGGCGTGCTGTCGAACGCCACCGCAATATTCAATGCCGATGGCGCCCAGTGGATCGCCAGGACCGGGCTTCCCGAAACCGTGTCGCACCTGATCAATTCGATTATCGACATCACCGATGACGTCACGCCGGGTCAGGCGGCTCCCACCCTCGAACCGCACCTTTCCCCAAACGGACGCAATGCATAGCAGAGTACGGCCGATATATAAGGAATGCGTGCGAGTAGATTGACAGATAGGTCGGATCACAGCCGGCACAAGGAGGGATCATGCGGTCGGTCATCGTATATTTTTCACGCGCTGACGAAAACTACGAGGTGGGAACGGTCACGGAGGGCAACACCGCGAAGGTGGCCCACGAGATCGCCCGGCAGACCGGAGCTCCCATGATCGAGATCTTGCCCGCCAAGCCCTATCCGACGAGCTACGACGGCACCGTGGACCGAGCCAAACTGGAACTGGCCGAAAACGCGCGCCCTGACATCGTCACACATGGCGACATGGAAGCGTTCGCAGCGGCGGACATCGTATATCTGGGATATCCGATCTGGTGCGGCGAGCCGCCGCTGGCCCTGTATACGTTCATCGAATCCCACGATTGGAGCGGCAAGACGATTCTGCCGTTCATCACGCACGGCGGGAGCGGATTCAAGGAAACGCCGGCGCATATCGCCACCGCGGCTGGTGCCGGCGTTCGCATCGACAACGGACTCGCGGTACTGGGCACTACGGCGCAGTGCGATCCGGAAGCCACCGCTCAGGCCGTCCGACACTGGCTGAGCGGCACTGCGACGTCATGCAGGTACGGTGCGCAAACGGCAGCGCAATAATCCCAGATCCGTCGCTCCCCATCCGTCGAAACCCATCGAGGGTCAATGCGCTTGGGCCTGCAATTGCCCCAGAATTCGCCAGACACGCCTTCGACCTTGGGAGAGGATGCCATATATACGCTGGTCCGGGCGCCATGGCGTGCAGTGCGCATGAACGGCAGCCACAGTATCACCAGCGGAAGCATGAACGGCGATTTGCGCAGCGATTCGCGCTGCAGTCCGGTGACGGCCGAACCGGGTTCCACGGTGTTCACGGTGATGTTCGTCACACCGGCTGCCTTGAGCCGTGCATCGAACTGCCGCATCAGCCACCAGACGTACAGTTTCGAGAATCCGTAGGCGCGTATCAGGGAATAGCCATGCTTAAGTTCGATGTCGTCGAGCAGCGGCCGCCCCGCCTGTCGATATGATTCGCTGGATACGGTGACAATACGGGCAGAGGGACTTTCGCACAGCTTCGGCAGCAGAAGATTCGTCAGCAGAAATGGCGCCAACGTATTGATCGCGAACGTCTTCTCATGGCCTTCCTCCGTGGTCTCGCGACTGGAACCGAACTGGCCGCCGGCATTATTCACCAGCACATCGAGCGACTCATATGATTCCCGAATCTCCGCGGCGAAACGCACTACCTCGCTCGTCAACGACAGATCGGCCACATGGGCGTGCACGTTGTGATTGCCACTGTGTTCGATCACCCATGCGCAGGCGCTGCTGGTTTTGTCGGGGTTGCGTCCATGCATGATCACCGTATGCCCTTGGACGGCGAGCGTCAGTGCGGTCTGTTTGCCGATGCCGCCCGAGGCGCCGGTGACAAGGATGGTTTTCGGTTCGGTCGTTACGCTGCGCGTCATGTTCACTCCATCACTCCATTGGTAGGCGACGAATGCGGCACGGTGCCGCCTCCGCTATGGATGTAACATGTGTATCATCCTTTTCGACACCACCACAAGGCCATTCGACTCGGATATGACAATTGGAAGGAAACTGTGACATGGCATTCAATTGCACCCACGAACCGGACCGCGCAAAAAACCTCAGACGCACCGGTCTCACCGATGACGCCGACCGACGTCTGGCCACGCTACGCCGCAATAACGAGGAGTCAAACGCATTCGTCAGAGCGTGCATCGAGTCGGCACTCATCCAACTCATGGAATCGAAGCCGTTCTCGTCGATCACCGTGACGGACATCGCCCGTCGGGCCGGCGTCTCACGCAACGCCTACTACCGCAACTACGATTCCAAGGAGGCGATCCTCGCCGAATATCTCAATGGCCTCATCGCCACCGTCGACACGACACTGACCACCTATGATCCGCTGACGCAGACCCGTGAAGCATGGATCGCACTGCTGGGCGAAGTGCGCGGCATCGCATCGCAGTATCGATTGCTGCTGGAAGCCGGATATGGCGAACGCATCGTGGATGCAATACAGCGGAACATGAATCGAGGAACAGCTGCGTCCGAAGCCGGGCCGCGCTATGCGAGCCGATACTGGGCCAGGGCGATCTGCGCGGTGCTGGAGCAGTGGGTAAAGGACGGCATGGCGGTCCCGGAATCCGAACTCGCCGACATCATGACCGCGCTGATGCACCGGGGCATCGACACCGCCGTCGAGTTCGACACCAGCTGCGCAACGCCGACGCCGTCACCGAAACAGTCACCGAAACAGTAAAATCCGCAGGAGCCAACAAACGACGAAAACCAACAATACGGGCCGAAAAAGACGATTCCGGAAATTCGTAGTGGTTTGCGGACGTTTCGAAACTCAGAAACGTCCGCAAACCACTACGAATCACGGATTACGTCCTATTCAGCCCGTATTTCACGTAGGTGTCGCGCCATCACTATCATGCAACGGCACGCGTGATCACTATGCCTCGTCGCCGGCCTTCGCCGCGTGACGACCGATCGGCAACAGTCCGGCGCATACGAAGATCACCAAACCAATGCACAGGATGATGAGCATGGGTTCGGATCCGGCGTTCCACCAACCCTCGCCGCGGTACAGCACCGCACGCACACCGTCGCCGATGAACCGCTGCGGAGCCCAACCATAGATCCAGTCGCGCCAGAAGTCGGGCAGCAGCTCATACGGGAACAGACCGCTGGTCATGCCCAGTCCCAGTCCCAGCACCGCGCAGATCAAGCCCAGCGGGCGGCTGATGTTCATCAGTCCCATGAACACGGTCATCAGCGCAAAGCTCGCCAGCCACAGGAACAGAACCATGGAACCAGGCAGCCATCCGGAGCCGAGCATGGCGAAAATGCAATCAGCGCCGAGCGCCACGCACAGCGACCAGACCAGACCCGTGCCGAGTTGCACGCCGAATACCGTCCATCGCTGCGTGCGGCTGTCATACGACTTGCGTCCGATAGTCATCACACATAGCAGCGACACGATCATCGACAGCATGTACGTCGGCATGATGAGCACGTTCTGTCCCATCATGGCGGCCGTCGGCAGGGAGCTGTTGGTCTTCACGTCTCCTTCGTTGAGCGTGGTGGTCTTCACCGTGGCGCCGGTTTTCTCCAGCATGGCGGGCAGACTCTGCTTGAGCAGATTGGCCAGCATCGGGCTCTTGGCGTTGTCGATGGTCAGTTCGACGGTCGGCGCATTCTTGGAATCCGCGACGGACGACGTCGACGCACCGGACGCAGCACCAGACGCCGTCTGCTGTTCGGCGAGCGCCTTCTGCATGGCGGCCTGCACGAAAGCCTGCGCCGCATCACCGGTCAGCCCCTGGGCCTGCGCCTGAGTCTGGGCCTGCGCCATGACCTGAGCCAGCTTGGTGGCGGACTCGATGCTCGACTTGGCCTCGGCCTGCTTGACAGCCACCTGCTTGGCGGTGAAGTCCTTGGGGATCACGATCGCCGCATAGTACTCGTGGTTGTCGAATCCTTCGTCAAGCTGTTCGCGACTGTCCACCTTGTGCCACGAGATCGCCTGAGTCTCGTCGGAGTCGGCCGACGCGGAGGTCATCTTGTCGACGAGCGTGTCGCCGATATTCGTAGTTCCCTGTGCGGTCTGTGCGCCTTCGTCAAGCGACAGTATGGCGACGGGCACCTCCTTGATGTTGGCGTTCATCATCGGATAGAACATCAGCGCCATCAGGCACGACACCGCGGCGATGGCCACCAGCGGAACGATGTATTTGGCGTATTGCTGTATCTGCGCACGCATGTTTCCCTCTTTTCCGATTACGGTTCACGACTCGCATTACCCGCGATTCGCTTCATGCACGCACTGAGTTTATTCATCACTCTGTTGAATAAAAATCATCAATATGCAATACGGTGTCGAGTTATTAATGATGCGCACGCAACCGCACGACGAGAGTACGATGAATCAGCAACGATCAGAATCAATCGTGCGCCCATCATTCCCACCCAGATGAACGCACACGAACGCAGTAGAAATGGAACCGCAACGATGCAGACCACTATAGTGATGACAGCTCCGTTTATTCTTACCGGTCTTCCTCTGATCATCGTGGGACTCGTCATCATCGCGCACCAGCGCAACAAGATACAGCGATGCGTTGCCGTCACCACCGGCTGGGTGGTCGACTACAAATACGGCAACGATTGCGTCTGCCCCATACTGGGCTATCAGGCGAACGGCCGAAACTACAAGATCACACGCAAATTCCGGGGCATCATCACCACAACCAAGATCACGCCGACGAATCCCTACGTGGACTCGGGAGCCTATGTATCAGACAAGGACGTATTGCATCTCAAAGCCGGCATGGTCACCAACTACAGGGCCGTGGCGGAACGTCTATGGCCGAAAGGCACCGCGATGCCGGTGTACTACGATCCGGAGAACCCCTCTCGGGCGTTCGCGCAGCGCATTCCGAACTACACACCCATCCTCGCCATCATCCTGCTGGCGATCGGCGCGGTCGAACTGGCGGCCGCCTTCGCCATCGGCATTGCACTGACGTTCCTCTGATCGTGACCGCTGCAGGCATACCAAGACTTCAGCGGTCACCCCAACGCAATAGCTCGAAAACGAGAATACACGCAAGCAGCGCGGCCGACGCCAGAAACACCGCCCTCAGAGCCAGTGTGAGCGACGGCAGAAACGTGGCGACGACACCGAACACCGCCACGCCGACCGAACCGCCGACCTGACGGAACGTGTTGAACATGGCCGACGCGATGCCAGCCTGTGCCGCATCCACGCTCTTGAGCACCACACCGGCCGCGGCGGGCGTGGTGATCGCCGCGCCGAATCCGACTACACTCAGACCAGTCGCGATCACCCACACGGGAATGGGCGCAGGATAGAGGAATTCGAACAGGAATCCGACGATCATGATCGAAAGTCCCATCGTGATCGAAAACTTCGAACCATGCGCGGTGATGATCCGACCGCCGATGAGGTTGCCGAAGATCGTGACGAACGCACTCGGCACGAACACAAGACCTGCTGCGAACGCGCCCATGCCGAGTTCGGTCTGCAGAAACATCGTGCAGATGAACACCATGCCATACCAGTTGAAGATCATCACAAAACCGATCATCAATGCCACCTGCATGCCACGAATGCGGAACAGTCGCAATGGCATCATTGGCGCACGAACTCGAGCCTGGGAGATCACAAACGCCACCAATGCGAC
>NZ_JEOG01000016.1:0-69055 GCF_006408715.1 Bifidobacterium sp. UTCIF-39 | reverse complement strand
CTAAGGGAGAGCGGTGTTCGGTATGTGGGCATATTTTGGGATGTGGGATGTGGTGTGCCGGTCGCCGTATGACTGTATGAAATTGCGTCACGTGGGCCGAGGCGCGTCACGTGGGACGGGCGGCCCGTGTGACAATAGTCTGAAAACGTTGCAATTTCAATGTTTTTTATGACCGACTATCGTGGGCACCCGGCCCGTGTGACAGCATGATCGCTTGCCGCCCCGCCCGCAAATCAACACCTGATGCCCATGTGTCAAGAGAATCGACGAATCATGCTGAGAGTCGAAATCGGGCCCACCTCGATCCGGCCTGTGGAATTATACTGACTTTGGATTGGCGACTACGGGGCCGGCGACTGCTGGGCCGACCGCCCGCGCCGTCACACCCAATCATCGTCATCATCCGATGCGAACGGCAGATGGCCGAAGCGACTGATGGTCGGAGGCGGTAGATGCGCATGATCGGGCGGATTTTCACACGAGACGTTCTTCGACTCCTCAGAAATCCCGTCGCCATCGTCATCACGCTCGGCGTTGCGCTCATCCCATCCCTGTACGCGTGGTTCAACATCGTCGCCAACTGGGACCCATATTCGAACACCGGCAACATCCAGGTGGCCGTCGCGAATACGGATGCCGGCACCCACAACGATCTGGTCGGCAAACTCAACGCCGGCGAACAGGTCGAACAGCAACTCAAGACCAATCATGATCTCGGCTGGCGGTTCGTCAGCGAAACCCAGGCCAAGGCCGGTGTGGAATCCGGCGAATACTACGCCGCCATCGTGATCCCCAAGGATTTCAGCGCGCAACTCGTCAACACGATCGAAGGCTCCGGCCAGCCGAGGATCACCTATTACGTCAACGAAAAGAAAAACGCGATCGCTCCCAAGATCACCGACACCGGTGCCAGCACGATCGACGAACAGGTCAACCAGACCTTCATCTCCACCGTCGCCACCACCGTGGTCAACGCGATCAAACAAGCCGCCGCGAACACCAGCGACAAGGCCGGCGACGCACGCACCAAAATCGACAACGATCTCGACCAGGCCGCCACCGACCTCACCGACGCGCAGAAGGCGATGACCGACACCGCAGCAACCATCGACGCCTCCACCAAGGCGCTCGACGACGCCAACACCACACTCACCGCGCTGACCAGCCAACTCACCAGTACCCAGACCGCCCTCGCCAACGCCAACACCGCGCTCGGCGAAACCCGCAAGGAATCGCTGGGCTTCGCCAACACCCTCGACTCCACGCTCGGCACCGCCGCCGGCAACCTCAGCGGACTCGAGGTCTCGGCCAACAACGCGGCGGGCGGCATCAGCGGCGGGTTCACCACCGTGCAGACCACCATCGACCAGACGCTGAACGGCCAGGATTCCGCGCTCTCCCAAGGTCGACAAGCCATCTCGAACGTGCGGCAGACCGTCAGCAGCGCCAGCCTCCCGGCCGCACAGAAACAGAACATCCTCGACCAACTCGACAAGCTCGACAACCAGCTCGCCGACCAGCAGAATCAGGCCACCAACTTCCGCAACAGCGCCTCCACCATCACCGGCTCCGGCCTCACCGCCACCCAGAGCATGGCCAACGGCGTGACCACTCTCACCCAGAACGGCGTCGCCACGCTCACCGATACGCGCGGCAGCCTCAACACCACCGTCATGCCGTCACTCCTCGCCGCCATGGACTCGTTCTCCGCGTCCGCCGGCAGCATGAGCGGCACACTCGGCGGACTCAACTCCACCATCGGCCAGACGCAAACCATCATCAAACAACTCAAATCCACGCTCACCAGTACCAAATCCACGCTCTCCGACACCAGCAAATCCCTCAACGACGTCAAAACCGGACTCGACACCACCAGCACCGATCTGGCCGCACTCGAAAGCTCCGACATCTGGCAGCAGCTCAACACCCGGCTCAACCTCAACGCCACCGAGGCCGGCGCGTTCATGGCCTCACCCGTCAACCTCGTCACCACCACCGTGTACCCCGTGGCCAACTACGGTTCGGCCGTCACACCGTTCTACACGAATCTGGCGCTCTGGGTGGGCGGATTCGTGCTCATCGCCATCTACAAGCTCGAAGTCGACAAGGAAGGGCTGAACCGAGGCCTGAACCACGGCAAGCGCGTCAACGCCATGCAGGCCTACATCGGCCGCGGACTGCTGCTTGTCAGCGTGGGCCTCATGCAGGCGCTCATCGTCACCATCGGCGATCTGATCATCGGCATCCAGTGCAAGAATCCGGTGGCGTTCGTGTTCTCCGGACTCGTGATCTCATTCGTCTACGTGAACGTGATCTACGCGCTCGCCGCATCGCTCAAGCACATCGGCAAGGCCGTGGCCGTGATCCTCGTGATCATTCAGATCCCCGGATCGTCGGGCATGTATCCGATCGAAATGATGCCCGACTTCTTCCGTAATCTCTATCCGTTCCTGCCGTTCACCTACGGCATCAACGCCATGCGCGAGACGATCGGCGGCGCATACGGCTCGCACTACTGGCACGATCTCGGTTCGCTGCTCTGGTTCCTCGCCGGCGCGCTGATGCTCGGACTCGTGGCCCGCCCGTACCTGCTCAACCTCAACGCGCTGTTCGACCGTCGCCTCGGCGCCACGGATCTGATGGTGGCCGAGAAGAACAACATGCTCAACGAACGGTTCAAGCTCACGTCGGTGATCAAACTGCTCATGGGCGTGGACGAGGTCCGTCCGCAGATCCGCCGCCGCGCGCACCGCTTCTTCAAGCTGTATCCGCATCTGATCCGTGCGGGACTCGCGCTGATCATCGTGCTGCCGGCCCTGTTCCTGGTGCTGATGTTCAGCGTGGAGTCGAAGATCGTGATGCTTACCGCGTGGATCACGTCGATCATCCTCATCGACATCTATCTGATCGTCGTGGAATACATGTATGAAAGCTTCGCGCGTCAGTTGGGCATCAGTGCGATGGACAGCGATGCGCTGCGCAAGGCGATGTCCCGTCGATTCCATATTCCGTTGCCGTCGTTGCCGATTCCGCCGATGCCGTCACTGCCGGATTTGGGTGGTCGACATCACGGCGCGCATACGGCCGGTGGTGCTGGTTCGGCTGGTGCTGGTTCGGCTGGTGCGGGTGCGCACGCTGCCGGTGCGGGTTCGGGTGCGGATGATCCGGAGAACGACGATGTGTTCAAGGCACTGCGTGCCGCCCGGCAGGCCACGCCCGGCGAGCCGATCGACGATGCGCATGACAGTGGTGTGCATGACAGTACGGCCGCATCGCATGGCAGCGGTCATGGCGGTGCAAACGGCACTTGCGACGGCAATGCGAACGGCACTCACGACGGAAAGGAGACCCGCTGATGCGCAACATCCTGCAGATCTTCATCCGTGACGTGCGCAACGCCGTCAGCAACGTGATCGGTGTGATCGTGACGATGGGTCTGGTGATCGTTCCATCGCTGTACGCATGGTTCAACATCGCCGCCAGCTGGGATCCGTACAGCAACACCGCCAGTCTGAAAGTTGCCGTCGCCAGCGCCGACAAGGGATACCAATCCGACCTCATTCCCGTGAAAATCAACGTGGGTGAGACCGTGATCTCCACGCTGCGCGCCAACCATCAGCTCGACTGGGTGTTCACCGACCCCGACAAGGCCGAGGACGGCGTGCGCTCCGGCGACTATTACGCGGCCATCGTGATTCCCGAAAGCTTCAGCGCCGACATGATGACCCTGTTCTCGCCCAAGGTGAAGCACGCGAAACTCAAGTACTACACGAACGAGAAGATCAACGCCATCGCGCCGCACGTCACCGACGAAGGTGCCGACACGATCACCAATCAGATCGACAGCACCTTCGCCAAAACCATCGGACAGGTGGGACTCGACCTGGCCACCACGCTCGCCAAATACGCGCAAAGCGACCAGATGCAGAATTATGTGGCCAACGCGACCGGGCACATCAACGCGATGGGCGACCAGCTCGCGTCCGCGTCCGCGCAGACCGCGTCGTATTCGAAACTGCTCGGCGCGACCGAGGGCATCATCGACTCCACGTCGAACCTGATCAACTCGTCCGGGAGTGCGGTCGCCGACGCGAAAAACGGACTGAATCAGGCGCAGGACGGCGTGAAATCGCTGGATGGCGCACTGTCCGGTGCGGCGAACACGTTGAGTGCGGCGCTCAGTCGCAGTGAGCAAAGCTACGATTCGGTGAGCGGTCAGATCGACACCGCATTCGACGCGATCGGCACGCAGTCGGACGAGGCGGGGAAGCAGCTGACCGATCTGTCCGGCAAGGTGTCCAGTGCGGCGGACGGATATCAGTCGCTGATCGACGCGCTCAACGATATGAAGAACGCGACCGGTGGTTCGGGTGGTTCGGGTGGTTCGGGTGGTGCTGGTGGTGCGAACGGCGATGTGCAGACCGCGCTTGACGACGCCATCACCGCCGTGACCAACGCGCAGAAGGCGCAGAAGGATCTCGCCGGACAGCTCTCCAACGCCGCCGGCACGATCAACGGCACCAGCGACGACGTCACCGCCAAACGCAACGATCTCAAGAACCAGATCGCCGATGCCAAGAAATCCGTCACCGACGTACGCAACACATACGACAACGGTCTCAAGCCGAAACTTGCCGCGCTCGCCGACTCCATCGACACCGTGAGCTCGCAGACCCGCGGCGTGGCCGACGGCGTGAGCGCCACGGTGAACGATCTGAAGAACGTCTCCGGCAGCGCCGACACGTCGATCGCCGGCATCCGCAAGATCCTCGACAGTGCCACCCAGCGACTCGCCTCGGCGGGGGACAGCATGCACGAGCTGGGCAAGCAGATCGCGGGGATCGCAGGGAGTGGGGACGGAACTGGAACCGGTGATGCCGGCGCGAACGGCGCGAACGGTACGCAGTCCGACTCGAACGGGGACTTGTCCTCGTCCACGGATTCGTTGACGTCCGCGCAACTCGATCAGCTCGCCAATCTCGACCCCGAAGCGCTTGCCACGTTGCTGTCGTCGCCGGTGAGCGTGAACCGCGTGGCCGTCTACCACATCGCCAACTACGGTTCGGCCATGGCGCCGTTCTACACGATCCTCGCCATCTGGGTGGGGTCGATCGTGCTCGTCGCCATGATGAAGGTGGCCATGAGCGACCGCGGGCGTGAGGAGGTGCTCGCCGCCACGGGCGCGCCGCGACTGCGTCTGCACCAGCAGTATTTCGGACGCTATCTGTTCTTCATGCTGCTCGCGCTGCTGCAGGGCGCGCTGGTGGGACTTGGCGACCTGTATTATTTGGGCATTCAGAGCGAGCATCCCCTGCAGTTCCTGCTCGTGTGCGAGGTGGCGGCGATCGTGTTCTCCAACATTACGTACACGCTGGCGCTGTCGTTCGGCGATATCGGCAAGGCGATCGCGGTGGTGCTGCTCGTGATGCAGGTGGCCGGTTCGGGTGGCACGTTCCCGATCGAAACGCTGCCGCCGGTGTTCCGCGCGCTCTACCCGTTCCTGCCGTTCCCGCACGGCATCGCGGCCATGCATGCGGCCATGGCGGGCGCGTTCGGCGCGGAGTTCTGGCGTGAGACGGCGCTGTTGGCCGCGTTCATCGTGCCGTCGCTGCTGCTGGGACTGGTGCTGCGCAAGCCCGTGATCCGCCTCAACGACTGGATCATCCGCAACCTCGAAAGCACGAAACTCATGTAGGCGTCACGTGGGCCGTGTCGGTGCATCACGTGGGCCGCATGCTGGTTGCCAGTTGCGTTACGTGGGCCGCGGTCACGTTACGTGGGCCGTGCGCGGCCCACGTAACAGTTGGTAAAAACGTTGCAATTCCAACGATTTGTTGATACGTTACGTGGGCCGCGCACGGCCCGGCTAACGCCCACGTAACGCACGCGGCCCACGTAACGCGTCTTACTCCTCCGTCAGCGGCGTATGCAGGAACTCAAGGATGCGCTTCACATACTGCTGCATGATCTCGTTGCGCTCGGTGGTCATTTCGTGCCGCGACCCCACCAGCCGCACCAGCTGCACCGGGCACCCGCCGGCCCGCACCTGCGCCGCGAACTTGTTCTGCGGCTTGGGCAGCACGTACGTGTCATTCTCCGCTTGGAAGATCAGCAGCGGCGTCTCCACCTGCTCGCACGCCGACTGCCGCATGATCGACTTGTACATGCGCAGTCCCTCGCGCACCCAGCCGAACGTGGCCGCACTCGTGTGATATTCCGGATGCTTGAGCCGCAGATCGTGCACCCAGCGAGCGCGCGGCAGGCTCAGCGTGCGGTAAAAGTCCTCGTCGAAGTCTTCGCTGAACGCCTTCTGCCCGGGCGCGGCGTGCTGCCCGAGTCCGATTGCGCAGGCGAGTTCCGCCACCGTGGGCGCGATCCAGAGCGGCATGCCGGATTTCAGTGCGATCATGGGCGCGCTGAGCACTGCCTTGTCGATGATCGTGGGATAGCGTTCCAACATCGCCGCCGCGATTCCTCCGCCCATGGAATGCCCGTACAGGTAGATCGGCTGTCCAAGCGCGTAGTCCTGACCGATGGTGGAGCAGAACTTCGCGAGATCGTCCACGTATCGGTGCCAGTCGTCGATCCACACCAGGCTTTCGTTGTCCACGTCGCGTGGCGAGTATCCGTGACCGCGATGTTCGAGAATGCACACGCTGAACCCGTCGAGCAGCAGATACCAGGCGAGTTCCGCGAATCGTTCCGCGAATTCGGTGAATCCGTGCGAGATCACGACCGCGCCGCGGAATGTCGCCGTGGCGCCGTTTTCCCGTATGGCGTCGAATTTGGCGGAGTCGTAGCACACGTAGTGTAGTTTGCCGGGCGTCGGTGCCGGAATGGTATGGGCGTGCGACGGCTCCATCCATCCTTCCCTGCGGCATGCGGCCAGTGCGGGCAACACGGTCCGGTCCATGGTTTCGGCGTAATGACGGTCGTCGATCAACTGCACTTCCATGCTTTCGAGCCTACCGTGGGGGCTGACATGCCGTCGGATTTCATCCATGAGTTGTTTTATGGACGGGCGATCGGGAACCAGGTCCTTGTTTGTGGGATTGTGCTGGGTCTTGGGTGCCGGAACCGTTTTCCCGTTTCCCGCTGGTAGGAAGTTGACAAGAATATGCGAAAGCCGGCATTTCAGTTCAACGGGAAGCGTTGCCGTGGTGTCCTGTATGCGGCGAACCCAGCCCTCTTATTCCTCTCATTTCAGCGGGAATGCCGGATAGGATCGACATTCCCGTCGCACGTATCCGACTGCCCGACTGCCTGACTGTCCGCACACCGGATTGTTCGTCGTTCCGCACGACATGATGAAAGAGAATCCTTGCAATATCGCCGAGACGAGACCGTGCGGGAACGTCGTCTATTCGTCTATTGTGTGAGTCGAGGTGTCGTTGTAATCGGGGTTGGCGTCGATGTGTTCGGTGGTACTGACGTTTTCAGCGCCGTCGTCGGTCCCGCTATAGGGGCTGTTCGTTTCATGGTCTTCGTGGTCGTCTGTTTCGCGACCGTCCGTTGTCGACTCGTCGCGACGCTTCCGGCGGTCGGCGTCGCCCACGTATCGCAGCTGGGGTTTGGCCTCCATGCGGGACAGGCCGTTCCATGCCAGGTTCACGATGTATGCAGCGAGCTGCTCCTTGCTCATCTTGCGATGCGTGGCCCAGTACTGGCCGGTGAACACCATGAGGCCGACGAGCATCTGCGCGTAGTAGGGCACGCCCTTGGCGGGGATCTTGTGCCGTTTGAACGCGCGCACGAGCAGGTCCTCCACGCGGATGCTCACGTCGCCGAGCAGGGAGTTGAACGAGCCGGACGGATCGGTGGTCGGCCGATCGCGCGCGAGCACCTGGAATCCTTCGGTGTGCTCCTCGATGTAGTTGAGGAACGCCATGGCCGCGTTCTCCACGATCTGCCGCGAGCCCTGGGCTGGCGCGGCGAGCGTGTCCATCATCGCGCCCGTGAGCGTCTGCATCTCGCGGTCCACCACCACGGCGTACAGCCCTTCCTTGCCTCCGAAATGCTCGTATACGATCGGTTTGCTGACCTTGGCCGTGGCGGCGATCTCCTCCACGCTCACTGCCTCGAACCCCTTGGCCGCGAACAGCGAGCGCCCTACGGTGATGAGTTGTTCGCGCCTCTGCAATGCCGTCATTCTGCCTGTTCCGCTCATGATCTTTAGTGTTTCACGCCGGTTTGACGCGGGTGGATGGGGGTGTGAATACTGGTCTGATGTCAGAGGTTTTGGTGGGTGTAGGGGGATGTGATTCCACGTTTGTCTCGGGATGTAGACAATCAGCGATGATTATGGGTGTTGACGGGGGAAAAGTCGCGGCTGCTGAGAGAATTAATCCTATGCCCATGCTCCTCGTGTTTCTGTTCTGGATCGTCCTTGTCGCCGTGCTCGTTGTTGCCGTGTTGCGCTACGCCCGACAGGATGCGCACCGTACTGACTTCTTCTACAGCTACGACAAGCGGAACGAGGAACACAAGCCGCGCGTGGTGAGCACCAAGGTGGCGTTTCAGCCGTCGGGTGACGCGAAGCGGGGGGCTTCCAATCATGAGTCCACGTCCGAGACGCCGGTGTATGTGAATCATTCCTCCGTGGTGGAGGTCCATGGCATGCGTCGTGCCGATGGGCTCGATGAGCATGATGGGCCTGAGGGCGGCGACGGCAAGTAGGGCCAGAACGATCCGATAGAGCGCTAATAGAGCGCTAGCACTAACGGTGCAGTGAAACGGTGCAGTGAACCAGACGCGACCATGGGTGCGTGTTTCTCCGGGCATCGATATTCGGCTCAGCTGTGTGCGCGTGGGCAATATGGACTGAACGTCGGGGCCGGATTCTAGGGGTTGGGTTCTATCTTCGAGTTCTGTGCGGATTGCGGGGGTTTGCAGACATCAATATTCGAGTTCTGTGCGTCGAGAACAGGAAAACCTGAGTAGAGGCGTTGGAATTTCAAGACTCATACTTCGTTTTCCCGCCGTTGTCCGCACAGAACTCGAAGATTGATGTCCGCACAGGGGCTGAATCCGCACAGAACTCGAAGGTTGGCACCAAAGACGCAGGGCACCGGGCTTCGGTTGGGCGTGGCCGGGTTTTGTCTGACGTGGATTCGCCGTCAACTAGCCGAATCGGTCGGTCGGGTGTTTCTTCCGCCGATGTTAGGGTGAAGGCATGGATCAAATGACATTGTGGATCATCCTTGGCGTTGTCGCCGTGGTGATCATTGCGGCCGTTGTTGCCGTGGTAATGAAGAAGAAGGGCGCTCCCGCCGAGGCCCCGGCACCGGCGGTTCCGGCCGTGCAGCCTGAGCCGACGCCAGCGGCCCGGGCCGAGTCCGCCGCAACGGCGGAGAAGAAGGCGGCTGATGAATCCGCCGCCGAAGCTCGCGAGGAATCCGAGCCTGAGACCGAGGAATCCGAGGCCCCGGCCACCAAGCCGGCCGCAGTTGAGAAGGCCGAGCCTGAGCTTGAGCCGGAATCGGAAGCGGCTCCCCAATCCGAGCCTGCCGCCGCCCCGGAGTCCAAGCCCGCTCCCGTCGCCAAGCCCGAGCCGGCCGCATCCCGCTTCGAACGCCTCAAGGCCCGTCTGGCCAAGAGCGCGAACCCGTTCGGCAAGGCCCTGTTCTCCATTCTTACGCAGGACAATCTCTCCGAGTCCGATTGGGAGGACGTGGAGGATACGCTGCTGCTCGCCGACGTGGGTGCCGAAGCCAGCGAACAGCTGGTTGACGAGCTGCGCAAGGACGCCCGCATCACCGGCGAAAAGGACCCGGAGGCCGTGCGCGCCATGCTGCGCGAGAAGCTGCTCGACCTCGTGGGCCGTGACATGGACCGCTCGCTGGTCGCCTCCCGCCCCCGTCCGACCGGCGCCGGCCCGTCCGTCATCATCATGGTGGGCGTGAACGGCACCGGCAAGACTACCACCGCCGGCAAGCTGGCCCGTCTGTTCGTGGCCGAGGACAAGAAGGTGGTCATGGGTGCCGCCGATACATTCCGTGCCGCCGCCGCCGATCAGCTCGAGACGTGGGGCAGCCGCGTCGGCGTGCCCGTGGTCCGCAGCGACAAGGACGGCGCCGACCCGGCTTCCGTCGCGTTCGAAGCCGCCAAGGTCGCCAAGGAGCAGAACGCCGACGTGCTCATCATCGACACCGCCGGACGTCTGCAGAACAAGTCGAATCTGATGGACGAGCTGGGCAAGATCCGCCGCGTCACCGAGAAGACGCTGCCCGTGGAGGAGGTGCTCCTCGTCCTCGACGCCACCACCGGCCAGAACGGCATGACCCAGGCCAAGGTGTTCGCCGAGGTGATCGGCATCACCGGCATCGTGCTCACCAAGCTCGACGGTTCGGCCAAGGGCGGCATCGTGATCAGCGTGCAGAAGGCGCTGGGCGTGCCGGTCAAGCTCGTCGGCCTCGGCGAAGGCCCGGACGATCTGGCCCCGTTCGACCCCGAAGGCTTCGTCGACGGCATCCTCGGCTGAGCCGGGGTTCCTGGCCCGGACCCTTTCAACACCAACGTCCCGTTCACAGCGACACCAGTCCTTCGTGAACGGGACGTTTGCATTTCACCGGCCAGGGACCGACGACAGCTATAACCGGTATCCAGCCTTGTGACAGTGGCTGTGTGGGCCCGATGCCGGAATGAGGTGATATCAGCAATCTCCAAGTTCTGCAAAGAGCCGTAATTACTTCAGAACTCGAAAATTGATGTCGGCGTAGGTGCTGGACTGCACAGAACGCGAAATAACAAATAGCAATTGGGGTCACGGACCCGAACTCGCCCCCCCCAACTCCTCCGAATATCGTGGTGAACGCCATGGTGCCATTGCGTTTTCCATAGTCTGAGCCTATGTAACGGTCTCAGTTCCGGTTAACACCTCCGTAACACTATGTAATCGAGCGGGTAATCCAAGCGTCGTTTCATACAACCGTTGGCTTTCATGACCCGACTTGCGACATCGACCGCGCACAACGCATACCGATCGTCACACGTCATGAAAGTCGAAATAGGTTACTTTCAGTCGGGTTCGCCCGGCTCATATGAACAGGATCGCCGGCGCGTGCAGGGCCGAGCGACCTGCAGAGAGGGAGGTAGACATGGGTGACGCAGGCAATGCAGCATGGATGTTGACTTCAGCGTCCTTGGTTTTCCTCATGACGCCTGGTGTGGCGTTCTTCTACGGCGGCATGGTTCGTGCCAAGGCCGTGCTGAACATGCTGATGCTGTCCACGGCGGCTCTGGCCGTGACCGGCGTCGTGTGGACGTTCTGGGGCTGGTCGATCGCCTACGCCGGCACTGACATCGGCGGTATTTTCGGTGATCCCGCCACCGGATTCCTGCTGAAGGACACGATGGTCGCCACCGACGGCGTCTGGGGCTCGGTTGACGGCGGTGCCGATGCGGCATACCCGCCGAGCATCAACGTCGCATTCCAGGTCACGTTCGCCATGATCACCGTCGCGCTGATCACCGGTGCCCTCGCCGAGCGCATCAAGTTCAGCACGTGGATGATCTTCGTGGCCCTGTGGATCACGTTCGTATACGCTCCTATGGCCCACATGGTGTGGAACCACGGTCTGCTGTCTCCCGACGGCGCCATCTCCCAGGCCATCGGCGCCGCGGCGCATGATTTCGCAGGTGGTACGGTCGTTCACATCAACGCCGCAACCGCCGCTCTTGTCACCGTGCTGATCATCGGCAAGCGCAAGGGCTTCGCCAAGGAGCCGTTCCGTCCGCACAACGTTCCGTTCGTGATGCTCGGTGCCTTCCTGCTGTGGTTCGGCTGGTTCGGCTTCAACGCCGGTTCCGCCTTCGCCGCCAACGGCGTTGCCGGCTACACGTGGGTTTCCACCACCGCCGCCACCTCCGCCGCAACGCTCGGCTGGCTGTTCACCGAGAAGATCCGCTCCGGCCACTACACCGCCATGGGCGCCGCTTCGGGTATGGTCGCCGGTCTGGTCGCCATCACCCCGGCCGCCGATGTGGTCTCCCCGCTGTGGGCCATGGTCCTCGGCTTCATCGCCGGTATCCTCTGCTGTTTCGCTGTCGGTCTGAAGTTCAAGCTCGGCTACGATGACTCGCTCGACGTGGTCGGCGTGCACGGCGTCGGTGGTCTCACCGGTACCATCCTCATCGGCTTCTTCGGCGAAGGCACCGGCCTGTTCGCCGGTGGCGACTACAAGCAGCTGCTCGTGCAGATCGTCATCGCACTGGTCGCCATCCTCTACTCCGGCGTGCTCACCGCGATCATCTCCTTCGCCCTTGAG
Source organism: Bifidobacterium sp. UTCIF-39 (assembly GCF_006408715.1). Classification (NCBI taxonomy): domain Bacteria; kingdom Bacillati; phylum Actinomycetota; class Actinomycetes; order Bifidobacteriales; family Bifidobacteriaceae; genus Bifidobacterium; species Bifidobacterium sp. UTCIF-39. The sequence continues at coordinate 56,789 of NZ_JEOG01000016.1, read as the reverse complement.
AAGACCGTCGGCTGGCGCGTCACCGAGGCCCAGGAAGTCGGCGGTGTCGACTTGGCCGATCAGGGTGAGCGTGCTTACGATTTCGCTGGTACCGCCAGCTCCATCCTGAAGGGAGTGAAGTGAAATGAAGCTCATTACCGCAATCATCCAGCCTCATAAGCTCGACGAGGTCAAGGAAGCGCTCGCCGCCGCAGGCGTGCACGGTCTGACCGTCTCCGAGGCCAACGGCTACGGCCGTCAGCGCGGCCACACCGAGATCTACCGTGGTGCCGAATACACCGTCGACCTGATCCCGAAGATCCGCGTCGAGGTGCTGTCCGACGACGCCGACGCCGAGACCCTGGTCGACGTGATCTCCAAGGCCGCAGGCACCGGCACCATCGGCGACGGCAAGATCTGGGTCGCCCCGCTCGACTCGGTCACCCGAGTCCGTACCGGCGAAACGGGTTCCGCCGCGATCTGATCCAGGATTTCAGGACGGTTCCCACACCGCTCTGATTGATGAAAACAGTCCCCGTGACGGCTCGTCCGCCACGGGGATTTTCCATATCCATTCCATATTTTCCATATCCATTCCATCCGTTTTCGTTTGTTGTGATTGTCATCGTGATTTCCCTCACGATTTTCTCAGTTCTTACGTTCTAAGGAGAGCAATTGGCTTCTGCGGTTGATGGGCTCAAAACACGACTGGTGGCCGCCAGCCAGCCCGACGACGACGGCGTCTACCGCAACGGCGCGGCAAAACGTGCCGCCCGCGTGGAGATCGTCCTCGAATCATTACGGCAACTCTGGTCGGACGCCATCGCATCCATGGGTGCCGACGCCCCGGATCACGGCGTGGGACTCGCCGCGGTCGGCTCGCTCGCCCGACGACAGATCGGCCCCTGCTCCGACCTCGATCTGGTCATCATCTACGATCCGCATGCGATCAACGACCACAATGTGACCACGCTCGCCGACAAACTCTGGTATCCGCTGTGGGATTCCGGACTCGACCTCGACCATTCCGTACGCACACGTCAGCAATGCGAAGCCGTCACCGACAGCGATCTGCCCGCCGCCATGGGCTGGCTCGACGTGATGCCCGTGGCCGGCGACACCGAACTGATCCGCAAAACCTCCGACTCGATCCTCGAACGCTGGCGCAAGGCCGCACGCAAACGCCTGCCCGAACTCACCGACTCCGCCAAGCAGCGATTCGACCGGTTCGGCCAGCTGCCGTACCTCAATCAGCCAGACATCAAGGAGGCACGCGGCGGTCTGCGCGACACTGTCCTCGTTTCCGCGCTTGCCACGTCATGGCTGGCCGACCGCCCGCACGGCAGCTACGACGACGCCGTGGAACACCTGCTCGACGTGCGCGACTGCATCCACCTGGCCGCAAACAAGGATACGAATATGCTGCTGCCCGCCTATCAGGTGGACGTGGCACGCATGATGGGCCTGAGCGATCCGACCATTCCCGACGAGGACCAGCGGGCCGCCGAATCCATCGAAAACATGCAGACCATGCTGGCGCGATACGGTCGTCGCATCGCGTTCGCTCTGGACTCCACGGCGTCGCGTGCCGCGCATTCGCTCACGCACGAACAGCCGCGATTCTCGTTCTTCCAGATCTTCCAGCCGCGCGGTGGCGGACGTCGTGAAGCGCCGACGTTCGACATCATCGCGCCCGGCGTGGCCCGGCATGAGGGCGAGGCCGTACTCGCGCCCGGCGTCGACCCCAGCGCGGATAGCACGCTCGCGTTGCGCGTGGCCGTGGCCGCCGCCGAAAACGATCTGCCCATCGCGCCGGGTACGCTGACCAATCTCAAACGCTGCCCGATCCACGACCGCGACTGGAACGACGACAGCCGGTCGGCATTCGTACGGCTGCTCGCCACCGGACCGGCGCTGCTGCGCACGTGGGAGGAGCTTGATTTCGTTGATATTCCGGGCCGCTGGATCCCCGAATGGCTGGGCATCCGCAACCGTCCGTCCGTGTCCGCCGTGCACCGGTACACGATCGACCGGCACATGCTCGAGGTGACGTCACGACTCGACCGCACGTCGCCCACCGGCGAGCGCTACGACGACGAGCATTACACGGTGCTGCTCATGGCCGGCGTTCTGCACGACATCGGCAAGCGCCCGCGTATCGTCGATCATGCGGCGGAGGGCGCGCGTCACGTGCCGGTGATTATGAAACGTATGGGGTTCCCGCAGGATCAGATCGACATGACGACCACGCTGGTGCGTGAGCATTTGACGCTGTCCGACTTCGCGTCCGGCAGGAGTCCGGATGACGATGCGGCTGTGGATGAGCTGGCCGCGCGGCTGGGGAACGATCCGCTCATGCTTGACATGCTGTTCGACCTGACGCGTGCCGACGGGTCGTCGCTGGGTGCCACGGCGGGGGAGACCATCACCAAGAAGTACGGCTGGTCCAAGTGGCGTGCCGCGCTGGTGGGTGCCATGTATTCCGCCGCGCGCGCCCGTGCCGCCGCCGCGGCGCGTGCCGCTGCTGGTGCGTGAGTGGCAGGGGCGTGAGTGCATGTGGTGCGCAGAGCATGCAAGCGCCACATGGGGTCTCCGGTGCTTGTTTGTTGCATGCGTACGGCAAAACAAGCACCGGCGCTGTTCCCCGATGCTTGTTCTACGTACATGTGCGTCGTTCGAGTACTGTGCCGCTTCCCCGATGCCTGTATGACGTATACGTACGTCCGATGAGCATCGAGGATGATCTCCGGTGTTTGATTGCCGCGTGTGTACGTCAAACAAGCACTGGAGCTGGCGTTGGGTGCTTGTTTTACGCATCGATGCGTCGTGCGAGCCAGTTAGTGCGAGCCAATTCCTTAGTGTGATCACACTAAAAATGGGGGGTGTTGGAATTTCAACGTTTTGAAGCCATGTGCCGTTAGTGTGAGCTCACACTAACGGGTTGGAGGCTCACACTACCGTGGGTGTGTGGGTGTGGGCATGAGTGGGTATGGGTGTGGGTGTTAGCCCGCGGCGGCTACCGCATCCAGATGTCCGATCGGGCGCGCAGGCCGTTGGCCACGCCACGACCGCCCATGAGCACCACGTTGAAGGCGAGCCACAGCACGGCAGTGCGTGCCACATCGCCGGGAATCAGCGGAATGCCGAACGCGACCAGCAGTCCGAGCGCCACGATGTAGGCCACGGCGGTGATGGTGCACGTGGCGGCCAGATACCGGAAGTCGCGCGCGCCGATCAGGATGCCATCGAGCGCCATCATCCATCCCTGCAGCGGGAAGAACACGCCCATGGTGACCATGCCCACGGCGGTGAGGAGCTGGATCTGCGGATTCGGCGAGAAGAAGTGTCCCGCCGCCAGCCCCACCACGGCGAACGCGATTCCCACGCCAAGCCCCACCACGGCTCCGGCATGCCCGGTGCTGCGAGTCAGGGCCCGGGCACGCTTCCAGTCGCGGGCGCCAAGTGCCGCGCCCACCAGCGTCTGCCCGGCGATGCCCACGGAATCCAGCATGTTCATGGCGAAGTTCCACGACGAGTTCACGGCCTGGAATCCTGCCAGTACGTGCGTTCCCATGCGTGCGGCGCTCGCCACGGTCATCACCATGGCCGCGCGGATGGCGAGCGTGCGGATGAACAACGGCAGTCCGTCCCCGCCGGCCGCCATGATTCCGGCGAGTTGTGGCCGCAGTGTGACGCCGTCGGCCTTGGCCCACAGCACCGCCGGTACGACCAGGAACAGTCCCATGAACCATTGCGCGATCAGCGTGGCCGATCCGGATCCGGCGATGCCCCAGCCGAATACGAGCACGAACAGGACTTCGAGCAGTGTGTTCACCACGGCTCCGCTGACCGCCGCGATCAGAGTGATCCGTACTTTTTGCAGGCCGCGGAAGATGCCGTTGGCCGCGTAGACGAGCAGCATGCCGGGGGCGCCGAGCACCACGGCCCGGGTGTAGGTGACTGCTTGGTCGAGCACGTCGCCGCGCCCTCCGAGCGCATGGCAAAGAGGTTCGGCGAACGCGAACAGCGCTACTCCGAGCGCTACTCCGATCAACAGGGCGAGCCAGAGACCGTCGATTCCGGCCTGCAGTCCCTCGCGCCTTCGGCCTGCGCCGAGCAGATGCGCCACCTGCGCCGTAGTGGAGTAGGCGAGGAATATGCACAGGCCCACGGCGGTGAGAATGATGGTCGACCCGATGGACAGTCCTGCCAGCGACGCGTCGCCAATATGTCCCACGATGGCCGTGTCGATGAGGATGAACGTGGGTTCGGCGATCAACTGTCCGAACGTGGGGATGGCCAGCGCCGCCAGTTTTCGTGCGGTTCCCGTTTCCGGTTCGACTTTCGATGTCGGGTCCTGGTCCGTCGTTCGCCCGGCGTTGTTTCCGGTTTCTGCCCGTGCTTCCGTTTCCGGTTCGTCAGGTTTCCCTTCCCGCATCATGTCTCCCCTCCCGCTAGGCCGTATTTCTTCGTGATCGTCGCTCCGCCCATGGTATTACCGGACTGCGTACCGGACTGGATCGTGTCCCGGACTGGACCGGTCCTCGCATCAGACTGGACCGTGTAACAATGAGTGAACAATTGCCGCTGGAACCGACCGTGAGGATCATGTCATAGCGGAGAGCATGCCGCAGAGGAGATCATGTCACGCTGATCCGTTCATCGCACTGACCCAATGCATCGGCATATTGCCATATGGTCGCGCGCCCTGCCGTCCTGCTACCTGCTGTCCCCCTGCCGGACGCCTTGCTGAGCGCTCCTGCAGAGCGACCCGCCGTCACGCTGCGCCATTCTCGCATACCGCGATCGTCGTCCGCATATATTCCGTCTTATATCCCGCACGCATCCACAGCGAGTCCCATATAGGCATCGGTTCAGCCGTCATCGACAACCGCAACAGCGTACAAATCAAACAGGAAAAACCGAACATAAGAAATGTTAGATTTTATCCCGAAGCGCCCAATACCATATATTTGGATGTTGGCAACTTCGATAGGTGACGTCGGTGAATTATCCCCAGGTTTTCCACACAGTTATCCCCATGATGTGGAAAAGTGGGTGAATTATCCACGGGGACACGCCCAAAATGTGGATAACTTACGATTTTTATCCACAACCGGTGGATAAGTCGGTGTACGACTGGGGATATCCTCCGCTCAAGGTTACGCACCGGTAAACGCAACATGCCATCCCCGTTCAGTCCCATACCAATACCTGCTGCGATACCTCGGTGCCCGCTGCCTTACTCCACACTGGATCCGTGCACGCTTACCATGTTCACAACCAAGCTCCGGTCCGGTCGTTGTCAGATCTGCGGATACGAAAACGCCCGCACGGCCTCTATTCGCCAAGAATCGAGGCCTCACGGGTGTCTAATACGTTGCGGATTTATGACTGTAAGTGCTGGAACGTTGTGAATATTGCTAACGCTGTGAGTGCTGTGATTGCCGCGAGTGCTGGTGACGGAGACCGTCGCAATAAACTGATGCGCAGTTTCCCCTGCAATGTGCGGGCGCGCGAAATCGCGGTCGCACATAACCGCGGTTCGCACGCGTCTGGCTTGCGGCAACCTCACACTTGCAGCGGCCTCACGGTCTCGCAAGACCTCACATGACCGCAGACCTTACAGGATCTCCGGGTCGATGGTGGTGGGGGAGGGCTCCTGCGGGGCGGCCGGCTGGGGGTTCTCCGCCTCATTGACTGCGGTCTCCGGGTCCACGCCGGCCAGGCCCACCTTGAGGTAGCCGTCGCCGTAGCGCTCCCACATCATGATTCCCACGAACACCACGCGACCGATCGTGTGGATCGACGGCAGGTTGTTGTCATCGGTGAGCATGGCGCTCCAGTAACGGAGCTCTCCATCACGGAAGTCGATCTGGAAGTTGCCCTGCACCAGACCGTAGTTGGCGCGGGCGGTGTACTCGGCCAGAGCGTGCATGTTCTCCGGATCCTGCGGATCGCCGCCGAACTGCGGGAATGAGACCACGCTGAAGTTGTCCTCATCCACGAAGATACGTACAGTCACGTTACGCACCTTGGAATGAATGTTGATGCCGAACTGGAAACGACCCTCGTCCGGGAACTCGTCGTAGTGCAGTCCGTCAGAATCGAGGTATTCCTTGACTCGTGCGTACAGTGCGGATGAAAATGCCATGTTGGCTCCTTCCCCCTGCAGTCGCGCCGGCCGTGTGCCGGCAACGGAACGACGGGCATCTTCGCCGTCGTCCGCATGACCGCTGTTGTTAATTCCCATAGTAATGGCCCGCACAAACCGCGGTACTTTTCTGCCACCGATGGGTATCGGATCCGCATCTCAAGGGGACAGGCACAAAAAAGAGATATCTCGGCGTGCAGATCATGTCCCATAGTGGTCATCATGTTCCATGAAAACGAACGGGGGCATCTTTGATGCCTATCTGTGATATCGTCGAAATCATCATATCGACCTATTCCCTATTGCTCCGAAGTCAAATGATGGTGTAACGACTTTTCTGCATGAGGCTGGTATGAAACGGATGTCCGGACGCACGGGAGGGCGTGATCATGGCATGGTTCGGTATGTTACGGGGAGTCAAAGAGGACAAGGCCGCCCCGGAAGGAAGCATGCGGATCTATGAGGATGCCCGAAAGGTCTACGCCAACCAGCCATTGGACAGGTCCGCCAATGGCGATCGGATCGCTCGCCTCCGATCTGTGATCGAGGCAATGGATCGCGAGACGCATGCATGGCATGAGGGCCGGAATGTGAATGAGTTCAGCTTCAGCATTCTCAAGAGCGCGTATCTGCTTATGCGGAATGAATCGGTGCCGACGCAATGGCAGCCGACCGCGTTTGACCTGTACTATCTGCTCAACGGCCTGTACCAGAAGTGGAACGGGGCGGACCCCTCCGCGATTCTCAACACCGGCAGCCACGCTAACGATATCGTGTATCTGTTCACCGGGGCGGTCACCTCCGATGAATGGACGCGCTGCTTCGTCGACATGTTCCAACAGCTATCTCGGCACAACCGAGCTCAGACCCGAGACGGTATGTCGTTGATGGCCGCATTGCGGAAACTGTGTGAAAGCCAAGGACTGACGAGCCGTGACCACCATGCCGACGGTGTGACGACTCGTGTGTCCCGCGCCGGTCATGATGACGAGTCCACTGTGCGACTGATGGACGATCGGATGGGTACATGTACGCCCGGCGATGCCCCGACGGTGAGGGTGGCTGAGGAACCGGAGTCGGTGCCTCTTCGCAAGCCGCGCCGTCGCGATGCTTCGGCGCAGCCTACCGTCGAACCGCAGAATGCGCGGACTCTCGTCGAACAGTGGAATGTCACGCAAACCGAATGGCAGACCACCATGCGGCAGATGCAGGGCAGCGCCCGCGACCTTGTCAAGAGCATGCGTGATTTTCAGGACCATTACATCGTTGAGGAGTCCATTGCGCACGCACGGCAACTTATCGAAATCTACACCCTTCTCGACGGACAGTACGAATACCAACGCAAAGCGCTCGCAGGCAAAAACGAGAATGGGGTCCCATCTCCAGACGGAGACTATCTCAAGGCCGTGGAAGCCCTTCGTGTGATTCGGAACACAGTGCAGCGCCAGCTGAATGTGTGTGGCGTCACTGTGGTTCGTTCTCAGCCGGGAACGTCGTATGATCCAGAGCTACACGAGATCAACGGTGTCGTCGGCGGGACCGTTGAGACTATGAATCCCGATACCGCGACGGTCTCCATGAGCGTGGCACCGGGATTTCATTCCGATCAGTTCGCACAATTGAATCGCAAGGAATTCGTCGTGCTTGCCGTAGGACGCTGAACGACGACCGAGGACCGTAAGTCCGGACGAGGCAGCGACGTTGCTATGCCGCCAGAGACACGATGCGAAGTAAGAGAAGGACAGGGAACAAGACATGAAGATCGGCATTGATTTCGGTACGAGTTTCTCCGAAGCCGCAGCCGTTGACGAGGAACTGGGCACCGGCACGACGGTATTCAAGCGGCAAAACGACTATGCCGTGCCTTCAGTGTTCTACTACGGGCGAGAGCGCGGCGTGCTCACCGGCAAGGAGGCCGAGAAACGAGCCTACGGCAAAGAGTCAGAACAGGTGGTGCGTGCGATTAAACTCCAGCTCCTCGACGAGCAAGGCGGCATTGCCGCGCGCATGATCGATGGACGACAGTTCAGTTCGGTGCAGATCACAGCCGCGATCCTCAAGGAGGTGGCCAAGCTTGCCATCAGCGTAGGGGCGCAAAACGGTTTCGACGATAGGATCGAGGGCGTAGTGCTGTCGGTGCCGGCCAAGTTCACGGATATGGAGAAGGAGATCATCCGTCAGGCGGCGCGTCTGCCACTGGAGGAAGGCGGCCCGGGACTGAACGTGATCGGACTGATCAAGGAGCCGGTGGCGGCGGCGCTCGACCATTTCCGCCAAAGCCTGAACGACGATACTCGTGTGCTGGTCTACGATCTCGGAGGTGGTACGTGTGACGTTGCCATGGTCGCAGCCGACGGTAGTAAGGACACCAGATTCGATGTGCTGGCTTCCGAGATGGAACGTTGCGGAGGCCTGGACTGGGACAATCGTTTGGAACGATATCTCATCAAGGAATGCGAACGCGAATATGGGCCGTTGGAACTATCTCCGATGGACCGGAACCGCATTCGGAACGCCGCCGAACAGGTGAAATGGGAGTTGTCGGATAAAGATACGGCGACATCCGTGCTGTGCCTGTCGAACGGGGAAACGTATGAGATCGATGTGACCCGCGCCAAATTCGAGGGAATCACCCGCGATCTTCTGGAGAGGACGATGGCCAAAGTGGACGAGGTGATTGCCAAGGTGGACGGCGGTCAGGTGCAGCGCATCGTCTGCGTTGGCGGATCGTCGAACATGCCACAGGTGAAGGAAGCCATGCAACGACGGTTTCCGAATCTGCCGGTCATTGTGGAGCATCCCGAATATGCGGTGGTGTCCGGTGCCGCGTATTATGCGCAACATTGCAACCCGAACGCGCGTGACAATTCGTTCCTGCGTGACCGGGCTCCTCTGTCGTACGGCGTTCGCGCCCATGAACACATGGGTTCCGACAGATGGATCATCTCCAATCAGATTCGCAAGGGCATGGTACTGCCGGCGACCGGCGTCGACACATACGTCACGCACGCCGACGGTACGAAGATGAGGATTCTCGTATTCGAAACCGATGAGGATGCCGAGACCAGCGAGGTATATAACTCGCTCAGCGATAAGGCCATACTCGAGGTGAAGTTTGACTTCGGCGTGAAAATGCCCAGAGGAACAAGGGTCAACGTGACGATGACATTGAACACCGATGGGCTGCTGGAGCTTGAGGCCAGGGACGAACATGGTCATGTCACGCAGGGGAAGACCCGGATCTCCGGCGATGGATTCGAATTTCAGGTATAGGAACGGACGGACAGCCATGATGCTGCACAGGATCCTGCGGCGTCACGACAATATGAGGAAGTGGGGAACATGATGAAGAGTGTGAGTGCGGAGACACGTGTGCGCAGGAATCCGGATCGGTATCTTCAGGCCGTGTCGTACGTGCGGCACGGGCTGAATCGCGATACGGCGGAGGTCGAATGGAGCTTGGGCGATTGCCTGTACGTGCAATCGAATCCGAGTCGCGCCATTTTCGAGGTCAGCGCCGGATACGGTAATAGTCTGAAGGGTGCCATCAAAATCATCGAAATGTTCTCTGAGGACCTGTCTCATCCGCTGACGGACGAACAGAAGACCAAGTGTGTGCGCAAGGCTAGCTTGGAATGGCGGCTCATGCAGAACCTGCGAGGGCAATCGCACATCGTGCAGATCTGGGCCCACGCCACCGTGCCATGGCGGAATGGCGATTGTTCCGGACAGGATCTGGTGATCCTGATGGAATACCTGCCGCAGACGTTGGCGGATACCATCGAAGATGGTCATGGTCCGTACGATGAAAACAGGATCATCGCAGTGGGACTTGATCTGTGTGAGGGACTGCTGCAGTGCGCCACCGCGTCGATGAGGACTGACGACGAGATGAAACATATTCTGCATCGTGACGTGAAGCCGGCCAATATCTTCTACGATAAGAACGGTAAGTGCTACAAACTTGGTGATTTCGGTATCTCGCGTCTGCTTGCCGATGGCGAGAATGCTCCTACAGCCGTGGCCACCATGCCGTATGCGGCACCGGAACGGCTACGGCATCAGCCGTATGATTCACGCGCCGATATCTACAGCGTGGGCATCATCCTGTTCCGCATGTGCAATGATGGGGCCTTGCCGTATGCCGGTCTGTCTCAGGAAAAGGCGATGATTCGTCGGTGTACCGGCCCATTGCCCGAACCTGCCCATGGGAGCGCGGCATTATGTGAGGTGATCGCCCGAGCCACTGCGGTGCGGCCGGAGGACCGGTATCAGAACGTCGCCGATCTGCGGCAGGCGTTGCAATACGCGCAGCACAATCCGCAGGGTCATGTGGAGAAGCATCCTGTGCAGGAGCGTCCGGAGTCCAGCGAGGACGTGTTCGGCGAGAAGCGTGTTCGACTGCGTCAGGATGGCGGCGCGACTGTTCCGCGGAATGACGCGGCGGGCGAGACCGAAAAGATCGTCACGGAAGAGAACTCGAATGCGGTCCTCGACGGATCCACGCGAACCCGTTTGATGGATACGGTGCCAATGCCTGAGGAAAAGCCTACAAGGAAGATGCCGAATCCGCGATACCCTCAGGCGAAAAGCGAGCAGGACGACATCGCCACGTTGGATGTCGAGGAGTTCCTTCATCGCCAGCGGGAAGACGGCGGGCCTCGTGGCGTGCGCAGTACGAATCGTGCAGCCGATGACGGTCCCAGTCCGGTGGAGCGGTCGAAACGAGAGCGTCGCAGGCAACGCAGGAACAGGATCCTCGCCATCATTCTGGCGGTGCTGGTGATCGGAGCCGTGTGGAAGATAGGCGGCGGGTATCCGTTCTCTGCGGCTTCTGTGCTGAACGCAGACGCGGGCGTCGACACGATGGATGCCATTATGGCTTCCCTGTGATCGTGATCTCCCTACAATCGTGAGTATGGCAGAACAGACGTTTGAGAGGAACGAGCGCGGGGATAACGCCGCGCGCTCCGAGCGCACGGATCGTGACCCGATCTTCGACCGCGTCCCCCCGCACGACGACAACGCGGAAATGGCCGTGCTCGGAGGCATGCTCATGAGCAAGGATGCGATCGGCGAGGTCAGCCAGATGATCGACGTCACCGACTTCTATCAGCCGAAGCATCAGACCGTATACGAGGCGATCATCACGCTGTTCTCCGCGTCGCAACCGGTGGACGCGGTGATCGTGGCGAACGAACTCCTCAAGGAGGGCAACCTCGAGAAGGTGGGCGGCGCCGACTATCTGCACAGTCTGGTCGCCTCCGTGCCCACCGCCGCGAACGCCACGTATTACGCGGACATCGTGCACCAGCGCGCGATCCTGCGCAATGTGATCGCCGCAGGCACCAAAATCGCCCAGATGGGCTATTCGGCCGAAGGATCGCAGGCCGAAGACATCGTGAACCTCGCCCAGGCCGAGGTGTACGAGATGAGCGTGGGCAAGGTCCGCCAGGACTACGAGGCCATCGGTCCCGTGGTGGAGGAGACGCTCAACCAGCTCGACGCCCTGCAGAACGGCCTGATCCAGAAGGGCGTGCCCACGGGCTTCCGCGACATCGACGACGTGACGCAGGGCCTGCAGCCCGGCCAGATGATCGTGGTCGCCGGCCGCCCGGCCATGGGCAAGTCCACGCTCGGCATCGACTTCGCCCGTCACGCGGCCCTGCACGCGAACATGACCACCGTGGTGTTCTCCCTCGAGATGAGCAAGAACGAGCTCGCGCAGCGTATCATCGCCGCCGAAACGAACATCCCGCTGGGTGCGCTGCGCCGCGCCGACGAAATCACGCCGGAACGCTGGAACACGCTCAACAACTTCTGGGGCAAGCTCTCCAACGCGCCGCTGTTCATCGACGATTCGCCGAACATGAGCCTGATGGAGATCCGCGCGAAATGCCGCCGACTCAAGCAGACCAACGATCTCAAACTCGTGGTGATCGACTACCTGCAGCTCATGAGCTCCGGCAAGGCAGTGGAATCCCGCCAGCAGGAGGTGTCCGAGTTCTCGCGAGCGCTCAAGCTGCTCGCCAAGGAGCTCGAGGTGCCTGTGGTGGCGCTGTCGCAGCTGAACCGTGGTCCGGAAATGCGTAACGACAAGAAGCCGCAGCTGTCCGATCTGCGTGAGTCCGGTTCGATCGAGCAGGACGCCGACGTGGTGTTCCTGGTGCATCGTCCCGACTTCTACGACAAGGAGGATCGTCCCGGCGAGGCGGACATCATCATGGCGAAGCATCGTAATGGTCCGACGGAGACGTTCGGGCTGGCGTTCCTTGGCGCCAACTCCCGATTCCAGGACATGCCGCAGGACTTCCAGCAGGGCGTGTGATCGGTCGGTCGTGATACGACGATCGGCGTCGCAACGTGACGTGGAATTGGTATGGTTGTGGGCGATCGGGCACGTCGTCGGCGCAGTCGGACGGATAGTACGACTCGACGGACGGCGTAATCGAACCCGGATCAATACAGTCGAACAGCCAGCACAGTCGAACAGAACAGAAGGCAGTGAACAGTGAAGAGTAATGGTCAGGCCGGTCTTTCGGCGAACGACAATGCGACCGTAACGGGCACTCCGCGCACGCCGTGGAACGCCTTCGCCACCCCGCTGATCGGCAAGTGCGTGCGTCTGGCCGCCCGCCTGACGCATCACGGCGGCAGCGCGTTCCCCGGCAAGGTGATCGAGGGCATCGACCCCGGTTTTCTCGCCCGCACGCTCAGCCGACTGCCGTACGGCGTGGTGCTCGTGTCCGGCACGAACGGCAAGACCACCACCACGCGCATGGTCGCGTCCATGTTCGCGCAGCTCGGACTCAAGGTGTTCACCAACCCCACCGGATCGAACTTCACACGCGGCGTGGTGTCCGCGCTGCTGCAGCAGGTGTCGATCGCCGGTCATCTCAACGCCGACATCGCCGTGCTTGAGCTCGACGAGGCGTACGCCGTGCACTTCGTGAAGCAGGTCCGCCCGCGGTATGCGCTGCTGCTCAACGTGATGCGTGACCAGCTCGACCGGTTCGGCGAGATCGACAACACCGCCCGACTGCTCGGCCATGTGGCTGCGGCCACCGACGGCACGGTGGTGCTCAATCGTGAGGATCCGCGCATCGCCAAGCTCGCCGAACTCGTGCCCGCTGGCACCAAGGTGCAGTATTTCGGACTGTCTGACGATCTGCGATCGTTCTTCCCGACCGACGACGACATGCATGCCGCCGATATGCGTGATACGAACGATGCGGATACGACTGCGGCTGAGTCCGTTGCGTCGGCCGATTCTGCGACGGTGTCTGCTGTGTCTGCCGCCCCCTCCGCGACCGCGACTGACGGTTCCGCCGCGGCCGCCACGCCCACTCCGATCTCCACCAATCCGCTTCCCGCCGACGTCACGCTCACCGCGGTCGGCGATCACACCGCCGAATTCCTCATCGACGGCACCGTCCGGTCTACCGGCGTGAAACTCGAAGGCGTCTACAACCTCTACAATGCCGCCGCCGCACTCGCCGTGGTGCGCGCGGCCATGATCGACGCCACCGCCATGGAATCGTCGAAGCTCGCCAAACCGGCCGCCCGTCGTCGTATCGAACGGTTCGCGAACGCGGGCACCGACGATCTGATCAACGCCGTGGCGCAGGTCACCCCTGCGTTCGGCCGCGGCGAATCCATCGACGTGAACGGCACTCGCGTGGAACTGCTGCTCGTCAAGAATCCGATGGGCTTCCGTATGTCACTCAAGTCGTTTGATCCGGCCGGTCACGACACGATGATCGTGATCAATGACCAGTACGCCGACGGCCGCGATATGAGCTGGCTGTGGGACGTGGATTTCACCGGTCTGCGCGGTACGGGCGTGCGCATGGTTTCGGGCGTGCGCGCGTGGGATATGGCGTTGCGTCTTGAATACGATCAGGTGCCGGTCGGCAAGGTCGAGCAGGATATCGACACGGCCGTGGACGCGTTCGTCAAGGCGAATCCGGGTACGCCGAAGCGCATCTACTGCACGTACACGTCGATGCTCAAGGTGCGCGCGCATCTGGGCCATCTGACCAAGGTATCGGACGCCGGCGTGGGCCGCTGATCCGGCGAGCACGCGACAGAACGAACGAATCGAGGACTGACGATGACCAACGAAAACGCGGCGAACGAAAACGCGAACGACGAACCCCGAGAGGATCGCCGTCTCGACATCATGAGCCTGTATCCGAAGGACATGAACATCTACGGCGACTCGGGCAACGTGCTCACCATACAGCGTCGCATGGCGCTGTACGGCTACGAGCCGGTCACGCACTACTACAATCAGGGCGATCAGTGGCCGATCGGCGTGGATCTGATTCTTGGCGGCGGTGGTCAGGACACCGGTCAGAAGAAGATCATCAAGGATTTCTTCGCCCGTGCCGACCTGATTCGCGAGCTTGCCGCCGACGGTGTGCCCATGCTCATGATCTGCGGCATGTACCAGCTGTTCGGCGAGTATTTCGAGACCAGCGAGGGGGAGAAGCTGCCCGGCATCGGCATTCTCGACGCGCACACGGTGGGCGAGTCCGTGCGACTGATCGGCAATCTGGTGGAGGAGTCAGACGATTTCGGCACGGTGATCGGCTACGAAAACCATTCCGGGCAGACGTTCCTCGGCGAGGGCGCGAAGCCGCTTGGGCGCGTGCGCGGCGAGGGCGCTGGCAACAACGGCAAGGACGGATTTGAAGGTGCGCGCATGAACAACGTGATCGGCACGTACATGCACGGTTCGCTGCTGCCGAAGAACCCGCGCATCGCTGACTTTCTGATCGCCAAGGCCGCCGAGCACCGGTACGGCGTATTCGATCCGCAGGTGACGGCGTCCGCGCGCGAGGAGCTGGACCGTCTCGACCAGTTCGCGTCCGAGGCCCGACGCGTGGCCGAATCCCGCCCGAGGTAACTACGCCGTCCGTCTTCCGTGCCGACACTGCGCACATTGCGTTACGTGGGCCGTCTCCATAACGTGGGCCGTGACATGGGCCGCGCGCGGCCCACGTAACGCGCGTTGAAAACCGTTGATTTTTCAACGTTTTCGCGGTTTCTCCCGAAATGCTGCAACGGCCCACGTAACGGCCCACGTAACACAGCGCGGCCCACGTAACGGACGACAGGACACCCGGTTGTGTTCAGGGGCGAACGGGGGTGGCTGCGGTAAAGTTGGAGTCGATACGAGATGGGTTGCGATCATGACAACGCGTGTGTGCCAGGCGGTTTCGTCGCGTGACACGCGACATGCGATGCACAACGCACGACGTACGACGCATGGCATACGACGCACGTTGTGATCGCCCCGACGGACTCGTACGCTACAGCCGATACAGCCGGATCCGCCGGCGGATATGAAGGAGTGTCATCATGGCTGATTTCAACTTCAACGGTCTGGGTGAAGGCCTGCGCACCATTTTCCTCGCGGGCGTGGGCGCGGTGGCGACCAGTGCCGAAAAAAGCCAGCAGATCATCGACGAGCTTGTGAAGAAGGGCGAGCTGACCGTCGATCAGGGCAAGGTGCTGAATTCCGAGCTGACGCGCAAGGCACAGGGTGCCGCCAAGGGTGCGTTCGCCGGTGCCACCGACGCCGCTGCCAAGGCCCGCGATGCCGTGGACGACGTGAAGGACGCCGCGCTCAAGGCCCGCCTGTCCGTGATGAGCGATGAGGAGCGTGCCGAATACGTTGCGCGTGTGGCCAAGATTGCCGAGACCGTGAACGCCGAGAAGGCGGCCGCCGCCGAGGCTGAGGCCAAGGAAGCCGAGACCGACGCGCCCGACACTGCTGATGCCGCCGACGTTCCTGCCGCAGCACAGTCTCCGGCCGATCAGCCCGCCGCTGATTCCGCCGCCGACCCCAAGGCCGAGTAACGACAAGTCCGCAGGTCACCAGTACCCGGCAATACGTCCGACTGCATGACCGCCACGACTGCGGCTGGGCCTCGCTAACATCAGCAACGTTCGAGGCCCAGCCGATAGTCATAACTTTGCGAGCCGTAGCAGTCGGGACACTTACGATCGAGACCGTACGACTGCGACCGAGGCAGTGGGACATCGTGATCGGATATGGTTGATCGTGACGTCTGCGATACGATCCCGCGATACGTTCCCCACAATCGAATCCCCTCGTCACGAATACCGAATGTCGAACCGGCGCGAATGCCATCACGAATCGTGCCACGACTACGACACGAATACGATCGCAAACATGCGTGAATATAACCGCAAACATAACCGCGCACTATCATTGGTGAACTATGGCACAGGCACACAAGGCGCAGTCCCAGCATCGGAAGAAGCACAATCAGTACCGTCGACGTCGGTCGCGTATCTCTTCCGTCGACCAGCCTGATACGTCGGCATCCGCTGTCGGCACGACCGCCGGCACGACCGAGGATGCGGCTGACTCCACCGTCGGTGAAGCCACCACCACTCCGGCAGCTACGGCAACCGCCGCCAAGCCCAGCTTCGCCACTTCGACAGCCGATACCTCGTCCGCTGCACCCGCTGCGTCCGCCGTATCCGACACGCCCGTCACCCCTGTCACCCCTGTCACCGATGCCCCCAACGATCCGCTGCTCACCGACGAGCAGGTGCTCGATGCGATCTCCGGCACCCCGGTCACCGAGGAGGAGGACGGTCTCACCGATCACGCCGGCGCCCGCGCTCGTGCCAACGCCGCCGAACGCACGATCGGCCTGTTCGGTAGCAACGAGCCCACGTTCGCCCAGCAGTACCATCTCACGCGCAAGGGGCGCATCCGTCGAATCCGCGAGATCTTCGGCATCGCCCGTCAATTCGATATCTTCCACGGGCTCACACCGGTCAAGATGCGTCTCATGTTCGAGGCGCTCGGCCCCACATTCGTCAAGGTCGGTCAGAACCTGTCGATGCGAAGCGAGATCCTGCCGCAGGAATTCTGCGACGAACTCGCCAAACTGCGCGCCGACGCCGACCCCATGCCCTACGAGATCGTGCTCGACACGCTGTCGCACGAATACGGCCAGCCGGTCGACCAGATCTTCGAATCCATCGACCGTACGCCGCTCGGATCGGCGTCCCTCGCCCAGGTGCATCGCGCCAGACTCGTCACCGGCGAGGATGTGGCCGTCAAAGTGCAGCGTCCGGGTGTGCGCGAAACCATGGCGCAGGACATCGACATCATGCGTTCGGTGTCGAAATACATGACGAAATTCGTCAAATCCGCGCAGATCGTCGATCTCAACGGCGTGATCGAGGAGCTGTGGGACAGCTTCCAGTCCGAGACAAACTTCCTTATCGAGGCGCGCAACCTCGTTGATTTCCGCGAGTTCGCCAAGGACTACAAGTACATGGACTGCCCCAAGCCGTACATTCACCTGTGCACCGAGCACGTGGTGGTGATGGACTACGTGGAGGGCATTTCCGTCTCGCATCCGGACCGTCTGATCGAGGCCGGCTACTCGCTGGAGGAGATCGGCAACAAACTCGTCGACAACTACGCGGCTCAGGTGCTCGACGAGGGCTTCTTCCATGCCGACCCGCATCCGGGCAACATCATCATCCACGACGGGCAGATCGTAATGATCGACCTTGGCATGACCGGCCGTCTGTCCGCACGCACGCGGTCGATCCTGCAGGACATCATCTTCGCCGTGGGCAAGCAGGATTCGCCGGCGCTGGCCGAGGCGTTCCTGCGATTCGCCGGCCCCACCGACACCGCGGAGGTGAACTATCCCGGACTGCTGTCCGACCTCGACGCGATCGTGCAGGACTTCGGCACGGTCAGTCTGCAGGATCTTGACATCGGCGCGTTCGTGAATGCGCTGATCCAGCTGTCCCGCAAGCATCACGTCGAACTGCCGGGCATCGTGACCACGGTGGCGCGCGGACTCGTCACACTGGAGGGCGTGCTCGACGAATTCCTGCCCGACACCGATATGATCGCGATCATCACCGCGCATATCGCGAATACGAGGGGCCTGCGTTCCGCCGCCAAGGAGGAGGCGAAGACGATCGGCATCGAGGGGCAGAAGGCGCTGCATGGCGCGTTGGGTGCGCTGTCCGAGTCACGTACGGCGATGCGCATGCTCACGCGCGGGCAGATCAAGGCGAACGTGGAGATGGTCGGTTCGGAGGAGCCGATTCGCCAGATGAGCTATATGGTGGACCGCCTGACCATGGCGTTGATCGTGGTCGGCCTGTTCATCGGCTCGTCGATCGTGTACTACGCGGGTATGAAACCGGTGGTGTTCGGCATCCCCGTCATCGGGTTCATGGGATACGTGGTGGCGTTCATGCTGTCGTTGTGGATCGTGATCGACATTTTCCGCAAGAACCGGCCGAAACGACGGATGTAAGTGGATGTAGGCGGATGCGGCCGGATTGTGGTCCACGCTACTCCGGCTCCACACGGCTACTCCAGCTTCAGATCCCAGCTCATCGTGTCCTCATCCGAAGCGGGGCCCTCTATCGTTGCGGTCAGCGCACTGGTATCGTCGCGCAAAACATACGCCATGGTGGTGGTCATCGGTCGGTACCCTAGGCATCACGGGCGCGTCACGCGTGGTCACCGAGTAGCTGTCGGTCGGTTCGGCGAACACCGTCCGCTCAAGTTCCACGCCATTCTGATACACGGTTTCCCGTACGGCGTCGTTGAACGTGTACGGCACTTTGGTGTGATTGATCCAGTGGTAGGTCACGATCACCGTGTGCTTGCCGTTGTAGGTGTTCGGACCGCGCCGTGCGCTTATGGCTTCGGCTTCGATCCTCTCGTGGACTGACAGACTGTCGTCGTACGTGTACGAGTATCCGGTGAACAGACGGAGTCCGTCCTTGAAATCGACGGTTGCGGATGGTGCATCGAACGTGCGTGGTTTGGCCACGTCGGTGGGATTAAGATCGTTGACGTCCTGCGGTAGCGTGACCGTCGCGCCGATCGACGTGGGCAGGTTACGCGCATGGTTGCTGATTCTCACATCGTAGGTGAGATCCTGTTCGATCGCTGTGACATCCTGACCGGTATTGGCCGCTTGGAACGAACGGACCGCCTGATCAGGCAGCTGATAGGCGACCTTGAACTCGTGTGACGCCTTGGGCTTTACGTCACTGGATACGTCGAACATGCTGTATCCGTCCGGGTCGCCGTCGGCGAAGCAGCCGATCTGCCGTAGTCCCACGCCCTGGTGATACACGCTGTAGGAGAGGTAATTCTGCGCGTTGGCGCTGGTCTTGGACAGGTTCGTGAATCGATACGTCACAAGCATGGTCGGCTGACCGTTGCAGTCCTCGGGGCCGCGTCGCGCTTCGAGAATCGCGAATTTGCCGGACAGCGTCTTGCCGTTGCTGCCCGCGCTTTCGTGATACGTGATTTCGCCGGTGCGATCCAGCGTGGTGTATTTGGTGGTGTCGATTTCCTCGTTGCCGGTTGACGATGAGGAGGTGTTTGATGAATTCGAATTGCCCTTGAACAGGTTGCGTGCGAACAGCACCAGCACGATCGCCACTGTCATGATGATGACCCTTGTGAAGAATTTTCCACCGTGGCGCATGGTACGGTCATTGGCCATTTTCGCGATGCGTATGGGAGCGTGGTCACTGCGATCGGTGTTGGCGTGGCTTGTGTTGTCCGGTTTGTGATCGTTGTCTCGATCGTTGGGGGTGCCGGGATCGTACGGTGCGTACGGATTGTTGAGAGTGCTGTCGTCGGATTCGGACGCGTCGATGCCGTGACTCACATAGTTGTCGTCGGCGAACGGCGACACGTAGCCGTCACCGGACCCGAAACCGCTGAAATCAGCATTGTCGGACTGGCCGTTATACCGGTCGTTGTCATATGGACCACCGTCGTTGTGATCGTCGTTGTGGGCACCCTGTCCGCTCATCACGAACCCCTTTGCTCGCGGTATTCCCCGATATGTATGTCCAGTGTATCGTCGAATCGTTGAATTCCATGGGTTTGCAGGCCTGTTCGACGTTGCCGTATGTCATATCGTCGCTGTCATAACGATCGCAATACTGTCGTGAAAACCGGCGTAACGGTATCCTGATGCGCAAACGCAAGACGTTGTGCGGACCACAGGCCTACGTAAAGTTGGAGGCATGGCGAATACGACTGCACCGAAGACGACCGCGAACGCAACCGACGCGGATATGAAGCTGCCGCGCGCCGCGTTCTGGGATATGGACGGCACGCTCATCAATTCCGAACCGATCTGGCATGAGGCCGAACTCTGGTTCGCCCGGCAGTACGGCGGCGACTGGAGTGAGGAGATGGGCTGGAAGGTCACCGGCACGCCCGTGCCCCAGGTGGCGCAGATGATGATCGATCGCGGTACGAAGCTCGGCGTGGAGGAGCTCACCGCCGGTATCATCGACTTCGTTGCCAAGCGCGAGATGGAGCAGATGCCGTGGATGCCGGGCGTGCTCGACGTGCTTGTGGCGACGCGCGACGCCGGCATTCCCAACGTATTGGTCACCGCCTCGCCGCGTGCGATGGCCGAATCTGCCGTGGCGCAGGCTCCGGAAGGCGTGTTCGCGGCGTACGTGTGCCACGACGATGTGACGGAGAAGAAGCCTCACCCCGCTCCGTTCCTTGCGGCGGCGGCCAAGCTTGGCATCAAGGGCGATGAGATCCGCGAGTGCATCGCGTTGGAAGATTCCGCAGTGGGCCTGGAGTCGGCGGCTCGTTCCGGTGCCACCACGATCGCGTTGACCGGGTACATTCGTTCCGACAATCCGCCGTCGAAGAACGGACCGCAGTTCGCGTGCATCGAAACGTGGGACGGCGTGACCCCGCAGATGTTCCACGATCTGGTCGAGTTGCGCCTCAAGTCCGGCAGGTAACGTCAACGCTTCCCGTGTCCCCGTTACGTGGGCCGTGTCTTGTTACGTGGGCCGCTGACGGCCCGCGTAACGTAGCGCCGCGGCCCGCGTAACGGCCCACGTAATGCATACGGTCACGTCTGTGTAACGTGGGGCGAATGCGGGGCGGCTGCACAAGAAGGGGACAAGGGCGTCAGTCGCGCGTGAGCACCTCGGTCAGCGCCTGGATTACGCTCTGCGGCATGTGCGATTCGCCGAATCGACGATCGTCGGCGCCGCGCATGTCCTCGAGCGTGGCGAGACCGGGCAGTGCCGCCACACCGAGATCGTCGATCAGCGCCTTGGCCTTCTCCTTGGTCAGGTAACGCATCTGGGCATCCCGCAGCACGGCGAACACGTCGTCAGCCGTCGGATTGTCGGCGATCGTCAGACCGTCGGTCAGGGTGATCGTGATCGATTCCGCCGTCGACGTGGACGGGACGGACACGGTCAGGCTCAACGTCTGCGGATCGTATTCGGTACGGGCCTCAACGGCTGCCGATCCGTCGACCGACACCGCCACCGCGGAATCCTTCACGCCGCGGAACACCACGGTCCATGCGCGCTCGCCGGGCACCGCGTCCGCAGCGCCGTCGACCGCGTCGATCGTGAACGTGGACGTCTGCCCGGCACCGCTGCCGTTGTGCAGCGTGAACCGTGTGGTCGCCTTGCGCACCGCGCTCGCCGCAGCACCGTCGTCCTCGATCATCGTGAACCCGCCGTTCGCGCCGGGGAAGACGAGCACACGCAGCGCCGCGGGATTGGCGACATCGTTCAGTGGGGTCACGTCGGCGTTATCGCCGTTCTCCGGCACCTCCTGCAACGGTACGATCGCGCCGGCCTTGGCGAACACAGGCATGCCGTCGAGACCGCGCCACGCTTCGAGACGACGTCCGTTCGCCGGACGGGACACGTAATGGCGACCGGTGAAGAAGTCGAACCACGTGCCCTGCGGCAGCCATACGTCGGCCTTGGCCATCTGCACATCGCGGTCGGCGGGGGAGACGATCGGCGCAACCAGCAGTTCGGTGCCGAACGTGAACTCTTCGACCAGCTTGTAGGCGTCGTTGATCTCCGGGTAATCCCAGTACAGCGGCTGTACGATCGGTTCGCCCTCCTCGGCCGCGCGCCAGTTCATCGTGTACAGGTACGGGATCAATGCGTGACGCAGCCGCAGCGTGGCGGTCATGGCGTTGCGCACTTCGGTGTGGAAGTTCCACGGTTCCTTGCCGTTGAACGGCGAGTCGGTGGAGTGCAGGCGGTTGATCGGGCTGAACGTGCCGAGCTGGTACCAGCGTGCCTCAAGCTCCTCGTCACGGTAGCCGAACATGTGGCCGCCGATGTCGTGGCTCCACCAGCCGTAGCCGATGTTGCTGGCCGTGGCGGTGAACTCGGGCTGGAACTGCAGCGATTCCCAGGTCACGATCGTGTCGCCGGAGAAGCCGATCGGGTAGCGGTGCGAGCCGGGGCCGGCGTAGCGCGAGAACGTGAGCGGACGCGGGTCGGCCTTCTGTGCCGGATCGGCATCCTCGTCCTCGCGTACGGCGTCGGTGCGCGCGGAGTCAAGATAGTGCAGGTGATTGAGCATCCACAGTGGGTCGAGTCCGCGCTGGCGGGTCACGCCGCCCTGCTGCCAGTCGATCCACCAGAAGTCGACGCCCTCGTCCTCCATCGGGTGGTGCAGCCTGTCGAAGTACGCGTTCATGAACGTCGGGTCGGTCAGATCGAACTGCACGGCCTCGCCGGTCTTCGGATCGATGCCCACCGCTTCGGCAACCTCGGGGTACAGCTCCTCGAACGCGCGTACGCCGTCACGCGGATGCACGTTCAGCGTGGTCTTCATGCCGTGATCGTGCAGCCAGTGCAGGAAGCGCTGCGGGTCGGGGAAGAAATCCTTGTTCCACGTGTAGCCGGTCCATCCGGAACCGTACTTCGGGTCGACGGCGTCCACGAGATGCCAGTCCATGTCGATCACGGCGGTGGTGAACGGAATGCCTTCCTTCTCGAACCGCGTGACGAGCTCCTGATATTCGGTCTCGGTGTAGCGGTGGTAGCGGCTCCACCAGTTGCCCAGCACGTAGCGCGGCAGCAGCGGCGTGGGGCCGGTGAGCTTGTAGAAGTCGTGCACGGCCTCGCGGTAGCGGTGGCCGTAGCCGAACAGGTAGAAGTCCTCGGTGGGTTCCGGCTTGGGCGTGACCCAGGTGCCGAACGGGTTGTTGTGACCGTTGACCGTGTCGGTTTCGATGATGATGTTGGACTGCGAATCGTCGATCACCGCCCAGCCGTCGGTGTTGATCACGCCGGGACCCACTGGCGTGCGGCCGTCGACCGTGTCGAGCGTGCGGGCTGTGCCGCCGAGATTGCGCGTTTGCTCGTCGCCGTAATGCCAGGTGTTGTCGGTGGACTTCACGCCCTTGACCGTGACGTACAGGCCTTCCTTGGTGAATGGCTGCTGGTTGTAGGAGATGTGCAGGTGCGGGGTGTCGATCTCCAGCCATCCGTCGCGCTCGATCGCCGTGAACTGCGGCAGGGTGTCGCCATATGCGGACTGGAAGTCGCGCACGAACGCGGTCTGGGTGGGGACGTCGATGAACTTGCCGGAGTCGGACCATTCAAAACGGATCAGTGATTCGGTGATGATGCCGATGCGCCAGCGCTTGCCGTCGGCCTCGCCGCCGAGCGTGACGGACGGGTTCATGCCGGGCACTGTGCCGAGTGTGTCGAACGAAAAGAGGGATTTGTCGACCATATGAAACTCCTTTGTCGCATGTGTGATGCATGTCAGCAACTGATTGACGAATGCATTGCGTTATTATGTTAGCGCTTGCGCATATGATATGCAAGATATTTGACGTGTTGTCATGATTACGTGTGCAAACGTTAATATTTGTGACATCGTATATGACGTCAGACGTTGTGCGGGAACGCGGACGGTGGCTTGCGTGTCAGGTTGATATGCTGCCGTGCTTTGTCGTCAACTTGCGCAAATCGCTTGCGCAAGCCTATGCTTGGTGACGGTCCGCTCACATATTTCGAGCGGTACAAGCGTTTGAATTTCGGATAAGCGGTCATGTGGCACGCGATTGCAGTGGAAGCAAAGGAGTGGGGGCGTGGCAAGTCTCAAGGAAGTGGCGGAACAGGCCGGAGTCTCCGAATCCACGGTTTCGCGTGCGCTGCGTGGCACCGGTCGTGTGAGCGCCAAGACGCGTGCCCACGTGCAGGAGGTCGCCAACCGCTTGCATTTCACGCTGTCGCGCAGTGCGTCGTCGCTCGCCAGCGGCAAGACCATGCGCGTGACCATGGTGTTCACCGATACGCTCAACACATGGTTCAACGCCGCTGCGCTCGAAGGTGCCTACGAGGTGCTCAGCGAAGCCGGCTACGATCTGGTGCCGATGATCGTGCGTACGCAGGCCAACATGCAGCGCTTCTTCGAACGACTGCCCGGCAATCGTAATCTTGACGGCATGATCGTCGTGTCTATCATGCTCGACAACACGCAGGTGGGCATCCTCGAGGATCTCACCATTCCGTCCGTCGGTCTCGACGCACGTGCGATCGGCGGATACAGCGCCACCGTGCGTGTGGACGACGCCGACTCCATGCATCAGGCCGTGCAACTGTTGCATTCACTTGGCCACGAACGCATCGGATTCGTGGAGATGCCCGACAATCCCGACTTCCTGTTCAGTGCCAAACTGCGTTCCGGTGCCTTTATGGACGCGGCGCGGCAGATGGGATATGACGAGAACGATCTTGCATTGTTCGAAGGCCGTGATTCCAGTAAGTTCCGGAGTTTCCAGGACGCCGTTTCGGAGACCGCGAACCGTATCATTTCACGACCGAACCGGCCGACGGCCATCTGTGTGGAGACCGATGACTTCGCGATCGCGCTGATCTACGCCATGCGTCGTGTGGGCATTCGCGTGCCCGAGGATCTGGCGATCATCGGCTTCGACGACAACGATCGTTCCTCCATGGCCGAACTGACCACGCTGCATCAGGATCCGGTGATGATGGGCCGTATGGCGGCGGAAAAGGTCGTCGCGCTCATGCACGGCGAGACCTTGCACGAGCCCCACAGCATGCTGCGTACCTCCCTGATCATGCGCGCCACCACTCGCCGTCTCGGCCAGTGAGTGTCCGCGCGCCCGCTCCGGGTTCTGGTCTGGCATCCATTGACTTATAGGCCGAACACGATCGTTGGAATTCCAACGCGCATACTTTGCATATCCGCTTCGGGGACTTCAGAACATGGAGATTGATGTCCGCAAGGGGTCCGAATCACTGCAGAACTTGGAGATAGGTGTTCGACATAACGTAAATGCGACGGAACGGGCGCACGGAAAATGAAAAAGGCCGTCCGAGGTGGAATTCGGACGGCCTTCGTGGAGCTAGGGGGAGTCGAACCCCCGACCTCTTCGATGCGAACGAAGCGCTCTACCAACTGAGCTATAGCCCCAAAGGTTGCGTCGCCATATCTAGCAACTCGCCCTAATATAGTACGACGCGCGGAAATGCGCAATTCATTATCGTGTCACGTTCACAAACCGTTCGCATAGTGGATGCGCGCTGACGGGGCCGGCAACGCAATGCCGTAACGCAATGCCGTAACGCAAAGGACCGGTCCGGGGAAACTCGATTTCCCGGACCGGTCCCAATGATTCGATCCGCGCGCGCTACGCGAAAACTCAACGCAATCGTACGGATCAGCCGTATATCACGCCGCGTGATGCGGAGTGGAATCGCTGAACTCGGCGGTTTCGATCGTTTTGGCAGCGTTGCCGGTCGTGGCGGTGCCGGCCGGTTCGGCCTTCTTCTTGCCGAACTTGGCCTTGAGCAGACCGATCACGGTCGGCAGCAGCGACACCAGCAGGATCAGCACGATCACCAGTTCGAAGTGCTTCTGCACGGCCGGAATATTGCCGAAGAAGTAGCCGAGGAAGGTGAACAGCGACGACCAGGTCAGGCCGCCCAGCACCGAGAACGGGGTGAAACGGCTCCAGCGCATGCCGGAGATGCCGGAGATGAACGGCATGAACGTACGGATGAAGGGGAAGAAACGACCGAGGAACACGGCGAGCGGGCCCCACTTGTCGATCATGGCCTCGGTCTTGGCGATGCGCTCGGGCGTCATGGCCTTCACCTTGCCGGACTTGATGATGCGACGGCCGAAGAAATGACCGATGAAGTAGTTGCACTGATCGCCGATGATCGGGGCGCACCACACCACAGGCAGCAACATGCCAAGCGGCAGGGCGGACTGGCCGGTGACGGCGTCGGGGGCGGCGAACACGCCTGCGGCGAACAGCAGGGAATCACCGGGCAGGAACGGGAAGAACACCACACCGGTCTCGATGAAGACGATGAGGAAGATGAATCCGCAGGCCACTCCCGGGCCCATGGCGATCCACGCGGCGATCGCCGCACGGGGATCCTTCAGAAGTTCAAGAATGAAATTGACGAAAGCCATACTGTTGCTGTTTCCTGCCGCTCTACTCGCTATGACGCCATGACTGCCGTCACGGCTCGTGTCTCTATTGGTGGTGTATCGGTGGTTGTGGGGTATCCCCACGATTCCCCGGGCGGAATGCCGACGGCGTATTTCCGCGGCTCCGCAAAACCACTACCACACCCTAGCAGCAGCGGTACGACGGGGGTTTGCGGCGTTTCCTATGCGCACAAGTCCCGCAAAACTGTTGTTGTGTTACGTGGGCCGGGCTGTTGCGTCACACAGGCCGTGACATGCGTTACGTGGGCCGGGTTCCGTTACGTGGGCCGGGTTGCTCTTGTGACGCAGTTTAAAAAACGTTGCAATTTCAAGGTTTTGGCGTGTGCGTTACATAGGCCGGGCGGCCCACGTAACGACAGACGGCCCACGTTACGTACAATCCGGCCCGCGTAACGCACGGCGGTTGTCTCATTTCGTTGCGACATGTGGGTGACCGCGACAATACGAAGCGATTCTCTGAGTTATCGCCGCGATGGGATAAGCGCGGCAAGCGGGTCCTCCGCGGCGGGCCGTTGGCTCACCGGTTGTGTGTCCGTTCCCGGATCAGTGCCGTCGGAGTGCGTGGCTCTGTTATCGGTCTCGTTGCCCATGCCGGTGCCGTCGGGCCCATTGCCATGAACGCCTTCGCTCCCATTCCGGATGGGATCATGACTATTGGGATCATTCCCGCGGTCCCGTTGCCCATGCCGGTCGCCGCCATCCTCCTCCGGCACATACCGGTACGTAGCCGCCGGCCGGTGACGTCCTTCACGCCGCTTCCGACCAGTGCCCTCAAGCTGTCCGGATGCGAGCATCTTCCGCCGGAAATTCGCCAGATCGATCGTTTCCCCGGTAATCGCCTCGTACACGCCATGCAATTGCGCAAGCGTGAACTCCTCGCCCACAAGCCTCGTGGCCACCAACGGGTATTCGATCTTGGTACGTAGCCTCTGCAGCGCGTAGTCGATGATCTCCCGATGATCGAATGCCAACCCGGGCAGCCCGTCTTCCGGGAACCATTGCACATTGACATCCCCGGTTTTGAACGCGCGCGCCTCGGCCTGCCCCACCAGCGCCCAGTACACGATCGAAACCATCGGCAATCCGCCACGTGATCGTGCCGGTCCCCCGAAGGTGTACAGCTGCTCAAGATACCGCGGATGCAGATCGGTGGTGGACTCCAATGCCGCGTACGCCGCCTGCTCAAGTGTGCGGTCGGCGCGCAGATTGCCGCCGGGCAGCGCCCACATGCCCTGAAACGGCTGACGGACACGCCTGACCAGCGGCAACCAGAGACGGTTGCGGTTCGCATCCTCATTCGTGCCATCCGTGCCAAGCGCCAAGATCACGACGGATACGCCCACCTGCGGCGGCTGACTGCGCCGCTCCGAAACATTGCCGAGTCCCATGCTGCGTTACTTCCTTTGTGGGGATAGGCACCGATCATATGGCACCGATCATATCCAACTGTCGAACCACATATGCGACAGCCAGAACGAATATGGAACGGGAATGGCCGTCCAGATCGGGTAGAAGAACAGTGATACGACGGCGATGATCACCAGAACGCCGCCCATCACCCACCAGAATGTGAACGCGTCGAACAGTTCGTGCAGCCAGTCGGCCACGTAGATGAATCCAAGAATGATCCACGGCAGGATCACGATGGCGTAGAACGTGAACGTGGTGCGATTCAGATACTGCGCCCACGGCAGCCATCCGCCAAGGAATCCGGCGAGCACGGCCCAGATCCGCCAGTCGCCGCCCTTGGCCACCACCGCCACGATCACGCCGAGCACCACGCACACCGTGCCGAGCCACCAGATGAGCGGATTGCCGAGCGAGGTGACCGCCGCCACGCAGGTTTCCTGCGGTCGCAGCGCGCAGAGTCCGGGATGGTCGGCGAGCTCCCGCCAGTAGAAGCTGGTGGGACGCTGCTGGATGGGCCAGGTGAGCGGGTTCGCCTTGTAGTCGTGCGGCGCGTCAAGCGTGGTGTGGAACTGCCACATCTGAACGTGGTACTGGACGAACGATCGCAGATCCTCCGGCAGCCATGTGATGCCCTTGCCGGGGTTCGTGCGAGCCCAGTCATGCATGTACGAATCAGGGTGGATGAACCAGCCGATCCATGTGGACAGATACGCGGCGATGTACACGGGAATCATGTAGAGCGCGGCGAGGATGCCGTCCTTCCACAATCCGGTGACGAACCATGCGCGGAAACCGTGCTGATGCCGCAGCCACGCATCCCAGAACACGCTGATCAGGCAGAAGACAGCGAAGAAGTAGGCGCCGGACCATTTGACTCCGGTGGCGAGACCGAGCAGAATCGCGGCGGCGAGACGCCACCAGGAGAATGCGATGACCGGTCCGGTGGAGTCGAGGACGAATCGGATGGGTGCCATGGCCTGCGTGGCGTCGGGATCGAAATCGGATTCGGCTGATG
Source organism: Bifidobacterium sp. UTCIF-39 (assembly GCF_006408715.1). Classification (NCBI taxonomy): domain Bacteria; kingdom Bacillati; phylum Actinomycetota; class Actinomycetes; order Bifidobacteriales; family Bifidobacteriaceae; genus Bifidobacterium; species Bifidobacterium sp. UTCIF-39. Next base: position 27,881 of record NZ_JEOG01000016.1, on the reverse strand, counting down.
TGCCGGTGTTGGTGCTGGCATTTCCGTTGCCGCCGCGTCCTGATCCGTTGTCGTTCTGCATCCGCGTCCGCCAGGGGACGACGGGTATCCACTTGGCATGACGTTGGCGTGATTGCCGCCGGTAGGCTGCCGCGAGACGCTGATCCGCCCAGTCGCGGTGGGCGAGCAGACAGCAGAATGCGCCGAGCGCCAGCACCATGATGAAGTTGTCGAGCAGTCCGGTGCGGCTGAGCGTGATGCCCATGCCATCGATGGCCATGAGGAATCCGGCGATGAGCGCCATGGGCAGGGAACGAAAGATCCGCAGGACCACGCGGCAGAGGATCAGGATGGCGAGCGTGCCGACCGCCGCAGTGGATACGCGCCATGCGAACGGATTGCCCGCGCCGCCGAACAGCTGCAGTCCCAGAGCGATGCACCACTTGCCGAACGGCGGATGCACTACGTACTCGGCGACGGGCAGCCAGTCGGTGAGATTCCGACCGCTGGCGAAGAGCTCGTCGATCTTGATGCCGCCGATGGTGACGGGCCAGTCGCGTGGCTCACCCGTCTTGAGCATGGCCCACGCGTCCTTGACGTAGTAGGTTTCGTCGAAGACCACGGCCTGCGGTTGCCCGAGTCGGATGAATCGCAGCAGTCCACCGAACAATGCCATGAGGATGGGCCAGACCCAGCCGGCGATCCGCTCGGACGTGGTACGCGGGTCGATTACGCCGGCAAGCGTTCGCACACGCTCGGACATGCGCGGCGGTACCGCGTCACGTCGTATGTGTGCGCCATGACTTCCCCTGATGCGTCGTGTGCGAAGCTTCGAACCCATGATTCCAAGGGTAGCCCAGTGCCGTACTGGGCGTCGAACGGCGAACGGTGTTCGATGAAGGTTGCCGATGATCGGCGAATGACGGAATCGACAATGATATTCAAGGATATTCAGGCAAACAAAAACCGGCCCCCATGCGGGGACCGGTTCTATGTACAAGCTCCACAGTTGCGGAATCTCTACACAACATCATCGTCGTAGCGGTAAGTCTTAATAATCCGCCCAACTTCATTGACCATACGCGGCCTTTCAATTTGTGGGCTCCGCTGTTCTGTTTTGCTTGTACATCTATTATGCCCCATGGTTCCGCGTACACAAGCCAAAATCAGGAAAAAAGTCCGATTTTTTTGTGGTGGTCTGCGGGGGCTCCATTCGACCACAATGCCTGATGATCCTTGCGGCGGACCACGATCGGCTGGTTGGGTCGAATCATGACTATGACCAATGACATGACCAGCGTAAGACCTCCCGCAAATTTCAGTCCACCCGCACGCGAACCGTCGTCCGCGGTCGTGTATCCGGCCCCTCGCGTGGCCTATGAGGAATCGGGATCGGTGCCGCTGCCCGACGACGCACGGTATATTCCCATGCCGCAGCCCGAACGGTTCTACACCATGCCACACACTACGCCGCATACTGTGTCACAACGTGGTTCCGTTGCTTCGCCATCGTCGGCGAATCAACTCGTCGCACCCGACCAAGCCATGCAGGTACAGCAGTCGGCACCTCGTCCATATCAACAGGCTGCGCCGGCGTATCACATGCCGCAGCTGATGCAGCCGCAGTTGCAGTCCCAGTCTTACCAGCCGCAGTCCCAGCAACAATCACTGGCACAGGTACAACTCCAGCCCCAGCCTTACGCGCAGTCCCAGCCACAATCTCAGCCACAATCCCAATCCCCGCCCGCATCCACGTCGCAGGAACTCGTCCGGTCCGGTTCGCGCGCCCGTTCCCGTCATCGCGATCCCACCGTCAGACCCGGGCGCGGTGCACTGTCGTCGTTCGCCGCCGCCGGTGGTGGTGCGGGCAACGGCGTCATCATGTTTCTTTCCTCCAGCGGCGGTGTGGGATCAACCGTACTCACCGCACTCTGCGCATGGCACCTCACCATGCGCAATCGCACCTGCGCACTGGTCGACGCCGACTTCACCGCCGGCGGCATGGACGTCACGCTCGGCATCGAAACGGAACCGGGCATGCGGTGGAGCTCCGTCAGCGCCCCGCTGGGGAGGATCGAACCGCGCTCGCTGATGCATGAACTGCCCGAATGGGAGGAGACCGTCGTGCTCGCCGCAGACCCCTGGAACGACGGCGCGCCGGACTGGTGGGAGGTGGATGCCGCCATGCGGGCGCTGTCGGAGGCGTGCGAACTCGTGCTGGTTGATGGCGGCCACGCGGATTCGGAGCATACGCTACGCATGCAAGCCCGCGTGCGCGTGGTGGTGGTCGAACTTAGCGTGCTGGGGTTGGCCCGCGCTCGCGGACTGCTGATGCGGTTGAAGGAAAGCCAGGGTGGCGGCGGGCGACATGGTGGTGGCCGCCACGGCGGGGGTGGGGGCGGAGGCGCGCGCGGCGGCTCAGCAGGCGCCCGGGCCCGGTCCGGTGGCCGTCATGGCGGTCCCGGCGGAATCGTCAGCCTTGCCAGCACCACCACGCTGCTCGTCGGGATCAAACCAGCCGCTGCACCACGGTCCGGAGTGGTGACCCTCGATGAGGCCGAAGGATATCTCGGCTCACCACTGGTCGCCATCTTCACGCATGACCGGTCGATCAGCCGATCGGTGCTGTCCGGCACCGGCATTCCCGCGGTTCCCCGACGGTATCGGCGGTCGTTGAATACGCTCTGCGATCGGTTGGAGATGGAGTGCCGCAATGAATGACGAATACGGGAACAGCGAATACGGGAACGACATGTCCTCCATGTCCGCCTACGCGGTCACGTCCTCCGGCGAGCGCCTGATGTTCGGCCCGTTGGGTGAGCTCGCCGAGGAGGAGGGTGTCACTGATGTGGCGGTGACCTGCGACGGTCGTGTGTGGGCGGATTGCGGTGCGGGTATGGAGGAGCGTGTGCTGTCGGTGGGGTTTCGTTCCCCTCGCATCGTACGGGAGTATGCGGTTCAGCTGTGCGCGCAGTTGGGGCATCGGCTTGATGATTCGCATCCGATCGCGGACGCGGCCACGGTGGATGGCGTCCGTATTCATGCGGTGATCGAGCCGTTGGTGGCGCAGGGGGCCGCGTTGTCGATCCGTTTCCCCGATCGTACGTTGGCGTGTCTGGATTCGTTGGCCCAGTCCGGTTTGTTTCCTATGCAGTGGCTGCCGTTGCTGCAGGCGTTGGTGGCCGGTCGGGCCACGGTGTTGATCTCCGGTGGCACGGGTACGGGCAAGACCACGCTGCTCAAGGCGTTGCTGGCCGAGTGCGATGAGCGTGAACGCATCGTGAGCGTGGAGGAGATTCGTGAGCTTGGCGGGCTGCGTCACGGCAACCATGTGTCGCTGGTGGCGCGTGAGGCGAATGTGGAGGGGCAGGGGGCGATCGGGCTGCCTGATCTGGTGAAGGCGACGTTGCGTATGCGTCCGGATCGTGTGGTGCTGGGGGAGTGCCGTGGCGAGGAGATCGCCGATCTGCTGCGGGCGTTGAATTCCGGACATCATGGCGGCATGGCCACGGTGCATGCGGATGGGGTGAGTCGTGTGCCGGCTCGACTGTCCACGTTGGGATTGCTGGCGGGGCTGAGTCCTGTGGCGTTGGCGATGCTTGCCGAAGGGGCGTTCGACGTGGTGATTCATCTGGAACGTGAGCATGGCGTGCGCAGAATCGCGCAGATCGGCTGTCTGCGGGCGGCGGATGACGGCAGCCTAGTCGGACGCCCGATCTGCGAGTGGGACGGCAGGGATCCGCCGATCTGTCATCGGCCGCTGTGGGACGAGTTCGTTGCACGATGGCAGGTGCCCGGTGCACGGTCGGAACCCATCCTGTCGCGTTCCGGGCGATCGAACCGTGGGCGTTCGGAACCCGTACGGTCGGGGCGTGCACGACTGGCCCCCGCATTGCCTCCCCGCAGGGAGGGGTGATCATCATGATGCCCGTGATCGCCGGCGTGATGATCGGCGTTGTGACATGGATGGCATGCGCTGCGGGAGCGGATCGGGCGGAACGGCTCTCCGGGCTGAGTCCGTCGCCGGCGCGTCCGTCGTCCCGCATCGGCATCGTGGCCGTACTGTCGTCGATCACGGCGTTTGTGCGCAACGGCGGAACGGTGGTGGAGTCGTTCGAGGAACTGGCCGGACGATCGTATCCGTCGCCGACGATCACCGTGGATCGTGCGATGGAGGTGTTCGACGCCAAACGCGGCGATGATGAGACATCGGATCGTGCGTGGCAGGTGGCGGTGGATGTGACCATGGCGTGCCGCGTAAGCGAACTGTTGGGATGCGAGACCGCGCGATGCCTGTCCGCGGTGTCGGCCGCATACCGTCGCGAATGCCTGATGGAGGCGGCGCGATCACAGGCGTTGGCCATGCCGGAATCCACGATGAAACTGCTTGCCGTGCTGCCGGTCGTTACGGTGGTGCTGGGTGAAATCATGGGTGCGAGTCCGCTCACGTTCCTGTTCGGATCGCCCTACGGGTGGGCGTGCCTGCTCGGCGGGCTGACGTGTTACGGAATCGGATTGCTGTGGATCGACGCGTTGGCCGAACCGTTGCGCGGACATGGCGCCGCTTCCCGGAAGGACGTGCGAGGAACCGTGCGAAAACCCGCGCGGGAACGGGACCTGTCATGACGGCGGAACTCTGGGCGTTCGCCGCGTCCGTCGTCGTGACGGTGACCGCATACGTGTGCGTGGCAAGCGTACGATGGTCGCCGCTTGTCGGCGAGGGCGGGAATGAACGACGTTCACGGCCGGCGACCGCGTTGGTGCTGGAGATGATCGCCGTGGCCGTACGCCAGGGTGCGTCGATTCCGCGGGCGTTGGATGTGATCGGCGGTGTGTGCGCGGGCGGCGGAGGCGGTGGTCGTGAGCGTGACGATGACGGGTCGGACGCGCATGATCTGGGCAGTGAGATGATTCTGGTGGCGCGGGCGCTGAATCGTGGTGCGGACTGGGATAACGCGTGGGGCGTGGCCGATCCGGATGGTCCTGATGCTGCCGCGCTCGCGGTGATCCGTTCGGCGTTGGAGCCGTCGTGGAAGCATGGCATCTCGCCGCTGCTGCGCATCGAGACGACGATCGAGCAGATCGATCGTGATGAGCGGCGTCGGATCGAGGAGGCGGCGGCGAAGATGTCGGTCAGGGTGCTGGTGCCCATGGGATTGTGCTTTCTGCCGGCCTTCATCCTGATCGGCGTGGTGCCGTCCATCGTCTCCTTCGCCACGGGCTAGGCGGTCATGGGTTGGATGTTGTGGGTCCGGATGCCGTTACGGGCTAGGCTGCCGATCCGGCAGGGGGGTGCATTCGACCACATCGGACGAAAACCGTGGACTGACCGTAACCGATCACGCAGACTGGGAACAGCTCCGGAGCTACCTGAATCAATCAGCCAATCAATCATGTCCACCTATCAACGGAAAGGAATCATTATGGACACGATGTCGGATGTCTCGCCGCCGGTCGCGACGGGCATCGCCAACTGCATGAAAACCATGGCCCAACGCGTGAATGAGCAGATCTGTCTGCTTGACGCGCGTGGCCGACTTCGTACCGTCACCGAACAGCCCGAATCCGGTCTGGCCACCGCCGAATACGCGGTGGTGATGATCGCCGCCACCGGTTTCGCCGGACTGCTCGTCGTGATTCTCAAATCAGGCACCGTGGAAGGCCTGCTGAACGGCCTGGTCGAACGGGCGCTGAGCGTCGGCGGCTGATCGGAGCATCATGGCGAACACGAGGAGACGTCGCTGCACGTCACGCAGACATGGACGAATACGAGACCTGATGGACGGTTTACGGCATGCGCTGATACGTGACGATCGGGGAACGGTCACCGCGGAGTTCGCCGTGGTTCTCCCAACGGTGATGGCGGTGGCATTGCTGCTGCTGTCATCGGCCCGGGCGGTGATGGTATCGATGAACTGTCAGGAGGCCGCCCGGGTGGTCGCCAGAGAGATGGTGATCGCTTCAGACGGGGATGCGAACCCGTCCGATGTGGTCGCCCGCATAGCAGGACCCCGCGCAACGGTGCGTATTACCGAGCAGCGGGATCAGATCACCGTGATCGCACGATGTCCGGTGGGCCCCGGTCCGCTCGGTGTGCTGCCGGTGGCGGTGGAGGGCGAGGCGGTGGGGCTGCGATATGGGTGAACGCGCGATGGGAATGGGAACGGAACGGGATAATCGTGAATGGGCGTCGCGGGGAACGTGGACTTCCGGTGGAACGCGAACGATACGGGGAACGCGGACGACGTGGGAACCCGAGTGGATGTCCCGTGACGATGAAGGATCGGGAACGATGATGGGTGTCGGACTGGTACTGATGGTCGGTGTGCTACTGACGGCGGTGTTGGCGCTCGGCAACGTACTGCATTGCAAGGCCGTGGCCGGTACGGCCGCCGATTCCGCCGCGTTGGCCGGTGCGACGTCGTTGTATGAATCCGTTGGAACCCCGTGCGCGGTGGCGAAACAGCTGGCGAAGGCGAATGCGGCGGTTCTGGACCGGTGCGAGATCGCCGGCGAGGATGTGACCGTGACGGTTCGGGTGAAGTCCCGTGTTCCGTTCGTCGGTGACATTCGCGCCGCGTCCCGCGCCGGTCCCAGGGATTGCGTCGCTGCGGATCCCTAGTCGAGGAGCCGGGAGCCGGTTCGTTGCCGGTTGCGCAAAGCTGGCTGCCGTTTACCCGGAGTCAGTTGTTGGAACCGCTGGCGTCGGCTCAGGCGTTCTTCTTGGCGTTGACGAACCAGTAGGCCAACGCCGCAAAGATCGCGCCACCCACGATGTTGCCCAGCGTGGCCGCGGACAGGTTGTACAGAATGCCCTGCACGCTCACCGCGTCCGCACCGGCCGCCTGTGCGCCGAATCCGAACATCTTGGATACCAGACCGATCGGAAGGAAGAACATGTTGGCCACACAGTGCTCAAAGCCCATGGCGACGAAGCCGGCGATCGGCAGCAGGATGCCGAGCACCTTGTCACCCACGGAGCGTGCGGAGAAGCCGATGCGCACGGCCAGGCACACGAGGATGTTGCACAGGATGCCGCGGAAGAACAGCGTGAACCAGTCGGGGGTGATCTTTGATGCGGCGGTCGCCACGGCGGTGTCACCCACCGCGCCATCGTTGAGCCCCATCGTTCCGGCGAGCGCGATCAGCGTGACGAGCACCAGCGCGCCGGCGAGATTGCCGAACCAGACGATCACCCAGTTCTTCAGCATGGCCGGCCAGGAGATCTTGTGTGCGGCCAGGTCGGATGCCATCAGCGAGTTGCCGGTGAACAGTTCGGCGCCGCAGCAGAGCACGAGCACCAGGCCCATGCAGAAGGCGAGACCGCCGACGAAGCGTTTCGGTCCCCAGGTCATGGCGGGGTCGCTGGTGACGATGAGGAAGAACAGCGCGCCGAAGCCGATGAACGCGCCGGCGAACATGGCGGAGACGAACGCCTTGCCGCCGGTGAGCTGGGTTTTGGCCACGCCTGCCTTTTCCACGGCCTCTTCGGTTTCGGCGGGGGTGAGGGCGTTCACGTTGACGATCGGTGTGAGGATGGAAGGTTGGGTGTTGCCGGCGTTCGTTGCCGGATTGCCGTTGTTCGGCATGAGGGTTCCCTTCTCTAGGAATCATGTGAATGCGTCTGCCGTGTCGTCGCCGACTCCGGCCGGGCGTCGTTTGCCGCTCACCATATTCGCCCAAAGCGTTGACGGGCCGCGACGTTGTTCCCATTATTTGCAACGAGTCGGAGAGCCGTATCGGCGGACGTGCCAACGATCGCGGGCCTGGATTCATCTTCGAGCCGCGCGCGACGATGGCGAATCCGCCGCCATCGTGCAGTTCGCATAGTATGGTGACGGCGTTTTCGGTTGTTGGTTTTGGCGATTTGGGATTGGATGTGGATTATGGCTTTGGCATTGTATCGGCGGTATAGGCCCGACACCTTCGACGGCATTGTGGGTCAGGACCAGGTCACCATCCCCCTCTCCCGTGCCCTTGACGAAGGCAAGCTCACCCATGCGTACCTGTTCTCCGGCCCGCGCGGTTGCGGCAAGACCAGCTCCGCGCGCATCCTCGCCCGTTGCGTGAACTGCGAGCAGGGCCCGACGTCGCATCCGTGTGGTGAATGCGAGTCGTGCCGTGATCTGGCGACCGGCGGCCCCGGTTCGATCGACGTGGTGGAGATCGACGCCGCCTCCCACAATGGTGTGGAGGACGCCCGAGAGCTGCGTGAACGCGCCGGCTTCGCTCCGGCCCGCGATCGGTACAAGATCTTCATCCTCGACGAGGCGCATATGGTCACGCCGCAGGGTTTCAACGCGTTGCTCAAGATTGTGGAGGAGCCCCCGGAGCACGTCCTGTTCATCTTCGCGACCACCGAGCCGGAGAAGGTGATCGGCACCATCCGCTCCCGCACCCATCATTACCCGTTCCGTCTGGTGCCGCCCGAGATCATGGGCCCGTACCTGGATGACATCTGCGGCAAGGAGCATATCAAGCCGGAGCCGGGCGTGCTCAAGCTCGCCATGCGTGCCGGCGGTGGTTCGATGCGTGACACGCTGTCCGTGCTTGATCAGCTTATGGTTGGCGCGGCCGACGGCGTGATCGCCTACGATTCCGCGGTCGCATTGCTTGGTTTCACCCCGGACACGTTGATTGCCGAGGCGATCGACGCGGTGATCGACCGCAATGGCGAGCAGTTGTATTCCGTGATCCAGAAGGTGATCGTGGGCGGGTTCGATCCCCGTCGATTCGTGGAGGATCTGCTTGCCCGTGTCCGTGATCTGCTGGTGCTGACGATCGCCGGCGACCGTGCCGAATCGGTGCTGAGTGATGATGCCGAGGCTGAGGACCATGATGATATGCGTCGTCAGGCGTCCGCGTTGGGTCTTGCGCGGCTGACGCAGATCGCCGACGTGATCAACGACACGTTGGGAACGATGAGTGGTTCCACATCGCCGCGTATGCGTTTGGAACTCTTGGCCGCCAAACTGCTGGTGCCGCCGACCACGATCGTGCCGAACGCCGTTGCAGGCGGTGCGGCTCCCGCTTCCGCGGCCGCTGGAACCGCACAGTCCACCGCAGCACCCGCCGGCAGCAATGCCGGAACCGGCGTTCGGGGCGGCGGCTTCGCGGGAGCCAAGCGCAATCAGCGTGCGGCAGCTCCCGCCGGTTCGACGTCTGCGACCCCCACTGCGGCGCCATCCGCTGCCATGCCTTCCGCATCGGCATCCGGCGAACCGCTTCCCACCGCTTCCGCACATGTTCCGTCCACGACGGCATCCGCTCCCGCATCCTCGCCTGTCGCCGATGCGGAAACGCACGCGGCCGATGCCCATACGCCCGACACGCGTACGCCCGATGAGAAGTGGGACGCTCTGCTGGCCGAACTGCCCGACGACGTCCGCAGGTACGTAACCCGCGATCGCGTGCCACGCATCACCCTCAGGCCGAATAAGACCGGCAGGATGTGCCTGTGGATCAAATTCGACAAGGCCATCAACAAGTACGCCTTCGCGCTCGCCGTCACATCGGAGAGTGTGAACGGGCGCAACAAGGTGGTCGATATTCTGCGTGAGGCGACGCATCGCATGTTCGGCGACGACGTTCAGCTTGCGCCCACCAAGAAGATGGCGGACGGCCAAATGGCGCCGCCGTTCAGCCAGCTGCCGCCGAGCGAGCAGCAGCAGGTGAAAGCCAAGCTGCTGCAGGCCAGTCTTGGAGGCACGATGGCGGGAGTCGGTGCTCAGCCGTCGTCCCGCGCGCATAACGATGCCGCTGACGGCCAGTCGGCCGTGCACGACGCCGATACCGACGTTCACCGAAGCGGCGCGCATGTCGCCGGTCCGGGTGCTGACGCCGAGCCGGATGGTTGGGGTGTGCCGTCGACGTCTGCGGACGTCGGCCATACATCGGTCGATACGGTTGGTGGAGTAACGGACAGTGCCGTGAACGGTGCTGTCGTGGACGAATCAGTGTCGAACGGTGTTGCGTCGAACGGTGCGGCACCGAATAGTGCCGCGGCAAACGACGGCGCATGGGGTGATGATCCGTGGGCGTCCCCGGCTCCCGCCGCATCCGATTCGTCGGTGGACGATGATCCGTGGGCCGCGCCGGCCGGTGGACAGGCGAATGGCGGATATCAGGATCTGTCGCAGCAGCCGCATAAACCGCTGACCGAACACCACACCAAGCATGTGGCGGTGCCGGACCTGTCCGACGGTGAGGATCCGTGGGGGCCCGCGGCTCAGCCGGCCCAGACCGTACCGTCGGGCACTGCACAGTCGGTCACCGCGCAATCGTCTCCGTCGGCCCAGTCGGTTGTATCGGCCCAGCCAACACAGTCAACGCAACCGATGCAGTCAGCACAGCCGTCGCAGCCAACGCAGTCAAGCCCTGCGTCGCAGCCGTCGTCGCAGACCGAACGCCACTTCAATCCGAATGCGCGTTTCGATCAACAGGCCGCGGGAGGATTCGGAGTCCAATCGCAGACCCAGTCCGTCGGCACGCCGTTCGGAGGCGCACCATCTGGCAGTATGCAGCCCAATGGCGTGTCCGGTCCGGTCCCGAATACGCAGCCGGTGCCGCAGGTCGATCCGGACGAGGACGAATACTCCATGTCCGACGAGTCGCTCACCGTGCACAATGCGATGAATCTCGATGATCTCAAACGGTTCTTCGACGTCAAGAGCGTGGAGACGCTTGCTCCCGACGATCCGAACAATCCGCGCAACATCGTGGCCAAGCGCAAGGCGGCATCCGACGAGGAGTGACGACGAGACGCAGGGACACCAGATACCGACACCAGACACCGTGGCGAACCAGACACAGTGACGACAACGACACAGCGACAACAAGGAGCGGATGATGGCATTGGCGTATGACGGGGCGATCCAGAATCTGATCGACGCGTTCTCGAGACTGCCCGGCATCGGACCGAAGGGCGCGCAGCGCATCGCCTTCTACATACTGGGCGCTGACGAGCAGGAGGCGCGCGAGCTCGCCGACGCCATCACCGAGGTGAAGGCCCGGGTGCGGTTCTGCGAGATCTGCGGCAACGTCTGCGAGACCAGTCCCTGTCCGATCTGCGAGGACCCGCGCCGCGACCGCAGCATCATCTGCGTGGTGCAGGAGCCCAAGGACGTGATGAGCATCGAGCGCACACGCGAATTCCGCGGCCTCTACCACGTGCTCGGCGGCGCGATCAACCCCATGGCCAACGTGGGACCCGCCGACCTGAGGATTCCCCAGCTGCTGCAGCGACTCGGCACCGGCGAGGTGCACGAGGTGATCATGGCGCTCAACCCGAACATCGAGGGCGAGGCCACCACCACGTACATCTCCCGTCTGCTCGGACCGCTCGAGGTCAAGGTGACGCGTCTGGCCAGCGGTCTGCCCGTCGGCAGCGATCTCGAATACGCCGACGAGATCACTCTGGGCCGTGCCCTCGCCGGCCGCCGTGAGGCCTGACTGCCCGCAACCCAACCGCGTCGGATACGGCTTGCAAAACGTCGCCGACACCGTCCGCGATCGTCCGTAGAACGATTGACGACTATCGGATGTCCAAATGTTGGCGACGGTATGATTTCGGAACATTCAAGTCCTTATAATCTTGCCGTTTGCGTACACTGTGTGACTACTTGTGCACCAAGCGACCGAAACATGATTCCCGCGACAGGCAGCACGTCGGCGGGAACACGACGGCAATAACGAGATTGGACTGAAGTGGCACTTATCGTTCAGAAATACGGTGGCTCGTCGGTGGCTGACACCGATTCGATTAAGCGCGTGGCCAAGCGCATCATCGACACCAAGAAGAAGGGCAATGACGTGGCGGTCGTCGTCTCCGCAATGGGCGACACCACCGACGATCTGATCGATCAGGCACTTGATATCGACTCCCAGCCGCCGGAACGCGAGATGGACATGCTCATGACCGCCGGCGAGCGCATCTCCATGAGCCTGCTCGCCATGGCGATCCACGCACAGGGTGCCCGTGCGCACTCGTTCACCGGTCAGCAGGCCGGTTTCCTCACCGATGCCCGCTATGGTGCCGCGCATATTCGTGCCGTAAAGCCGAAGCGCGTGGCCGAAGTGCTGTCGCAGGGCGATGTAGCCATCGTGGCTGGTTTCCAGGGCATCAACGCCAAGGGCGACGCCACCACGCTCGGCCGTGGCGGTTCCGACACCTCCGCCGTGGCGCTGGCCGTGGCGCTTGAGGCCGACGTGTGCGAGATCTACACCGACGTGGACGGCATCTTCACCGCCGATCCGCGCATCGTGCCCACCGCCCGTCGCATCCCCGCGATCTCCTACGAGGCGATCCTCGAGATGGCCGCCTGCGGTTCCAAGGTGCTGGCGCTGCGCTGCGTGGAATACGCCGAGCGCTTCAACATGCCTCTGCATGTGCGCAGCTCCTTCTCGCATCGTCCGGGCACGCTCGTGCTGCCCGACGGCGTGGACCCGCGCAGCATCCCGAACCTGCTGTAATCGCGCGGTAATCGCGCGCTACTTGCGACGGGAATTGCCGTAGGACGATCCCCGATCCAAGCCATACAACAACACGACAATCACGAACCACGACAATCACGTAAACGTAAAGGTGACAACAATGAGCAACGACAACCAGTCCATGGGCGATCTCTTCCCCGATCTCGGGCCGGAGGATCCGATCGTCTCCGGTATCGCGCACGACCGTTCCGAAGCGCAGATTACGCTGCGTCGCATCCCCGACCGTCCGGGCATGTGCGCGTCGATCTTCACGCAGCTGGCCGACGCCGGCGTGAACGTCGACATGATCGTGCAGGCCGCCGCATCCACCGGTACCGCCGACGTGTCGTTCACCGCCTCCGAATCGCAGATCCGCGACGTGGAGAACGTCCTTGAGTCCAAGCGTGACGAAATCGGCTACGAGTCCGTGGACTTCAACACCGCCGTCGGCAAAGTCGCGCTCGTGGGCGTGGGTATGAAGACCCACTCCGGCATCGCTGCCACCTTCTTCCGCGCGCTGAGCGAGAAGAACATCAACGTGCTGATGATCTCCACCTCCGAGATCCGCATTTCCGCCATGGTGCCGCTCGAGGACCTCGACGACGCCGTGCGCGCCATCCACACCAAGTTCAATCTCGACGCCGACCAGGTTGAGGCCGTGGTCTACGGCGGCACCGGCCGCTGATTCGCGTCGATTGAACCAGACGACGTTACAGCCGGAAGAAAAAGGAGCCACACAATGGTACAGATCAATGACAAAGGCGTGAACGTAGCGGTGCTGGGTGCCACCGGACAGGTGGGCATGGTCATGCGTCGCATCCTTGACGAGCGCAACTTCCCGGTGAAGGATCTGCGTTTCCTCGCGTCCGCGCATTCCGCCGGAACCGTGCTCAACTGGCGCGGTCACGACATCACCGTGGAGGACGTGGCCAAGGCCGATCTTTCCGGCATCGACATCGCCATCTTCTCCGCCGGCGGCGGCACCTCCAAGGTGTGGGCGCCCAAGTTCGCCGAGGCCGGCGCCTACGTGATCGACAACTCCTCCCAGTGGCGTATGCACGACAACGTGCCGCTGGTCGTGGCCGAGGTGAACCCCGAGGATCTGGACGACGTTCCGGACCGCATCATCGCCAACCCGAACTGCACGACCATGGCATGCATGCCGGCCATGAAGGCGCTGTCCGACGAGTTCGGTCTCAAGCGTCTGATCGTCAGCTCCTACCAGGCCGTGTCCGGTGCCGGCCGCGCCGGCGTGCTGCAGCTCATGAACGAGGCCAAGGCCGCCGTGGAGCAGGGTGCCGACAAGCTGGTGTTCGACGGTTCCGCCATTGACTTCCCCGAGCCGACCAAGGTGGTGCGCACCATCGCCTTCAACGCCGTGCCGTTCATCGGCGCGATCGTGGACGACGGCAGCGAGGAGACCGACGAGGAGCAGAAGCTGCGCAATGAGAGCCGCAAGATCCTGCACCTGCCGAACCTGAAGGCCAGCTGCACCTGCGTGCGCATCGGCGTGTTCACCTCGCACGGCATGAGCGTCAACGCCGAGTTCGAGAAGGACGTGACCCCGGATCAGGCCCGTGAGGTGCTGGCCAAGGCCCCGGGCGTGGAGCTCAACGACATCCCCACCCCGCAGCTCGCCGCCGGCAAGGACCCGAGCTTTGTGGGCCGCATCCGTCAGGATCAGGCCGTGGACGGCAAGAAGGGCCTGTCCATGTTCATCACGAACGACAACCTTCGTAAGGGCGCCGCACTCAACGCCATCGAACTTGCGGAGATCGTGGCGAAGAAGCACTTCGCCGATCAGCTCTGATCTCTGGCCAACGCCGGCAGCCACCGGATTGGCATATCGGCTCCCCGTTGCGCGATTGCACAGATTGCGTAACGGGGAGCCGATCGTTTGTGTTGTTTGTGTCCTTGTTGGTTCGTGTCTGTTCGGAATCGGTTTCCGTTCGTCTGGGATGACGTCGAGATCGGTCCGGACCGCCCGCAACGTCATCCCGCAACAGGCCGACCGACGTTGCGGATGTCTGCCCGGCTGAGATACTGGGGATATGTCTGAAGCATCCGTGGAAGCGCAAAAGCAGCTCGACCGAATCGTGGCGCTGGGATACCCCGACGTGGCCGATATGACGGCCGCCGCATTCCGTGCACTCGCCACGCCGATCATCAACGCCCTGGCCAAATCCGATCTGGGCGCCAACATTCTTCTCGTCCCCACGCGCGAACTCGTGTCCCCGGAATCGCTGATCGCGCGAACCAGCATCAACCGCATGGCCGGATTCACCACCATGCCGCCGCGCGACATCGCCAGTTTCCTACCGCAGGACGGCTTCGAGCCGCCGGAAGGCCCGTTCTACATCGTCGTGGACCCGCACACCGGCACCCGATACACGAATCGTGAGCCCGACATCGCGCGCAAGCTCGTCGAATCCGACGGTCGGCTGCCGTTGACGCTGGAGGAGGGTCTCGCCATCGCCACCCAGCATCCCGATTGGCTGGTGCACAAGAACGGATTCAACCTGCTCGGATCGCGCAGCGCCGACGGCCGTGTACCCAGTATCTGGATGAGCCAGAACGCGCCGCGACTGGGTGCCGTATGGCCCACCAGCAAGCACACGTGGCTGGGCAACGCCTACTGCATGGGTCGTCGAGGCGTGTCGCTGTTCCACTACCTGTGAGTGATGGGCTGCCTGCCGTTTTCGACAAATGAAACGCCGTGTCCCCATATGGAGTCATAAGAGTCGTGGACACGGCGTTCGATGTTGAGGGTGGGGAGCGGAATCGTTGGCGGGAGACTCCGCCCGTGACGTTCGAGGTTCAGGCCGTGATGTCTGACACCGCCGATCAGGCCTTCGGGGCTCCCGTCGCGCCCGGTGCGCGCGTCTTCGGTGTGCGTCCGTTGCCGTTGCCGTTCCTGCGTCGCATGGCGGCGGCGACGCCGCCGATCACGAGCGTGACGCCCATGACCACCAGTGCGACGATTGCGAAGATCGTCCACATGCTCAACGACATGGAGAATCCGAACAGCCAGCTGCCGCCGAGCCCGCCGAGCGCGAACAGTGCGATCAGCGCGCCCCAGATGATCGTGGGCGTGCTTGGGCCCTTACGATATTCGATGCGCGGTGGATACTGCTGGCCGATGTTCGGCGCGTACTGGTTCCAGCCCGGATAGTTCTGATACTGCGGGCCCGCCGTGGCCTGAGCGGCATTGCCGGAACCAGGGTAGTTGTTGCGCTGGGCCTCGTTCGCGTAGCCCTGCGCGGCGGCCTGCTGCTGGTTCCACGCGGCCTGCTGCGGATTCATCGGCTGCTCCGGCGACGCGGACCATGCCTGCTCCGGGATCGGTGCGGGTGCGGGCGTTGGGTTCGGCATGGGCGTTGGGTTCGGCATGGGTGCCGGTGTGGGGAACGGCGTTGGAGAAGCGGGGGCGGCGGGCGCGGTTGCAGGGCCTTCGGCAGCTGGCAGAGGTTCCTCGGACACCGACGACGGCGTGGCCTCCGGCGAGAACGGGCCCGGCTGCTCGTATTCCGTTCCGGCAAGCGTCACATCGGGCTTGCCGACGATCGGCTGCGTCGGCAGCGTGTCGGCGGTATCGCCATTGCCCACATTATCGGCGCTGGCGATAGGGACGGTTGCATCGACGACGTCGGTATTGCCGGCCGCGTCGGTCATGTTCGAGGTGCTGTCGTTGCCGTCAGTCGTGCTGGCGATCGGCGTTGCGCCCACCGGCGGCATGGTCTCCGTCGGTGCGTTCTGCGCCTTGATGCGATCGGGGTCGAGCGTCTGCGTGGGCGCCTCGCTGGCTGAATCGCCGACCGTGCCGTTGCCGTTGACCACGGCATTGCCATCAGCCGTGCCGTTGCCGCCGACCGGCAGCACTGTTGTCTTCTGATCATTCTGCGGATCGATGGTGGTCATGATGTCTCCTTAAAAAATCTCGTTGTCGAAATTACTGATGACTGCGTGTGTGATGATCGTGCGCAACGGCTCAGTCGTCGTATCCGTTGAAACGGCTATGGGACGTGTCGACGGAGATGTTGGAGAAGGCCGAGTCGCCGGTGAGCACAAGTGCGGTATCGGAATCGGCGTTTTCCCACGTCGTCAGTGCGCCGTAGTTGATGGTGGAACTGAGCGTGCTGTCGACGTTCGACACGACCTGGCACCCGGCGGGCAGTTCGATCTCAAGATCGGAGAACGCCATGTCAAGGCCCAGGTCGCCGGTGGGGCAGTTGGACCCGGGATGGGTGCTGCTCCAGTCGGTCAGGTCGAGCTCGACGGACGAGAACGCGATATCCAGTCCGGTGCTCTGCAACGTGTCGAGATCATCGGAACGGTAGGTGCGGTCGGAGAACGTCACTTCGGTGCCGTAGGTCGATCCGGCCACATAGTTCGCGCCGGGCAGGGCGACGTACGCGCACATCGAGGCGATCAGCGCCACGATCGTCAGTGGAATCAGGCCTCCGGACTTGCGGCCGGTGAAACCGACGACGATCGTAAGCAGGCCGAGCAGGAACGTGACCGCCAGAATCCAGAGGGACACCATCGTGATCACGTTCGGCAGTTCGAAGTGACGACCGAACGCCATCAGCGCGATGAGGCCGGCCAGCGACAGCAGGATCAGGCCGGAGACGACGCCCACCACCACCGGGCCGGCGGGCTTGCGGCGGTAGATCACGGTGGGCTGTGCGGGTTGCGGCGCGGTGTTGTAGTACGGAGCCGGGCCGGGTTGCGGCGTGAACGGCTGCTGCGGCGTCGGACCGTAGCTCGCGCCCGGCGTGTTGGGGGTCGGATTCGGCGTGGGCATTGCAGGACCTCCCATCGGAGTCGGGTTCGTTGAGTTGGTCGGGTTGACGGGGCCGGTTGCGCTGCCACCGAATCCTCCGAAATCGGGGCCGGGGCCGGCGTCGGGATTCGGCTGACTGCCTCCGGGGTTCTTGTTCTGGTCGCGGTTGTACAGCAGGATCGCGGCGACGATCAGCGCCACGAACAGCGGGATCGAAATGAACGGCACGGCGAACACACTGCCGGGGCAGCCGACGAGCATGAACAGGATCGACATCCAGAACGGCGCGGGGAACCGGCCGTTGATCAGCGCGTCCTCGGCGATGATCGTGCCGTCACGCTCGTCGGGGAGCAGAAACCATGCCAGACCGTAGAGCAGTGCGCCGAATCCGGCCGCGCAGAAGAACGCGAACCAGATGATGCGGATGATCAGCGGATCCCAGCCGAGACGGTTGGCGATCGCGCCGGACACACCACCCACCCAGCGGTTGGTGCTGCGACGGAGCCCGAGCGAACGGACCCAGTTGAAGAACCGGCTGCCCGCCGGAGGGTTCGGATTCGGATTGGCGTACTGGTTCGGATTGAATGGATTGCTTGACGTCATGATGCTCATCTCCCTGAGGATCCCAGAGGATCGTTCGCTCGTGATTCCTTGTTGATTCCATTCCACCGCAGAATCGTGTCGACCGCTATGGGGGAACACCCTGAAAGAACCCTGAACCATGGGGGACGCACCCCGAATCCCCCATATCACCCCGAACGGCATTGCTACGCTGGAGTGCAGGATAACCGCGACGACACCGATCGTCGTTCCTGAATCATGACGACTCGTGATGATCATGACGGTGATCCGCAACTGAAGATATGCAAGGGGGATGTGAATGAACGGTCAGCATGGCATACCGCCGACGCAGCCGCCGACGGATCGGCAGGATCCCAGGCCATCACAGACCCCGCCAACCCCTCCGGTATTCGATTCACCGTTGCGCCGCACCACGCTGAGTTCGCTCGTCGACGCCGCCAGCCGTGCGGCCAACGCCACCCGACCGGTCCGGCCGGCCACCATCGGTGTGGTCATCGCGTTGATCGGCGTACTCGCCGTCGGACTGGGCGTCTGGGGGATCCTCTCCGGGCTGCCCATACAGATCGTGCTCGGCCTCGCCCTGGTATTCGTCGGCGTGGCCGTCGGATGGGCACAGATGAGCTTCATCATGGACGACCGGCTCCACCCCGAAGTCCACACCGGCAGATTCGCCATCGTCGTGACCGCGGGCAGCATCGCCGTCACCATCGCCGGCGTCCTTGTCATGTTCAGCCTGACCATGCAATTGGGAACGTTGCTTAAAGGCGCGCTCGCCGGACTCGTCATGATCGCGGCGCTCGCCGTCATCATCGCCCCCTGGTGGATCAGCCTGATCGCCGATCTGGGCAAGCAGCGGGCACAGACCGCCCGCGAGGAACTCCGCGCCGACATCGCCGCACGACTGCATGACTCCGTGCTGCAGACGCTCGCCCTGATCCAACTGCAATCGTCGGATTCCGCCAAGGTGGCGGCGCTCGCCCGCGCACAGGAACGTGAACTGCGCGAATGGCTGTACGGCGATCCGGAATCCACCGCGGCATCCGCGGCAGCGGCGTCTTCGGGTGCGGGACCCGTTGGTATGAGCGCTGCGGCAATGGCATCCGGGGCGGGATTTCCTAGTACCTCGCCGATCCCTCAACGGCCGGCATTCCCGTCGGCATCGTCTACGAACGCGTCCGTGACCGCGTCTATCCCGGCCGCATCCATGCGCAATGCCGCCGCTCCGGAACCGTTCTCCCGCGTACTCAAACGCGTCGTCGCCAATGTGGAGGACTCGTGCGAGCGCCCGATCGATGTGGTGACTGTCGGCGAATGCGCGACGGTGCAGGAATTATCGTCGTTGCTCGATGCCGCCGCCGAGGCCATGACCAACGCGGCCCGGCATGGCGCTCCGCCGATCTCCGTCTATATGGAGGCGAACGATGTCAAAGTACAGGTGTTCGTGCGCGATCACGGGGACGGTTTCGACGTGAACGCATTGCCGGCCGGGCACCTTGGGGTCAAGGAGTCGATCATCGGCCGCATGCGGCGGTCTGGGGGCACGGCCGAGATCGTCTCGCGGCCCGGTTGGGGTACGGAGGTCCGTCTTTCCCAGCCGTTGCAGCGGTAAGGAAACGTGACGCGGTCCGGCGGCGCAGTAAGGTGAGGAATGATGTCGAGGAACGACAAGGAGGAACGGGGAATGACGCAGTCAATGGGGACGGATGCGGCACAGTCAAGTCGGTTGGCACAGTCGGATCAGTCGGCGCCCAAGACGACCGCAATCCAGTCGGATACGGCAGTCAAACGATCCGTGCGCATCGGCGTGGTTGATGATCATGATCTGTTTCGTGCGGGGGTGATCGCGGCCATCACCGCCGGCTCCGACGACATTGAGATCGTCGGACAGGCGGGGGACGTGCAGTCGTCGGTCCGTATGATCGCCGAAACCCGTCCTGACGTGGTGCTGCTCGACGTGCATGTGCCCGGCGGCGAGGGCGGCGGCGGGTCCGAGATCATTCTGCGTAGCATGCCGTATGCGCCGCACACCCTGTATCTGGCGCTGTCAGTATCCGATTCGCCGACCGACGTGGGCGCGGTGATCCGTGCCGGCGCCCGCGGCTATGTGACCAAGACGATCACCGCGCCGGACCTCATCGCGTCGATTCATCAGGTGGCGGAGGGCTATGCGGTGTTCAGTCCGAAGCTGGCCGGATTCGTGCTCAATGCGCTCGGCCCGGGCAGTCCGCAGGGCGGTGTTCAGGGTGCCACGCCCGACCCGAGCGCCGACTACAACCCTTACGCACAGCCGACGCCGACTGCGACGCCGGTACCCGATGACGACATCGATATCGACGTGCTCAGCCCGCGCGAACAGGAGGTCATGCGGCTCATCGCCCGTGGCTACTCCTACAAGGAGGTTGCCGCCGAACTGTTCATCTCGGTCAAGACCGTGGAAACGCACGTCTCCAAGGTCTTGCGGAAGCTGCAGCTCTCCAACCGCGGCGAGCTCGCCCGCTGGGCCGCCTATCGTCGCATCGTCTGAGGAACGGCACCGGTGGTCAGCGGCCAGTGGGCAATGGCCGCCGGGCACCGGTGCCGGGCACTGGCCAATGAGCAACTGAAACGTTTCATAAGCAACTGAACAGCCGAAAAGTGAGATACACCACCAAAAATGAGACCGCTCCCTCTGTAGTGTGATCACACTAAAAAATGCGGGTGTTGGAATTTCAACGTTTGGGGGGCATTGGCCACGATAGTGTGATCACACTAAGGAATGGGGAGGAGTGTAAACCCCCAGCGTTTCTGTTGTTGCCGGCTTGTAGACTGGAATTTTGGTTACACCACAACAATCAGAAAAGGAGGAAGATATGGGCCAGGATCACAACCCCGACGTGGAATCGGTATTCGATCTTGCAGCTGCTGCGGCGGCATCCAACGGAGGGAACAACGACCCGCTGCTGCCTCCGGCTCGTTTCATCGGCTCCCCGCAGAAGCCGAGTCGCATGCCGTACAACAAGTACGCATCCTACGAACTTCAGGTGCCGTTCAGCTTCCCTGAGCGCACATGGCCGAACAAGACGTTCAAGCGTGCGCCGCGCTGGTGCTCCGTCGATCTTCGCGACGGCAACCAGGCACTGGTCAATCCGATGGATTCCGAACGCAAGCTGCGCTTCTGGAACCTGCTCGTCTCCATGGGGTACAAGGAGATCGAGGTGGGCTTCCCGTCCGCGTCCGAGACGGACTTCGACTTCATCCGCATGCTCATCGAGCGTGAACTGATCCCCGACGACGTCACCATCGTGGTGCTCACCCAGTGCCGTGAGCACCTGATCCGCCGCACCTACGAGGCGCTTCGCGGCGCCAAGCGCGCCATCGTGCACTTCTACAACTCCGTCTCCGTGCTGCAGCGCGAGGTCGTGTTCCGCAAGAACCGCGAGGAGATCAAGAAGCTCGCCACCGACGCCGCCGAACTGTGCAAGGATCTCGAGGGTGAGGCCGAGGGCATCGACCTGTACTACGAATACTCTCCTGAGTCGTTCACCGGTACCGAGCCGGAATACGCCGTCGAGGTGTGCAACGCCGTGATCGACGTGATCAAGCCGACGCCGGAGCACCCGATGATCATCAATCTGCCGGCCACGGTGGAGATGACCACGCCGAACGTGTTCGCCGACGAGGTGGAATACGTGTCCACGCATCTGAAGAACCGCGACGCCATCGTGCTGTCCCTGCACCCGCACAACGACGAGGGCATGGGCGTGGCCGCCACCGAGCTGGGTGTGCTGGCCGGCGCCGACCGCGTCGAGGGCTGCCTGCTGGGCAATGGCGAGCGTACCGGCAACGTCGATCTCGTCACGCTGGGTCTGAACCTGCTCACGCAGGGCGTGGACCCGCAGATCGACTTCTCCAACGTGCCGGAGATCCGCAAGACGGTCGAATACTGCAACCAGATCAAGATCTCCGAGCGTCATCCGTACGCGGGTAACTTCGTGTTCACCGCGTTCTCCGGCTCGCATCAGGACGCCATCAAGAAGGGTCTGGAGGCCCGTCAGATGGCTGCCGACCGCGCCGACGCCGATCTCGACAAGTTCGTGTGGCTCGTGCCGTACCTGCCGATCGATCCGAAGGACATCGGCCGTACCTACGAGGCCATCATCCGCGTGAACTCGCAGTCCGGCAAGGGCGGCATGGCCTACCTGCTCAAGACGAACCACAACCTCGACCTGCCGAAGCGTCTGCAGGTGGAGTTCGACAAGATCGTGCAGAAGTATGCCGACGACACCAAGAAGGAAGTCAAGGACGAGGACATCTGGCGCCTGTTCAAGGACGAGTACCTTCCGGTGGAGTCCGGCGGCACCACTGCGGCCGGTCATGTGGTGGGCGACACGTCCGATGAGTCGCTGAAGCAGTGGGGTCGTCTCAAGCTGCTCAAGGTGTCCGTCTCGTCCGGTGAGGACGGCTCCGACACCGTGCTCAAGGCCCGTCTGCTCGATCGCGGCACCACTCCGGATGCCGAACCCGTTGAGCGTGACCTGTCCGGTGTGGGCAACGGCCCGATCGCCGCGTTCATCAACGCGATTTCCTCGCTGGGTATCGACGTGTCCGTGATGGATTACGTGGAGCACACGATGACCGCCAGCACCGACGCCATGGCCGCTTCCTACGTGGAGGCCGAGATCGGTGAGAAGCCCGAATCCCAGGTGATCTGGGGTGTGGGCATCGATTCGTCGATTATCACCAGCTCGCTGAAGGCCATCATCTCCGCGGTCAACCGCTCCGAGCGCTGATGTTCCGTTAGGTTCCGCCGATGCCGCGCTCCGTCGTGCTTGACGGGGCGGCGGCTGAGGAGCCTACAATACGATATGAAAACGCCGGAGGGGCCGATCCTGCAATGGGATCGGCCCCTCCGGCGTTAGTCGTTAGTCGTTAGGTCTGTGTGCGTAGACGTTGTGGGCATGTCTCGGGCACTTGGCACTTGACGGCTGGCACTTGACGGCTGGCACCAGTTGACTGGTTGTGAATGTTCGTTGACGTGCACAACCAGTCAACCAATCAACGTGCACTCACAACCAGCCTCCGGATCAGTTGCCGATGTTGATATCGGGAACGCTGATATTCCCGTCTCCGATTCCGGTGTTGCCGGTTCCCGTGCCACCGCTGGTGCTGCCGCCCGTGTTGCCGCCGGTTCCGGTACCGTTCTCAGTGCTGCCGGTTCCGGAACCGGTTCCGGTGTTGCCGGTTCCCGTGCCGCCGCCCGTGCCGGTGCCCGTGCCGGTGCCACCGGTGCCGCCGGTTCCGGTGCTCGGCGTGCCGCCGGTTTCCGTGCCGTTTTCAGTGCCGGTCCCGCTACCGGTTCCCGTGCCGCCACTGTTCTCGGTTCCGGTGGAGGTGCCCTCATCGGTGGTGTCGGTGCTGTTGGACCTGTTCTTGCTGGTGTTGCCGGACGACGATCCGGACGACGAGGAGCTCTTCCTGCCGCCGGTTCCCCAGGTACCGTCGGGGCCGCCGATGGTACCGGTGTCCTTGGCGGCGGGGAAGTCCTCATCCTTGGCATCCGCCAGCGCCTGCTTCATGTACTGGGTGAACATATGCGCCGGGTATCCCGAACCGTGGCTGTAGCCGGCGAAGGTCGGGACCTCCTGTGCGGAGCCGTCGCTGCCCGGATACCAGATGGCCATGTAGGTGAGCACGGAGGGCGTGAAGCCCACGAAGCTCGCCGCCTTGCTGTCGTTTGCCGTACCGGACTTGCCGGCCATGGTGATGCCGATCGACCTGGCTTCCTTACCCGTACCGGACTGGATGGTGCCGGTCATGGCCTTGGTCACCAGCGCCACGTCGTTCGCGTCGAACACGCGCTCGGACGACGTGGATGACGTGTACAGGGCCTTGTTGTTGCCGTCGTTCACTTTGTTCACGATGTGTAGCGACACCTTCTGTCCCTGATTGGCGATGGTGGAGTAGCCGCGCACCATGTCGTATACGGTCAGGCCGGAATTGCCCAGTACCGTATAGGAGTCATCGGTGATCGTGCCCTTGATGCCCGCGGTCTTGGCCGTGTCGATGATCGTCTGCGAGCCGAGATGCTGCGCAAGATCCATGTACACGGTGTTCACGGAGTTCGCGGTGGCCTTGTACAGATCGATGTAGCCGTAGCTCACGCCGCCGGCGTTGTTCATCGGCGTGGTGAGTCCGGGGAACGATCGCGGCGAGTTGCCGTTGAACGTGGTGCTCAGGTTCACGTCCTTCTGCACGGTGGCGAGCAGCGCGAACGGCTTCATGGTGGAGCCGACCTCGAACGTGGACTGGGTCACGTTGTTGAGGCTGTGCGTGAGGTAGTCCTCGCCCGCGTACAGCGAGATGATCGAGCCGTCCTTCGGGTTCACGCTCATGCCGCCAGCCTCAAGTCCCTCCGGCACGGTGTCGGAATTGGCCGTGGGGCTGACCACCTTGTACATCTCATCCTGCCGCGTTTTGTCGATCGTGGTGATGATCTTGTAGCCGCCGGTGTCGATGTCGGTTTCGGTGAACGCCTTGGACGCCACGAGTTCGTTGCGCACCATCTTGAGCAGGTAGCCCTTGGTGCCCTGATAGATGTTGTCGGTGGACTGCTGCACCGTGTCGGGCATCTTCGCCTCGCTCTTCTCCTGAGCGGTGATGTAGCCGTCCTCCTGCATGATGTTGAGCACGCGATCGAAGCGCTGCTGGGCCATCGTCTGGTTCACGGCCGGATCCCAGTTGTTCGGCGAGGGGATGATGCCGGCGATCGTCGCGGCCTCGGACAGCGTGAGATCCTTCGCGTCCTTGCCGAAGTACGCATGCGCCGCGGCCTGGATGCCGTATGCGTTGCGTCCCAGATAGATGGTGTTCATGTAGTTGCACAGCACCGTGTCCTTATCCTGGGTCTGTGCGATCTTCAGGGCCAGGAACGCCTCCTTGACCTTGCCCTTGTACGTGGTGGTTTCGCCCAGATAGTAGCGTTCCGCGTACTGCTGGGTGATGGTGGAGCCGCCCTGGCGCGTGCCCTTGGTCACGTTGTTGATGAGTGCGCGGCTGATGCCCTTGATGTCGATGCCGCGGTCCGTCCAGAACGTACGGTTCTCGGATGCGACGATCGCGTTGCCCACATAGTCGGGCAGTACGGAGCAGTCGATGATGTCTCGGTTCTGCTCGGCGAACGTACCGATCTCGGTAGTGCCGTCGGAATAGTAGACGCGCGTCTTCTCCGCCAGAGCCACATCCTCCGGATTGGGGACCTTGGTGGTGATGTACATGAACGCGAACAGTCCGATTCCCGCCACGAGGCATGCGGCGATGAAGATGAGGAAGCCCTTGAGGATACGATGCTTCTTCTGCTTCTTCGGCGGCCTGTGCGAGCTATGTCGCCTGGAGGGGCGAACGGTCGATGCCGCTTCGCCGGTCGCGGCCGAAGAGCCGGATCGTATGGATCGAGGAGTCTGAGAAGCCATAAGGGTCAGGCTACCCCCGAAAACTTGCGATTTCATGGCGCATTTTGAGAATGTTCATAGGATTCGTACGTTTTTCGGGCGTTTGCACGGCGTGTTTTGCCAATCGGTGTTGCGCCGGGCTGTGGAAGTTCATGGGGTATTCAATCCGCCGCGTAGCGACTGACCACTCGGTGGGCTAACGTTGGTGTGTTTAATTGCCTGTTGATCAGAATGTCAGCCGGCGTTAACCTGACGACGATGATAAGGAGTGCCGCGAGTGACTGAGGTACGCGAAGAAACCGAGATGGAGGCCACCACCGGGGATACCTCCGCCGATGGCGTGATCGACTCGTCCGACGTGGACATCGCCGACTTCGACCTGCGACGACCCCGTACCAGGCCGTTCGGATGGCGGTTCTATCTCGTCTCCTTCCTTATGGTCGACATCGTCGCGGTGGGCCTGCTGCAGTGGAGCGTGTGGACGGTCGAACCGTTGCGTGGGTTCGGTGGATTCATCTCCAAGATGTGGACGAGCAACGAGTATCAGTTCCTGCTTAATCTGCTGATTCTGGCGGTGGTGTATCTGATTCTGATCGTGCTGGTCAATCGGTTCTGGATCGCATCGGTGGTGTTTCTGTCGATCGTCGGGTTCTGCGCCGTCGCGGATCGGTTCAAGGTGATGGTCCGATACGAGACGATCAAGCCATCCGATCTGGGCTTTCTGAAAAGCGACGCCGGCAGCATGCTCGGGTTCATCCCCACGGGATCGTCCCGCGTATTCATGGATGCGGCCATCTTCTTCCTTGCCATGATCGTGATCGGCTATTCGCTGCATCAGCGTGACGGACGACGTGGATTCATCGATCTGCACGGTCGGGCGAAAACCGCCGTCGCGCGAGTGGTGCTCATCGTATGTCCGGGACTGTTCCTCGGTCTGTTCACCGCCGGTCTGGCCAACACCGGATCGTGGTCGTACAACTTCGCGCAGACGCTGGGCGATTCGCCGAAGCTGTGGGATTCGGTGATCGATGCGCAGGCCAACGGCACGCTGATCGGCTTCCAGCGATTCGTCAATCCGAAGGTCATGGACGAGCCGGCGAACTATTCGGAGAAGACGATGGCTCAGGTCGCCAAGCGATACACGCAGGCGGCCAACGAGATCAATCAGACCCGGGAAAGCAATCTTGAGGACAGCACGGTGATCATGGTGCTGTCGGAATCGTTCTCCGATCCGACGCGAGTGCCGGGACTGGCGCTCAACAAGGATCCGATGCCGAACGTGCGCGCCATCAAGTCGCAGACCACGTCCGGTCTCATGCTGTCCGCAGGCTACGGTGGCGGTACGGCGAACATGGAGTTCATGGCGCTGACCGGTCTGTCGATGGCGAACTTCGACGCATCGCTCAGCTCCCCGTACCAGCAGCTGATCCCCAAACTCGGCTGGACGCCCACGTTCAATCAGCTGTGGAACGACGGCAAGGATTCCGAGGCGTTCCATCCGTACGAATCGTCGATGTACTCACGGTCGTCGAACTACAAGAAGTTCAAGTTCAGGCATTTCTGGACGTTGAACGAACCGGACGTGATCGCCCACCAGTCGAAGATCGACTCGTCGCCGTATGTGAAGGATTCCGACGCCTACCAGAGCCTGCTGGAGAAGATCGACACGAGCAAAAGCCAGTTCCTGTCCGTGCTCACCATGCAGAACCATATGAGCTACGACAACTGGTATTCGAATAACGAATTCCAGGCCACGAGCACCACCGGTGATCCGCTGGGCCTCGATGAGACCACACAGATCCAGACGTATGCGAAGGGCGTGGAATACACGGACGAAGCCACCAAGGCGTTCCTCGACCAGCTCGACAACATCGACAAGCCGATCACCGTGATCTTCTACGGGGACCATCTGCCCGGCGCATACGCGTCCGCCTCGGAAAACACCGACAATTCGGTGGCGCTGCACGAGACCGACTACTTCATCTGGTCGAACAAGGCGTCCGGATCGCACGGCACCAAACTGCCCGATTCGACCACCGCATACACGTCGCCGAACTATTTCATGGCGCAGGCTGCCGAACACATGAACGCGAAGGTGAGCCCGTACCTGGCGTTCCTCACCCAGCTGCACGACAAGGTGCCCGCGATGGAACCGCCGGTGGTCAACAAGATCCAGAGCTGGTCGCGCATCCCCGACGGTCAGGCGCTGTACCTCGACAAGGACGGCAACCGCGTGGACATCACGCAGGCCGACAAGGCGACGCGGCAGCTGCTCGAGGACTACAGGCTCATCCAGTACGACATCACCGCCGGCAAGGGGTACCTCAAGGATCTCGACTTCATGTCGCTGCCCAAGACCGAAGCGCTGGAAGACGCCGAGGAGGCTGCCAAGCTGCCGGTGGGCACCAAGAACGCGGGCGAGGTGCCGATGGTCAACGGCAAGCTCGCCGCCGCGGCCGCCAGCCAGCAGGAGGGGCAGAACACGCAGAACTCCGCGCAGTGAGCGCGGGGTGTCGGCGTAATGGCGTCGGCATGCAACTGATATAACAGCAGACGGCCTTGCCGGGAGTTCGATATATCCCGGCAAGGCCGTCTCGTTTTAGGTGTTTTAGGGGGTCTGCGTTCTGCGTCACCAGCGG